>CAZUSV010000022.1:0-31485 GCA_964622645.1 uncultured Anaerolineales bacterium
TGGCTCTTATAGTCAGTTGTTAATGTTCAAGATGTTGTTACCCAATACACTTTTTTGGAACTTATACGAAGGCATTCAATATTGCTTATCTTCGTACTGGCGCACTTTTTGAGGGACGTTTCAAGCGAATCCCAATTACCAGGGATCAGTATTTTTGTTACTTGATTGCTTACATCCACCAAAATCCTCAAAGGCATGGTTTCATTAAGGATTACCGGGATTGGCCTTATTCATCTTATAAAGCCTTGTGTAGTCGAGGAGCGACTCAGTTAGCCAGAGGTGAAGCGCTGGCGTGGTTTGGGAATGTGGAGGGATTCATCAATTTTCATGATGGTGTTTCGAGTTTTCGAGGCATCAAATCTTTGGTGGAGGATGATATTTTCGAGGGGTAATGGAGGAACGCGGTTCCTTCAAGGAACCGCGTTCCTATTCTGTGACTGCCTCCAATAATCTCTCAACCTGATACCCAGACTCGATCGCAGCAGTAGCTAATTTTTCGATCACGTCATAGCTGGTTTGGATCGCTGTGGCCTTTTTCTTCTCGCTAAGCTTAGGGTCAGTCAAAGTTGTAATAACGGCGATAGCCAACATCCAACCCAGGAGCTGATCGAAGGCTTCTTTGTTGAACCACAGGACGCCCTGGTAGCGATTGATGCGCAAAAAGCGTTGGATATCATCATCACGCAGCCAGGTTTGTAAGATCTGCGAGGCTTGCGCTGTACTGGCAGGAGGTGTTCTTCCCCAATCTTGATGAACAACCATGATCTTGACAGCAGTAACGGCTTCGTCGGCAACATGGGACTCTAATTCTAGATCTTCGAGGGTCTGGTGGATGATCTTGCCCAACAGCCAATCGTCTAGCCAACTGCGCCCTACTGCAGCGTATTCATCTTGATCAGAGACTTTGCCCAGGTTGTGGGTGAACAGCCAGCTGAAAAGTGTTCCCCAAAAGGCAGTATCATCTTCGGAGGGGTCGAGCCAGGCCAGAAGGGAGTCAAGAGCAACCCCTTTGGAAGCAGGAAGCTGTTCGGGGATTTGAGCCAACCCTAAAGCGGATTCCAATTTCAGGCAAACTTCTCCAGCCAAAGCCTCATTATCCACATCAGCCTCGATCATCCCTTCGATCTCACTTAACAGCCGGATCATTTTTTGTTGGACTTCGTCTAAGATGGTTTGAACGTTCGAACGTTTAAACGTGTCAACATGAAAACGGTTCTCCAACAACCACTCGTACATGCTGGGGTTGACCAGCTCGCGGAAGGGGTAGTGCAGAGGTTGCAGCAGGATTTCCTTCATAGCCTCTTCCATGTTGGGGACGCCGCGACCTTTCAGGTATTCATTGAGTTGGGCGTATTGCCCCCACTCGTTGTCATCGACCTGGCGGAAATCGAGGAAGACATGATATTTATAAGCCCCAAGCTCAATATAGAGGCCGTTCTCATGGAGATCCCGGTTGCTGCGGATGTACTCCAATCCGCTAATATAGTCGCGAAAGATGGTGAAGGTATCTTCTTGGTTTTTCAACCCCAGGCCGCTGCCAAGCTCGGTTTGCAGCAGTTGATCTTTGGCTTTATCTCGAAAAGCTGCCGATGTTTTGATCCAGCCACGCGTATCTGCCCAGCGATTGTGATAGATCACTAACGATGCATCCCCCGCAGTTCTATTTGAATAGGCGAAGACATTTTCATCGACCTGGCCATGAGGAGTGTAGAAATCGTACAGGGCGAAGGTGCCGACTTCTGCAAACTGGCCGCGGCGGTGCAGGATAGGGAAGATCTCGCGCTCATGTCGCGTAACCAGATGGTGGTTGGGGTATTCCTCCCAGTAAGCGCGGTGATATTCCATGCCGTATTTCTCGTGATAGCCCTCCACCTGACCATGGCCGAACATGGGCAAGC
Organism: uncultured Anaerolineales bacterium; assembly: GCA_964622645.1. Taxonomy (GTDB): domain Bacteria; phylum Chloroflexota; class Anaerolineae; order Anaerolineales; family UBA11858; genus NIOZ-UU35. The sequence goes on from CAZUSV010000022.1 coordinate 1,899, forward strand.
CGGGCATCGTGGCCATCATGGTGCAGATGCCGAAATATTTGTCATCGCTGCCGAATTGCTCGATAGCGGTTTCTTCGTCGGGGTTGTTCATGAAGTTGACGTAACGCTTGAGGATTTGCGGGTCGAACTCCAGGGTGTTTTTGATCAATTGACGGTATTGGTCGTTTTTCTCATCGCGCAGCATATTCATGAAGGCGCTGTTGTAGACGCGGTGCATTCCCAAGGTGCGCACGAAGTAGCCCTCCATCATCCAGAAAGCTTCCGCCAAGAGCAGTGTGTCGGGGATCTCTTGGGCGACGCGATCGACGACCTCGCGCCAGAATTCCACGGGGATGGCATCGTCGAATTGCCCCCGTGTGAGGCCGTACTCTGCCCGAGAGGGGATATCTCCTCCAGAGCCGGGTTCTGGGAACCACAGGCGCTGGAAGTGTTTCTTGGCCAGGGTCATGGCAGCGTCGAAGCGGATGATGGGGAATTTACGCGCCACGTGCAAGATGGTCTGGATGACGGCTTCGCGTACCTCGGGGTTGAGAAAATTCAGTTGTGCAGTATCGTTCCAGGGCATAGCGGTGCCGTCATTGCCGTGGTAGATGAATTTCGTGTCGCCTGTCCAGTGGTCCATGCGCTTGAAGACCACGGCAGCATCGCTGCGAGAAAAATAATGGTCTTCCAGGTGAATGCCCACTCTCTCATCGTGGGAGAGGTTCTCTCCATCGAAAGTATAGGTAGGGAAAGGGGAATGATCCAGGGAGATGAACCAATCGGGATGTTCGATTATCCATTTGGAATAGATGCCCACATGGTTGGGCACCATATCAGCAGCCAGGCGGATACCGCGCTGCCAGGCGCGGCTGCGTAAATTCAAATACGCTTCTTCGCCCCCGAGATCATCAGCGATGACGTAATCGTAGAGTGAGTAGGCTGATGAGACGGCATCGGGGTTGCCGCAGAGTTGTTTGATGCGCTGGGAGGCAGGGCTGCGCTCCCACAAGCCGATCAACCACAATCCACTAAAGCCCCAGCGGGCTAATTTGTCGAGCTCCTCGTCGGGAACTTGGTCTAGGCGCTTGACGTCGCGATGATATTCTTTGGCCAGTTGATCCAACCAGACATAGGCATTTTTGGCCAGCAATACCAGGCGCGGCATCCAATCGCTGTCGGGGCTGAAGCGTTCCTCTTCGGGGTAATCTAAGGATATTTTTTGATACTCCGGAACCAGAGCGGGGCCTGGTCCAAAGAAGATAGGTTTCTCTTCTTCTTTGATGAAATCTATACTCTTCAACAGTCGCTGCAAGTATTCACCCAAAAATGTTCCCCAGCGCTCACGAATATATTCCAATTGGGCGGTGAGGGAGTGGGGTGAGGCCAGGGCTGGAGCTCTTAAAAGCTGGATCAGGGTCTGGTTCTCAGGACCGAAGGCGGGTTGGGTTACGAAGAAATCTTGCAGTTGGTCGATGATCTGTGGGTAAATGGTATGCTTTTCGAGATCGCTGTCGTCGAAAAGCTCATGGTAAGGGGTAAAGGCTGGATTGACATTCGCCAGCCAGAGCATGAGTAGTTCTTCCAGAGCGATCTGGCGGTTGAGCAAACCGTCTGTGCGCCCCCACAGGTACTCGTCGATTGTGCTCTCTTCGATGTAGACGGCTAGCGGAGGGAATTCATCGGTGAAGCGGCGTAAGGCGTTGTCGACTTTCTCCTTGCCCAATTTGGCATCCAACCAGACCAGGGCTTTATCAAGGGCCTGCGGGTTGACCTGCAAGCGATATTGGCGCGCCATATAGTGCAGCATTTCATCGATCAAGCCCATAGCATTGATTTGGCCAGCTTTGACGGCTTGTTCCGGGTAGCGGATCAAATCGCGCTGCTCGTTCATCTTCTGGGCGAAGGTACGCGCGGCGTGGAAATCGGCAAAGATGACATTGCCGCTCATTGAAAAAAGGGTTTCCGAGAATTGGTAGCGATCTCGAGATTGGCGGGAGATGTGGAATTCGAATTGGGGCATGGGATTTAGTCAGGTAGTCTGATAGGTTTATAGTCAGATAGTAAGCTGGGATAGTTATACCATGGATTTATGAGACCGAGGACGAGAGACGGAAGACCACCGTCGTCGGTCGTCTATCAAGTGACTGGGCCTCTAGGAATTCCCGTGGTAATGTCCAGATTTGGGTGGAGGTGGGGTGCACTTCCAAAGTGCACCCCACCTCCACCCCAAAATCTGTGAGCTACCCCGGCGATTCCTAGAGAGCCATCCGACTGTGTTACGGTAAAATTGGTTTGATCATCAGAAGGAGAATATGCTTTGAAAATCACCACTTGGAACGTCAATGGATTGCGGGCTGCGCTTCGCAAAGGAGCCGCTGGTTGGTGGGACGCAGAGCGTCCGGATGTGCTGTGCTTGCAGGAAATCCGGGCCCGTCCAGATCAACTCACAAAGACTCAACGTATTCAATTGGAACAAGCTCATACGCAGTGGAATCCAGCTCAACGACCGGGGTACAGTGGCGTGGCTACATTTTCCCAAATTGAGCCGCTGAATTCAGAAAAGGGCTTGGGTGAGGAACGTTTCGATGCCGAAGGCCGCGTGATCCAAACGCATTTTGCTGATTTTGCCCTGTTCAATATCTATTTCCCCAACGGGGGACGCGATCACAGCCGGGTGGGCTTCAAGCTGGAGTTTTATGCCTGCCTGTTGGATATTTGCAACCGCATGCATAAAGCCGGAAAGCAGATTATCCTATGTGGCGATTTCAACACGTCTCACCAGGAGATCGATCTCAAAAACCATCGCCAAAACAGGAATTCGACAGGCTTTTTGCCAGAGGAGCGCGCCTGGGTGGACAAGTATCTAGAGCATGGTTTTGTGGATGCCTACCGCGCCCTTTATCCGGAGCGGGTGCAATATACCTGGTGGTCGAATTGGGGCAACGCCCGCCAGAACAACACCGGCTGGCGGCTGGATTATTTTCTGATCAGCGAAAGCTTAATGCCGCGTGTCCAGGATGTAATTATCCACGATGACATCCTGGGTTCCGATCACTGTCCTGTGACGTTGATCATTTAGTCACCGAAAATAGGGGGCGGTCGGGTCACAAAGCGACCCGACCGCCCCCTATTTTCGGATTTATCCGTGAAAATCTGATGGCCTTTAGAATTTTGTTTAGCTTTGAAGTTGTTTTGCCAAATCTTCAGGGGAGTAGACTGGCTGCTGACAGACGAATCCCTGGCAAACGTAGGCCGTCGGTTGAGCATTGATCAGAGTGCGGCTTTCGAGAAGTTTTGGGGATGTGCTTTCTCCCTCTGAGATGGCTGCCACTAAATGGGGCTGATACTGCTCCCAAAGGCTGTCCACCAAAGCCTGGGTTTGAGCGGATGCTGGATCCCCCAGGATAGCGACCTCATTTACAGAACCAAGGGCGAAATCTGCGGCGATCAGCCATTGCCCGAAACCTGTGGGGTAGCGGGTCAGGTTGTCACCCATTTGAGCGAGCATCTCCTCGGCCATGTTGCGCCAATCGAGGTTGAGTTGGTACGCTCCTAACTGCAATAGAGCCAGGGCAGCCAGAGCGTTGCCTGATGGAACAGCGTTATCCTGGATATCTTTTGGACGGTATAGCAGCTCTTCATGATCATCACGCGTGTCGAAAAAGCCGCCGGCAGGATCGCCAAAGTGGGTGATCATCTCCGCTGCCAGCTCCATCGCGCTGTTGAACCAGCGTGGGTTTGGATCACTCTGATACAGTGCTAGCAGCCCCAGGATCAAAGCAGCATAATCCTCGAGATAGGCGTTATATTGTGCTTTACCATCACGCCAGCTTCGTAAAAGACGATCTTCAGGCTGTAATGCGGTGAGTAGGAAATCTGCGTTGCGGATAGCTGCTGCTGTATAGTCAGGTCTCCCAAGGTAGCGGCCTGCTTCGGCGAAGGCCATTAGCATCAACCCGTTCCAGGAGACTAATACTTTGTCATCGGTGCCAGGTCGGATGCGCTCAGCGCGTTTTTGGAGCAGTTTGGCGTGTAGTTCTGCAAATTTCGCTGGCACCTGCTCTGCTGGAATGCCGAACTCTTCGGCAATCTGCTCGTCGTCAAGGACACGCTGAAAGACTGTATGCCCCTCGAAGTTGCCCGCTTGGGTGACTCCGTAAGCTGCCAAAAACAGACTGGCTTCATCAGAGTCAGTAATGACAGTCTGGATCTCTTCCCGCGTCCACACGTAGAATTTACCTTCCTCACCTTCGGAGTCGGCATCCAGGCTGGAGAAGAATCCACCCTGGCTGTGGGTCATCTCGCGCAGTACGAAATCAAACGTGGCTTCGCAGACCCGGCGGAATTCACCGTCTGTGTTGATCAGGAATGCGTGCAGATAGGCCAGGGCTAGTTGGGCGTTATCGTAGAGCATCTTCTCGAAGTGGGGTACCAGCCAGTAGTCATCTACGCTGTAACGCGCAAAGCCGCCGCCGACGACATCATATATGCCGCCTCTGGCCATGGATTTCAAGGCATGGCTGGCCATATCCAAAGCCATGCGGTCTCCACGAGTAGCTTGCCTGAGTAAGAATTCGATTGCCATGGGCTGAGGGAATTTAGGAGCCTGGCCCCAGCCGCCATTTTTCCAATCATATGCCTGAGCCAATCGCATGGCAGCTTTTTGCAGCAAATCGGGGTCGATCTCCCTATCAGAACCGCGCTTGACATCAGAGTGCTGCAAATGTTGAGTAATCTTCTCTCCACTTTCTAAAATCTTCTGTCGGTCTTCCCGCCAAACGCGCTCTACACTGAGTAACACTTCTTGGAACGAGGGCATGCGATAGCGCGGTTCGGGAGGAAAGTAGGTGCCACCATAGAAAGGTTGACCCTGGGGGGTTAAGAAAACGCTCATCGGCCAGCCACCCTGCCCGGTCATAGCCACGACAGCCTGCATATAGATATTGTCAATGTCCGGGCGTTCCTCACGGTCAACTTTGATGTTGACGAAATGCTCATTCATCAACGCCGCGGTATCTGGGTCTTCGAAAGACTCGTGCTCCATGACATGGCACCAGTGGCAGGCTGCGTAACCGACACTCAAAAAGATGAGTTTATCTTCATGACGGGCTTTCTCCAGCGCTTCTTCTCCCCATGGATACCAGTCAACGGGGTTCTCAGCGTGCTGCAGCAGGTAAGGGGAATTTTCGTCTGCTAATCGGTTGGGCATGATCACCTCGATACGATGGACCTGTTTTCTCAGAGGTATCTTACTTTGAAACCCGATCGGGATAAATTAGCGTCTGATTAGATTGCTAGACTCTTTCGCGAGATCTTCCGAAAAATGGGGTTCCCTTCTGGGCTGAGTAGTTACTTTTGTTATAATTGAAATATCCCAGTCATCTGTTGGCTGACATAAATGAAAAAGACGTATCAAATATTACAACCTAAGTTGTATTCAGGAGCTGTAAAAATGCCCAAAAGTATCACCCGAATGGATTATAAGAAGAATATTGGCTGGTACGTGCGTGTGAGGTTTAAGGGAGAAGAACACCGCAAGTATTTTAGTGACAATGCCTGGGGAGGTTACGAGGAGGCGTTAGAATCTGCCCTTGAGTGGCGAGATGAAAAGGAGCTCGAGCTGGGCAAACCGCGCACCGACCGGATGGTGATTTCCACACCCGGGAATGATTTGGGTGTCGTTGGCGTGCGCCGGACGATAAGTTGGACCGGGGCAACCGATAAAGAGGGGAACCCCCTTCCAAACTACACCCCGGTGTATGTCGTCACCTGGTCTCCTGAACCCAATGTGAGAAAACAGTCTTCCTTTTCTACCGAGAAGTACGGGGAGGAGGAAGCCAGAAAGTTGGCGATAGAACTGCGCAAGCAAAAGGAGTTGGAGATTTATGGGGGGACGATAGATCTCTGATAGCAAACCTGCCACCCTGATTGAGAACAGTCTGGATGTGGGTGTGGATTGTTGGGATTTCCAGTCTATCTCTCTCGACACCGTTCATCGCCGGATCATCGTTGGATAGCGATTGTGGATCACCCTTAAAATGAAGCATATCGCCTGGCTGACCGATATACACCTGGAATTTGTTGGCACGGAAGCCGCCCTTGCTTTCATTGACCAGATCGCAGCTTCCTCTCCGGACCTGGTTCTGATCGGGGGAGATACCGGCACGGCCAGGAATCTTGACTTTTTCTTACGCACTTTTGATGAAAGAATACAATGCCCGGCTTTCTTCGTGTTGGGCAATCACGATTTTTATCACGGTTCAATGGCGCAAATTCACCGCCTCGCAGAGCAGATTTCAGACAACGCTCAATGGTTGCGCTGGCTGACCATCCAAGGGGTTGTCGAGATCACAAACTCGACCTGCTTACTCGGACATGGCTCCTGGGCCGATGGGCGGCTGGGACCTGGGAGCAGCTCCCAGGTCGAGCTCAATGACTATTACCTTATCGAGGAATTTGCCGGTTTATCTCGCCAAGAGCGCTATCGAAAAATGGATAAGTTGGGTGATCTGGCCGCAGAGCATTTCCAGCGATGGCTACCCTTTGCCTGTGCAGATTATCGACATGTCCTACTGCTCACTCACGTGCCACCCTTCCGAGAAGCCTGCTGGCATGAAGGGAGTATCTCTGATGATGAATTCCTGCCGCACTTCACCTGCAAAGCAGCCGGTGAGACTTTGAGAGAAATCATGCTGCAAAATCCGCATCGGGAATTGACTGTTCTTTGTGGACATACTCATGGGCATGGAGAAGTTGATATTCTTCCCAATTTGCATGTCAAAACTGGGGGCGCGGAGTATGGTCAACCAAAGTTGCAAGAAATGATAGCTATAGAATGACTCTACTGCAAAAAGCCACCAAGCGAGTTTCCCGCCGGAATATATGGGGGTGGTTGCTCCGCAACCACCCCCATATATTCCGGCGGATGCCCTCGTCTGGTAGTTTTTTCAGTGGAGTCATAGAATAACTTCAGAAAAATCATGAACCTGATCATCTCCGACCTCGAAGGTACCCTCACCACCGGCTCGAGTTGGCGCGGCTTTCGCAGTTACTTTAAGCAGCATTACAGCGCGCTGAGTTACAACTTGTTTGTCTCCCGCTTCCTGCTGCACTTTCCTCTGATGAAACTGGGTTTGATCAACCGACAGAAGACGATGACGGCCTGGCTGAAGGCGGAGATGGGACTCATGCGAGGGTTGCCGGCCAGTGAAGTCAATGCCATGTCCGAGTGGGTGGTCTGCAACGAGATGTGGCCAAAATGCCGCCAAGATGTATTATTGGAACTCGAGAATAAGCGTCTCTCAGGAGTGCAGATCGTAGTGGTTTCTGGTGCATATCAGCCCATCGTGGAAGCCTTTACCCGGAAGTTTGATGCATGGGCCATTGGCACGCAGCTTATATATGAAGATGGCAAACTCAACGGTATCGAACTGCCGGTCAATTCTCACCAACGAAAAGCTGAGAAAGTGCGCGCTTTATTTCCCGGTGCCCGTATCGTAGCTGCCTACGGGGACACGCTTTCCGATCTGCCAATGCTGGAGATGAGCGATATGCCAGTGGTAGTGTATCCTGACGCAAAGCTGTTGCGTATCGCTGTTGAGCGGGGGTGGAGCATAATTCCTAATAGTTACAGGCAGGAGTAGCTGAAAATCGAAAATCTATCAGCAAGTTGGGACACAAAGTAGTTGCTTTAGCGCTAAAAATATGACCCCATATATGATGTTCTATATGATATAATAGGAGACATCGAAAGGAGTCTGTCATGTCGCGATATCCGTTGAATTTACCTGGCCAGTTGAAAAAAGATGCCGAGCAGTTTGCTAGCCAGCAAGGCGTGTCGCTCAACCAGTTCATCATGTGGGCTGTGGCCGAAAAAGTCGGAGCGCTCAGCCAAACACTCGACGATCCCCAATTTCCTCGGGTCACCTACCGGCGTGGGGCAGCGGGGTTTCCCACACCGGTATTGCGCAGCACAGGCATTCGTGTGCAGACCATCGTGGTAGCATCACAATACTGGGAGTTATCTCTTGGAGAGATCGCTTCAGAATATGATCTCACAAAGTCTCAGGTACAGGAAGCGCTTGAATTCTATGAAGCGCACCGGGATGAGATCGACACAGCCATCGCCGCCGAAGAGAAATTAGCACCCGACCATGCCTGAGCCAGGTTTGCATCTGGACGCCGATACTTCCAACAAAGCGCCCTACAAGGCTTTGATAGACCGCGGACACGATGTCACCCGCACTCCCAATGATTGGATGCGCCGTGATGCCAGCGACGAGCGCCAACTCTTGGGCGCCACCGCGCACGGTCGCTGCATCTTCACGTTCAATATCCGTGATTTGATTGCTTTAGCAAAGCAGCATCCCCGGCATGGGGGTATTATCCTGGCTGCTCAATCCAGTTGGGGGCTTTCGGAGTTAATTGAGGCGTTGGATCGTGTCCTCAATGAGACGGATGCCGAGGATTGGATTGGACAAGTGCGCTGGTTGAATGATTGGCGCTAGGGCAGCCTAGGTCGAGCGCCGTCGCAATACCCGGATTGGGATTGAGAAGACCATATGAAAACCATTCCCCATTTAGCAGAATCGGATATACGATCGCTAGCAACCACGCAGTCATGGTCACGCGGCGAGGATTATTATTACAGCAACTGCGTCGAGAGTGTAGTCTGGCGCGACGGATTGTTGACCGCGGAAGTCGAAGGCAGCGAATACGAGCCATACAACGTACAGATCCAATTCGACGAAGGAGGAATCTGTTCAACGGATTGTACTTGTCCCTATGATTGGGGCGGTGACTGCAAACACATCATTGCTACGTTGCTCTATCTCTGCCGCCGACGAGACGATATTGCCCAACGTCCTGCGGTCGCTGATTTGATCGCCAACTTGAGCCGCAATCAGCTAGCAGATATCATCCTTGATCTTTCAATATCGCATCCCTCTATTATTGACGATATCGAACGCAGCCTGCCCTTGGTTGTGTCCAGCGAGCCGACCTCAGCCACGCCCGCGTTGCCTCAAGTAGATACCAACTTGTTGCGCCGTCAAATCAAGGCAGAACTGCGCACATCGATCAAGAGTGGATATGACTCGTGGGGAGAGGAAGCCTTTTACGACAGTGATTTGGGCGCTGCCCTTGAACCGGCCATCGAGCAGGCTCGAGCTTGCCTTGAGAGCGAGCAGGCGCGTAAGGCGTTGGCCATTCTCGAAGCAGCCACCCTGGCCTGGGATGATGGCATCGACAGCCTGGATGATTATGTGCGCGAAAGCTTCGAAGATGTCGCGAATGAGTTTACTATCGACCTGGGGGAAATATGGGCTGAGGCCGTGCTCACGGCAGATATCAGCAGGGAGGAGCAAGGACATTGGCAAGAGTTTCTCGCTGAACTGGCTGAAACGATTTTTGGCGGCTCATCCTTAGAGATCGCGGTCACCGCAGCCGGACACGGCTGGACATATCCCCCACTGGTCTCTGCAATGCAGGGCAATATCACCGAAAAGGGAGCCTGGGAAGATGAAGCGCCATTTTACGCCGATGAATTAGCCAGAATCCGCCTGCGCATATTGGACCAACAGGGGAAGTTTCAGGAATATCTCAACTTGGCGCAGGCTGAAGGGCAGTTCATGCTCTATTTGCACATGCTGGTCAAACAAGGACAAAGCGACCAGGCGATCGCAGAGGCTGTGCAATATCTCGTCGCTCCGGAGCATATCCATGCGCTGGCCCGTACCCTGGCAGATCACAACGAAATCGAGAAAGCCTTCCAACTGGCACAACACGGCCTGAAGCTGGAAGAATCACGGGGGAAAGCGGGCCTGGCAGTATGGCTGCGCGACCAGGCCGATAAGCACCAACAACCCGATCTGGCGTTGAAAGCCGCACAACGAGCGTTGGCGGAAAAGGTTACCCTTGACAACTATCAGGCGTTGCAGCGAATTTCAGGGGATATGTGGAAAACGCTGCGAGAGGAAGCCTTGCAGGTCACCGCGCAAGGAAAATCGGCCGACCACAAAGCTGATATCTACCTTTACGAAAAGTTGTACGATCAGGCCATCGCCGTCGTTGATCAGGCTGTTTGGTTTTCGAATATCGAAAAAGTGATCGAAGCCGTGAAGGCAGACTACCCGGAGTGGGCATTTCGGCAGTGCCGGAAGAAGGGTGAGGCTATTATGGATGCCGGGCAAGCAAAGAATTACCGTGTTGCGGCAGAATGGCTGCGGCGTGGGCGAGACATTCTGATATCTGCTGGAGAGAATGAGATGTGGGAGACCTATCTGGAACAGGTGATGGAAAAACACCAGCGCAAATACAAGCTAATGCCCATGCTGCGTGAATTGGGTGGTAACTGATTTGGAATGTGATAATGTGGGATCAGTCAGCGTATCGTGCCGCGCACAACAACGACACCATCTCCCCATTCTGCTGAAGTAAAGCGCACTGGGAGTAAATCCGCCCGTCTCAACTGCACTTGAATTTCTCGCTCGATGGCTTCTCGAATCACCCTAGGGAGAGGTAAACTCAGAGACAAAATCTCCACCTCGGGCAAGCCATCCTTGAGGGTAACCCGGGCTTTCCCCCCGACATGGATCTGCAGCCCTCCAATGATGGCATTTCCCTCTCCAGCAATATAATCAGGAGTGATTTCAACCTGGGGGTGAGCGAAAGGGATTTGGGGATATTTGTGCAGATACCAGGTGATGGTTTGCTCAGCTTCCAACTCGGTCAGGGTGACTTCCCAACTCTCCCCACTATGCTCACCTGAATAGATGTACGCTAACAGGGCAACCACTTCTTCATCCCGGAGCGGTTCGACGACATACGCCGCAGACAGCCCCACAAGAGTCTGGCCCCAAGTGAAGACATTGGCGCTAACCAGGATGATCGCGGCCCAAAAATTGACTCTTCTTAGGAAACCTAAACGCTTCATGCAAATATCATCTCAGCAGTAATTGCAAACTTGCGATCCCTGCGGGTAGGATAGCGATTAGGAACGCCAGCGCCCAAATCGCCAGTGCGCGCTCAGAGGGGACGAAATTGGCATCCAAAGTGGATTTTTCCAGGAAATCTTGATGGCTGACTCGCCGGCCAACCCATAATGCAGCTAACCCCAAGATAACCAATAGAGCCAGGGTCGTTCCGGCAGCTGAGAGGCCTAAAACGTCGATTTCAGGAGGTAGCTCTCCGAAAAACTGTGCCCCAGCCAAAGTGATCACGATCAGCGAACCCCCATTCCATAGCGCGTGTGCGCTGGCAGCAATCCCGAAGCGGATGAACCAGTTTTTCCAGGCATGCTTTTCTTTTCGAATGATACCCCGCCATCCCAGAGCCACCAGCCCGGAACCCAGTGGGTGCAGTGCTCCCCCTAGGGCACGCACCAGGATGATCCCAGCCCAGAACGAAAACCCAAATCCAGCGTAAAGCATATTCTCCAGGGCAGCGAATCCGCCTCCGGCCACGGCGCCGAGCAGGAACGCTTGGCGCTTTGACGAGCGCCCAACCAATGGCAATACCACGATGGGTTTGGCAATTTCCTCCGCCAGGGGAGCGATCACTGCAATCTGGATGAAGATATAAAGGAAGCCCCGCTGTGTCAGGGCAGCAGCGATATCGCTACCCGCCAAAGCGTTCAGCGCTCTTTCGACATTTTCCAGCACTACCTCCGCCAGATCAAAAACCAGCGCAAGGATAATGGTCGGGAAAAGTATCTCCAGAATGAGGGCAATCAGCACACTGATAGTCGCACCACCAATAAAAGCCATGATCCCTTTGCGCCAGGTAAATCTTTCTGGGACCGGCCGGGCGAACCAGGCGATAGCCCATAGTGGGGGCAGGGCAGCCACAAGCCACAGAATGGGTGGAAAGAATAGTCCAGCAGCGAGCTCAAATTCCGTGACGAATAAGCCCAAAGTCATCAGCAGCCCGAAGATACCCATTAATACCCATATGGGAGGCAAAAACAATTTTTTTGATGGTTTGTCTTTGAGAGATCTTGAGGCGTGAATGAAGGCCAGGAGGCCCACCCCCAGGGTCAGCAACATTAATGAGAAAGTAACCAGTCCCGCTGCTAACGCATCTGGATCATAGGAAATGGCTAATGTGAGCGTGGTGCATAGATAACCTACGGCAATAATGAACCCTGGCAGTACCAAAAAAAAGCCGATAATTCGGATAGATTTCTTCAGACGTACTGAGATCGGTTTCGTGTCATCCTTCATTTGCTCATTCCCAATCTTCCATTGATTCCTGCCAGACTTTGAAGTTTTCCATTCTGCGTTCTACGATCACTGCAATAAGCACTAATAATGAACCGATGATGCCAAAAGTAATCCACTGGTTGATCGCCTGTAAGGCATTGACTAATTGCCCTACAGTTGCCATGACAACACCTAGGATACCGGCGTAGAAAAACCTGCGCAGGCGGCGAGCACTTCCCCACCACAGGCTTACTAGTCCTTCGCTGCCCAAAAGCAGGGCAAATTTCCATCCCAAGATCATCGTCTGCCAGAAAAGCGATCCGAACATCAAGGCAATTCCTGCATAGTCCAGCCACCTCGCCCAGGGTTGATTGCCTCGCTGCCATTCCAGAAAGGCAATCCCAATCAAATATAATCCCGCTGGGACTGCGTACCACTGCACGCGTGCCAGACCTGCCCATTGCTGGATGTAAAAGGCATAGAGCAGCCAGCCGGAAAGCAGCATCGCGCCGGCAATATATCCCAGGCGGGTTTTCTGCCTGACTACCGCCATGGACATATACAATAAGCCAATGATCGAGGACACCTGCACGGCCATGCGGACGGTCTCGAGAGCCACGATTTCCCGGAAGGAGAAACCAAAGATCGCTCTCACCGTCCATTGGATCAAATCCACACCTAAAACAAATGTGATTGCAAGGACAGCCGCCGAAACCAAGAGGCTGACCATTTGGTAGGGGGATTGAAAAACCTGCAACCACTGTGGTATTTTTACCTTGATGTTACGGGTTTTCCAGAACTCGATCCCATAGCCGATTATGCCGTATCCGAGTGCCAATAAGGCATAGGCATATGGCAGCCCTTCGATTGGTCCTGTCAGCGTTGTTAGCCACTGCCCCAGGGCTACTGCGCCCAACCCAGCAGCCAGAAAAGCTAAAGGCTTAGAGGTCCATATAGAGGCTAATAACACGAATATCATGGTGTGGATCAAACTGACCAGCGCGCCAGTCCCACCGCCATCCAGGGTGGCAAGTTGGGCGATCAGAATATCTGCAAAGGCAAACCCATAGAAGGGGCGCGACCAGCCCGAGAACATTTTCCCCAGTTCTAAGGGTGATCCTTCCCCACGGCGGCGCTCGATCGATAGCCCCAGGAGAAGGGTAAGGGTTGTCACGGGGGTGAAGCGTAGCCAGGCCTGGGCTGGAAACTGCCACCATCCCAAATATTGGAGAAAATATACCATCCCCAGGTGTGCAGACAGAATTGCCCCAACCAGCCAGATACGCAACCGAAAACGATAGACAGCCCAAAGCAATGGCCCTAGCAATAACAAGAAGTTCAAGGCGGTCAATTGTGCCTGGCCGTCAGTAAATATAGGGCTAAGACCTGCTAAACCAAAACCGAGGGCGTAAAGGGGCAAAGCCCACCATTCTAACAATCGCTGGGCTAACGCCTCTGGCCAGCGAGTGATCTCGGTCCAGGGGAAATCACGCCAGTCACCGAAATGTCTGTCCAGGAACCATCCGGCAGCTAAGGCCAGGATTGCCCCTGGGAATAGCGCCAGACCATAATATTCTGGCGAAATCACTGAGCGTTGTAATCCCAGGGCATAGGGCACACTGGCTAAAGCGCAGGCCGGGATCAACAGCAGGGGCTGACGCAGCCAAAATGCACAAAAAACATACAGCAGCGCCGCGCCAGCGTATCCCCAGATCGCTCCGATCTGGTCCTGGCTGGATGGGGGCAGAGCGAAGGCGATCAGGGCGAAAGCGACGCCCAGGGTGCCGGTGCTGTAGGCGGTGAGATTCGTCCGTCTCAGCAGCCAGCTCAGAATTAAGTAGGTCGCTGCCAGCCCGATCAACCACCACCCCTGGCGATTAGGGGGGATATTGATTTCAGTAAGGGTTATCAATAATGAGATCGGAACTAACACTGAGGTGGGATAAATCCACAGTGAGTTTCTGAATATTCGGGCTGATATCAGCATCAGCGCAGCGACATAGATCAAGGCTAGCGCTAGGAGCGGGGCGATATGCGCTACCAGCATAATCCCCACAATAAGCGCGGCATACCCACTCAGATAGCCTGGGAGGGCGTATTCGGTTTTGATTTCCACGCGGGGCGCGATGCGCTGCAACCATCTCCCTACGATCAGGCCTGAAGCGCCGAATGCCAGGAACATAATTCCGTAAACTTCATGCTGAGCCCTGGGCAGCCAGAGTACGATCCAATATACGCACCAGATAGGAATAAGGCTCAAGCCAGGGTAGAGATATTTACTTACAGCGAAGGGGGAAAACGGTGTATTAGATGTTTTCGCCCGGCGGTACCATAAGAAGGCTGCCAGATTATAGAAGCCAATTGCCAACCCAAAGGTGTAGCGGCTACCCTGGGCATCGGCGATGGCCCATAAGAGAGAAAATGGAATCAACAGGTTGGTTACTACTTTAAGTGGCTGAGCATAATTCTCATCAAATCGGCGCGTCACCCAAAGGCTGACCAGGAACAGTGCCCAGGCCAAAAGCATCCAACTGACCGCAAAACCCGGCACGGTCAGTCGGTAGGGTGTAAACCAGCCCAGATTGGTCAGCAGTGTCCAAGGAGCAATGATCAAGAGGGCAGCAAACCAGACAAAACGCACCCGAGAGAATAATTTGGCGGAGAGCGAGTACAGACCCGTCAGTATCAACAGAGCAATCACAGCCCAGGTTTGCTGCACACGACCGCCTTCCAAAATAAGCAGATTGCGCACCAAGGCCAGGAATATCGCCGCCGCCGATACCGTCCAGCCTGCTACCAGGAGAGGTTGTTTATACAGATTCCAGGCAATTCTCCCATAGGCGCGTTGACGGCGGAGCAGGCTAGGATGAGAGCGGAGGCCATTCAGAGCACGTTCAGCGATGATATACACTGTGGCCCCCAGGGCAGCCCAAACCGCTGACCGGCCTCTACCGCTGCTCAGCAGGATGGCGACAAAACCACCCCCGGCTGTGAACAGCCAGATCCCAAGATGCGCCCATCTGGATTCATTCCGGCTCCAGGCAAAAACTCCGTAAATGCCCCCCAGGATAATTAGAGTGACCGCGCCCCAGATCTTCATCTCATCGGTCCAGTCGGGGGCTGCCAGTGCACGGATGTAGACCCAAAAGATCACCATCGCAGCCAGGATGTGCGCGACCCAGTAGAGGGGGGATAGAAATCTAAAGGTAAATACTGCTGAACGTCTTCTCTCCACCCATAGGCCAGCGATAAAATAGATGAGTACGAGTAATCCCAGTGCAAAATATATGGGCTCAGACTCGAGATTCAGCCGATACAAGAGCAAGCCTAATCCCCAGGCCGATACCAGACCGGCAGGTGCCAGTTCGCCAGATTGGTAGGCAGTGAAGGCATCGACAAAATAGAGCAGCCCCGCTGACATCAGGCAAAGGGCAGGAGTAAGCCCATCGGGAATGATGAAGAAAGCTGCGACTGTGGAACCAACACTGACCAGGATGGCGGTCAGACGCCAGGGAGTGCGATAATTTTGCCGAAGCTGGTTCAACACCAAACTGAGTCCCAGCATTCCCCAGGAGAGGGCAGCCAGGCCCAACGACAGGCTGAAATCTGCTGGGCGACGGTTGATGAAAGCAAGCCAGATCCACACCGGCAACGGAATAGCCGTGAACCAGTGAAAAATAGCGCCCATCCCTTTGGATTGGAGAATGAACCCCCGTTGACCTTTACGAGACAGATACGCGCCCCAGGCGGAGAGTCCCAGCCAATTGCCCAGGCTATATAGCACGAGATCGCTGTCATAGGGGAACAACGGTGGGAACAGCGCCAGTGCAGCAGAAATAAAACCGCCAAATACCAGTGGACGACTGTACTCATTGCCCAATTTGAGGGCGATTAGAATTTGCACAATCGCCAAAGAAGCCCAACCTACCCCTAATTGTGGAATGGATAGCTCCAGTTCTGTCATCGCGAAAGTAGCTGATGAGAAAACCAAAGCAGAGGCTCCAAAGAGATAATTAGGACGTTTCCACAGTATGGCTGCCAGGATAACCGCGCCTGCCAGAATGATATGTGTGCTGGCCGCCGAGGCTCCGCTGGCCAGATTGGTAAGCGACCATAGCGCAGAAAGGAGTAACAACCCTAATCCCCAACGATTGGCTGTGCGCCCGAGTGATTGTGTGACTGTATCAGCAGAGTTTTGGATTAGATGATAGCCCATCCAAAAGTAGAGCAGCACCAGCCAGGCCAACCCAAAAGCGTGCCAGGCAGGGTTTATGTCAAGGTTGTCGAAAGTGGCAGCCTGCGCCAGATAAACAGCAACTGGTAGGCTGCTGGCTGCAAGAACCCCTAGTCCGCGGCTCTTGTACTGGACAGCCCCCCAACCGAAAATGAAACCCCCGATCCACCAATTGATTGTCAGGGCAGTGTGCAGCGCGTCGAATGTCTCCCGCTCGAGGTAGCGCCAACCAAAGGTGAGCGGCATGGTGATGCCTACTGCGAGAAGGGACAAGTTGCGCAAGGGTTCGATGAAAATGCCCCAACGACCCGGTTGTTCAACTCGACTCAACCAGATCGTCAGCAATAGCATCAAAAACGCCAGGATTGAAACCCCAGCAGAATACATATCCCGTGTAGCCCATTCCCCCTGATGACCCAATTCAATGCAGGCGAGCACAGTACTTCCAGCGGCTACCCCTACCAAGTACCCAAAGAAGCGGCTCTGGATGTTAAGTGTTGCCAGGATATATGCTCCCAGACAGAGGATAGAAGTTATTAACCAGAACTCAGCCCAATTCGTGGGCGGCGAGCCGTAGTTGGCGTATATCGTATATAGGTCAATAGGGATGAGCAGGGCTGCAATGGCGCTGATGGCGATCCCGGAACGATACAGATTAGTTTTTGTGCGTACGATCCAACCCAAAGCAAAGAACAATAATGTAAATCCCATTGGAATGGCCACCCGCACTGGAGGCGGAAAATCTTTCCAACCCCAAACGACGAAGGATACTGCCGCAGAGAAGAGAAGGAAGATACCCAGGAACAAGATCGCATGCAGGGTGCGTTCGGAGAGCAGTGAACGCCAAAAGCGTTCTCGCAGAGACAATTTCGGCTTTGGGGGTTGGCCGTAGGCCCGCCTCTGGCGTGGAGATGGAGGTAGGGTTTCGGGCGCGGCCGGTTCTTCGGTGGGGGGTTCTATGTCCGGTTCAGGCGGCTTTCGAAGCCCTAGTATAATTTTCAGGGATTCTTTTTCGGTCCGTAGGGGTTTCAGTGCGTAGTGTTTAGATTGGGCGTTCTTGAAAATTTCTTCCTGCAGCCAATCTTCTAAAGAGTTCAGGATGTAAGCGATGGTTTCTAGGCGATTCGTCTCAGAACTATCCTCTTCAGGTCTGTCGCGCCCTTCCAGCCGTTCAAATAGTTCGTGGATTTGTATCTCAAGCTGGTCGGTGATGGACCGGATATTCCCCGCTACGAGAAGATCATCCTGTTGCCAATTTTCTAATTGCGCCAATAATTCTTCTAGATGCGAGAGTTCTTGCCAAGCCGGGATCGCTTCTTCATCTGAAAATTGCTGCAGGCGCAGTTCTAATTCAATCTCTAAGGACCTCTTTTGGGCCTGATATTTTTCTGCAATCTGATCCCGGAATGAGTCTTCAGTCTGTTCCCAAGAGTCGATTTCAGCCAACAACCAGTTGACGTGATCTAGTTCCTCGATCAGAGCGGGATCGCCGGAAAACTGGCAATGCGCGCATTCGCCATCATGATTGAAATCATCCTGCCCGCATTTAGGACAGTTCATACACCCTCAGCATTATAGTGCTCACTCCCCAAATTCCAACTCAAAATCGACTTCATCATCCCAGCCATTGGCAGGCTCCAGGTTGATTTCGCTAAACAGAGACTCTTGTGAGGCGCGGACGAAATGGCGTTTGATCAGCTCTAACAGTGCAATGAAGGTAACCACTACATCCAGGCGTGTGGGTTGCTCACCTAATATTTGACTGAAGGAGCTATGAGAGCGTATCTGTAATGTATTGACGATATGGTCGATTTTATCGCGAATGGTCACTCGGGGGACGGAAACGACGCTTCCAAGTTCAGGCCTGTTATCCATCTGGGAAAAAACATCTTCAGCCAACTTGAATAGATCTGTCAGGCTGAACTCTCCGAAATCCACTTTTTCGTGCACCTTTGGGGGTGCTGCCAGACGGAGATAGGAGCGCAAGCCCTCAGCCTGGCGATGTTCCAGAGTATCAGCAATCTCTTTGAATTTCTTGTATGCCAGCAATTGCCGGGCGAGCGCTTCGCCTGGGTCTTCTTCACCTTCTTCTCGCACTGGAGGCCTGGGTAAGAGTGCTTCAGACTTGATCTGCAGCAATTTTGCTGCGATGACCAAAAATGCAGATACCTCTTCAGGTTCCTGGTTGGGCATATTTTGAATATGATCCAAATATTGGTCAGTAACCTGAGCGAGAGCCAGCTTGGTAATGTCGAGTTCAGCTTGTTCGATAAGTTGAAGCAGCAGATCAAGAGGTCCCTCAAACACAGGGGTCACAACCTTATAATCGCCCATCTGCTGGGAAGCGAAGTCGAATTTCATGCCCGTGATTATACCTGACATTGCCTGGTTGTCATGCTATACTCAGCGAGGCTCAATTAATTTGGAGTCACTGTTTATCTATAGAAGTTATTATTCGAAAAATGGGTATGTGCAGGGGCGCAGCCCCTGCACATACCCATTTTTCGGGGGATTACCTGTTCGGCGAAATTAGATTTTGAGATGTAACCATAAGGGGTTATTTGCATCTAACTGGTGAAGGAGAAAAAAACCTATGAGTGCTGAATGGAAAGAAGTGACCGCCGAATGGAAAGGTGGTACATCTTTTATTGGTAAGAATGCTGCTGGGGGCAGCGTCCAGATGGGTACTATTGATGGCCTTCCTGGAATTGGCCCTATGGAATTGCTCCTGGTTGGGATGGCGGGCTGCACCGGATACGATGTGGCCATGATCCTGGAAAAGAAGCAACAGCCATTGCAGGACTTTAAGGTCAGTGTACGCGGTAAACGTGTCGACACTTACCCGATGGTGTTCGACCAGATCGAGGTCGAATATTTCTTTTGGGCTGATGGCTTGAGCGAAAAAGCCGTCGAGCAGGCCATCCAGTTGTCGGAAGAGAAATATTGTTCCGCCAGTGTAATGCTAGGTAAAACTGCTGAAATTAAATCAACCTATCGAATATTATCCCCCGGCGAGAAAGTTAGCTGATGCCGGTTTGCAAAAAAGTGAAATAACATGACAATGTCACATTACATACAAGAAGCCTGAAAATATGGGGTGGCAGGGGTGCGGAGCCGCTTTGCGTGCCACCCCATATTTGCAGAAGTTCTCGCGAATGTGACATCGTCGAAAATAATAGCTATTTGGAGGCTAAGATGAATAACGAACCTATTCATGTGACAGATGATGCTTTCGAAAAGACTGTGATGCAGTCTGAGATTCCTGTTGTGGTAGATTTCTGGGCACCCTGGTGTGGTCCATGTCGCATGGTGGCACCGATCCTTGATAAGCTCGCAGTAGAGTATGCTGGTAAGGTATTGATTGCCAAAGTCAACACGGATGAAGATCCTGAATGGGCCATGAAATTCAATGTCCAAGGGATTCCCACAATGCTTTTCGTAGCCGGCGGCAAGGTTGTCCATACCCAGGTTGGCGCGATGCCAGAGCCGATGCTGCGTACCATATTAGATCAGTTCTTGAATGTTGTCGAATCAGCAGATAATCAATTCGCGTAAATTGACCCATTTTCGCTCAGATTCGTGATCTGAATTCACCCGGTTGCCTTCTTATGGGACGGGTGTTCCCAAAAAGGGTGTCCGCTGGGGTTGTGCTCCAGCAGACACCCTTTTTTTGTAGAACTCCCTCTTTGGCTCAGTTGGTGCGGGCTTTCGAAAGATCTCAATCCCTTATTCGCTCGATATCCGCACCTAATTGGCGTAACTTTTCATCGATGCGTTCGTAGCCGCGGTCGATCTGGCTGACATTGCGGATGGTGGACTGGCCTTCCGCAGCCAGGGCGGCCAACACCAGTGCCAGCCCGGCCCGGATATCCGGACTCTCTACATTCTCGCCAATCAGTTTGGACGGACCCAGTACGATGCAGCGATGAGGATCGCACAGGACAATCCGCGCGCCCATGCCAGAAAGCTTGTCTGTAAAATACATGCGTGACTCGTACATCCAATCGTGGAATAGTATGGACCCTTGCGCCTGAGTTGCGATGACGATGGCGATGCTCATTAAATCTGTGGGGAAGGAGGGCCAGGGCATGACATTGATCTGAGGGATGGAATGGCCAATATCAGGCTCGATCATAAGGGCTTGATCTGTAGGAACGACAATGTCGTTTCTGTCCACTTCCCAATGTACGCCAATGCGTCGGAAGACCAATTGCGCCATATTCAGATATTGCGGCCCAGCTTCACGGATGCGGATCGATCCGCCTGTCACCACAGCTGCGCCGATGAAGCTGACTACCTCTAAATAATCGGGCCCAATGGTGAACTCGCCACCGCCGAGTTTAGGCACACCCTCGATATGCAAGGTGTTGGAGCCGATGTTAGATATCTTACCGCCCAAAGTATTGATGAATTGGCATAGCTCCTGAACATGGGGTTCAGAGGCTGCATTGCGCAGGATGGTCGTTCCAGAAGCTCGCGAGGCGGCCATAATAGCATTCTCTGTGGCCGTGACGCTGGCTTCATCCAACAAGATTTCGTTCCCTGTTAGGGCCTCCGTGACGAAATGGAAAACACGTTCTGTGCGATCGTATTCGACTTCAGCTCCCAAGGCTTGCAGCGCGAGAATATGTGTATCCACTCTGCGACGGCCGATGACATCCCCTCCGGGAGGGGGTAACTGCAACTCGCCAGCCCGGGCCACCATGGGGCCCGCCAGGAGGATCGACGCTCGAATGCGGCGGCAAAGATTGGGGTCTAGATCGGCCGGATGAACTTGCTGGGCCTGAATTCGCCAGGTGTGATCGCCAATGGTTTCGATCTCCACACCCAGGCTGATCAACAGGTCGCGCATAGCGATTACGTCTTGGATTTCGGGCACATTGTGCAGGACTACTGGCTCGTCTGTCAACAGGCAGGCTGCCAATAGCGGCAGGGCAGCGTTCTTGTTTCCTGAGGGAGTTATTTCGCCATGCAGCGGTTTCCCACCGCGGATTTGGAAGTATTCCATTTTTTTCTCCAGTTGCAGTTATGGGTTCTAGATTGGCTAGAAGATTCGGAACGGATTTAACCGAAAAACGGGTGTGGGGGGGGGGGACGCCCCCAGCGCACACCCGTTTTTTTGGAGATTTCTTTTTTGCTTGAAAAGAAAATTCAGACCGCAAATTTCAATTGAAGGAATTCGCCACCCGCTAATTCTAACATTTCGGCGGCACTCTGGCGGTTGGCGGCGATCTCGATCAATCCGCTGCTGCCAACGAAAGCGGCGCATTCGTTTGGGGGGATATCGGCAAAGGTATTGGCCCAGGGAAGCTTTTCCCCATTGGGTAATTCCAAAGTTGCATGGGTGAGAGTGACCACGCCAGGTGTCACATTCCCCACCCAAGGTGCAAAATCCAATTTCTCGTTACCACGCTGGTCAAATATTCCTAAACTGGTCAACAGGTTTCCGAAATGGTCGGCGTGCAAGATTTCACCGCGCAAAATGCCTGGGGATGGAGAATCAAGTTTGGGTGCGGTCAGCAGCACTAATTCCTGGATCGTGTCTCCAAATTCGGGGCCAGGGATCCCTAGGGACGCATGAGCTGCTGCGGGTGCAAAGATATCTCTACCATGGAAAGTTTTTCCGGGATCAGGCAACATCAGATCAGGATTGGCCAATTCCCAGGCTTTCCAGTTGTCTCCCAAAATAAAACTGAAGACGCCATTGTCAGGCCCGATAAACGTATACTCTTTTGCCCGCAGGATGATCGGGCGACGCTGCGTCCCAACTCCGGGATCGACAACGGTGAGGAAGATAGCTCCACTGGGAAAATAATTTCGTGACTGCCAAAGTGTGACAGCAGACTGTTGGATATCTCCAGGTGTAATTTGATGGTTCAGGTCAATCAATTGTGCTTGAGGGTTGATTCCGCTGATGACGCCCTTCATGATACCCACGAAAGGGTCTTGGGATCCAAAGTCAGTCAGAAGAGCAATAGGTGCAGTCATACCGGCGTAGATTATACGATGAACTTATCAGCGGTGCATTAGGATCAAATTGGCTCTCTAGAAATCCCTAGAGAAGCTCACAGTTTTTGGGGTATGCGGCGTGCTCCGCACGCCGCATACCCCAAAAACTGGACATTACCCCAGGGAATCCCCCGAGATCCATCAAATAATTTTGATTCGTGTATAATTCTTCACTATGGAACTGATCCTGGCAGGTCTTCTCGGTTGGTGCAGTGGCATCATAGTGAATTATCTTAGTGATGTTTTGCCTCATAAACGCAGATTTGTACAGCCGTTTTGTATGGCTTGTGGTGAGGCCCAGGGCTGGTGGGATTCTCTCGTCTGGCCGCGCCGCTGCTCAAATTGTGATACTCGACGTTCTCTGAGAGTGTGGATCGTCGAGATCGTTTATGTGGGACTCAGCCTTTGGGTTTGGACTGTCCCCCAAGAGGCTTTGGGGTATTGGTGGGGGATGATCTTGTTGCTGTACTTTGGGGTTGTCGTTGTGGTTGATGTGGAGCATCGCCTGATCCTACATCCTGTTAGTATCGTAGGCGCGCTATTAGGCCTGGGTCTGGGGATATGGCTGCATGATTTGCGCACCACATTGATCGGTGGTGTAGCTGGTTTTGGCATTATGCTGGCTTTGCATGGATTTGGTCACTTATTTGGACGTGTGGTGGCGCGCCTGCGTGGCGCAACAGTAGACGAAGTTGCTTTAGGGTTTGGGGATGTCAATCTTTCAGGGGTATTGGGATTGCTACTGGGTTGGCCTGGAATCGTTGGGGGATTGCTGTTGGCGATTCTGCTGGCAGGTGTGGTGAGCCTCTTCTATTTGCTGATCATGCTCGTCCTGCGTCGGTATCAAGCTTTTACAGCAATCCCCTATGGGCCATTCCTGGTTGCCAGCGCTATACTACTGCTATACTTTCAGGATGCGATTTGGGTTGCCATGCCCTAACCTGGAACGGTGATCAGGTCAATTCTTCCAGGAATTCTAAAACTTCCTCGAAAACTATTTCAGGCGTAAGATCATCTGTATTGATGAAAAGATCAGCATGCTGTTGCGCATGGCGAAGGCGCTCTAGCTCTATCTGGTATTCTCTCTCACTCCAATTGAAGTTCTTGCGTTCCATGGTTAGCGGGTAGGATACTTCCAGGAAGATCAATACATCAGGATTAGAGATTTTACGCCACATATCTGGTGTGTGGGAGTGTTCTTGGGCAATGTGGCGGGCATTGTATCCACCCGCTTTCAATCGCTGGACCAGTTCCGATTTGCCTGAGCCACAAACGCCTACTACACCGATGATTAGCTTACTTTCATTCATTCTATAACCACCCCAAAAATGGGTCAGGGGCTTGCGCCGCAAGCCCCTGACCCATTTTTGGGGTCTTAATCGTTTTTCTGAGCCATGGCGCTGATCTCTGGAGCGCCACCCAAAACAGCCATAGTATCGTCTACTTTGATACGCCTTTCAGGACCAGGGTGGAAATCTGGCTCTTCATCCTGCCGTCGCAGAAGTACAACGCTGACTTCGAAATCGCGCTCGATATCTGCAACGCTGAGTCCGACCACTTGGGATTGGGGGGTAACCTGCAAGCTTCCCAGGCAAAATGCCTGCCCTTCGATGGTTATCGGGCGGGTCATATCGACACCCGCAGCCGCAGCCGCAAAGATTGGCGAAGCGGTGGCAGAGGTACTGAAGGCGTGAAATCCAAATTGTTTATGGAGAGCATTGGCGAATTCGTCATCAAAGATGCGGATGACAACTTGAATGTCCGGATTCAAACTGCGGGCTTTCATAGCCACTTGCAGATTGAGCCCGTCCTGTTGTGTACAGAGGATGATCGTATGAGCTTTATCAACCACGGCTGACTCGAGGGCAGCTTCACGGGTGCTGTCGTCGGCGATAACTGGGATACCAAAATCCTGAACACTTTGAACGAGATCAGCTTTGGGATCTACGTCGATTACGACCACGTCCTGACCCATCGAATTAAGGTGTTCAGCGACTCTGAACCCCAGATGTCCGAGACCAACCAATATGACATGACGATTGAAAGTCGATGCAACTGCCATCTCCCACTCCTTGCCGCGCGCCCGCCGATTGAAGAATAGCATACCAAAATCAGCAACGCCTTGTGCCAAGATACCGATACCAATAATCGGCATCAAGAAGTTGAATAACTGTAAGTACCAGGCGCTTGGAAAATCCCTGGTAGGGTTCAAGAATACCAGCGTAAGCATGTGATATGCAGACGCTGGCAGGCTACCGATAGGTTCTTTCGCCAAAATAGAAAGGAATTGGTATAGGGCTCCCCCACCGATAATTGCGCCAATGAAAGTTAACAATGGCCATTGAAACTGCCTGAGGAGTAGCCAAGTATCCCGAAAGCTGGCGCGAACGCCTCTCCAGAAACGATTTTTCCAGAGGTTTCTCATCGTCCGATGGGAAGGGATACTGTCATTCGGCGGATTAGATTCTCGCTAGCAAATTGGTCGACGTCTTCCGTAGAGATGACCCTGAGAGCAACCACACTGATATCGTCAACGGGTCTTCCCTGATCCAATTTCAGGGCATGTTTGAGAAGTGTATCGGCGATAAATTGAGGAGCGGGAGACTCATTTTCAAGAATGGATTGTAAGCAGGTCACGAAATCCATTGAACTGCCATCTCTCGAACCAGCATGGGTGATGCCGTCGGTGAATACCACTACAGTAAGACCAGCTGCCAACTCTACCTCGGTTATGACTGGACGAGTGTTACGATAGATGCCAATGGGAATGCTTTCTTCATCGAGCAACTTAACATCTTCATCGCAGGCCAATAATATGGGGGCAGTATTGTTGCGCGTCATCACCAGGGTATTGGTCAAGAAATCCGCTGAGAGCATATTTAGGGTAGCGGATACTTTGCCACCTCTTTCGGTAAAAAGAGCATCAGAGGCTGCCCGCGCTGCAGCGCCATCACGCACGCCATCTGCTAATAGCGCAATGACTTTACGAACTACAAACGACGATACCCACTTAGCGCCGCGCCCAGAACTCTGGCCATCGGCCATCACCACCGAAACGCCACCATTGGGGCGTTCTACCACTTCGACTGTATCGCCGCTGGTAGATGTAGCGTATTTTTTTACTTTCGAAACGGCGATTTGAACTTCCATGTTTACATTTTACCAAAGAAGCTAAACTTCTCGCAGAAGTTTAGCTTCTGTTTTCTTTGGGGATTGACGCGGGACACCCCTAAATCTGGGGGATTACTAAAATCTCCTTAGCTTTAGGTTTATTTGCCAGGATGATTATTAGCTCCCAAGACTCCCGTCTGACACGCTCGACCCGGGACTGAAATCCTGCCCTGGAGATGGGCTCGAGAAATCGGGATTCCCAATCTGGTGATTGCCCTGTGATGCGGAATAACCAGGCGGCAACTTTTTCAAGCCAATGCTTCCCCGTGATCCATGCTGTGAGCAATATCACCATTTCGCCTCCGGGGGCTAATACCCGGTGAGCTTCCGAGTATGAATTCTCGGCTAAGATGAACTCTGGAGGGAAGGTGGTTACAATCTGGTCGAAGTGCTCTTTGGGGAAGGGAAGTTGCTGCGCATAGGCATTGACGAGCTGGTGCTGTTGTGCCTCTTTACTCAAGCGACGACGCGCAATTCTGGCCATCTGGGGGCTGGCATCTACGCCAGACGCGGGCACCCCGCGCCCGCTTAGCGCCGATTGCAGATGTCCGGGGCCGAATCCAAGCTCCAAGACGCGCGGCCCATCGAGATAAGGCAACGTCGCCATCACCCAATTTTTCCATTGACCGAGGGAAACGATATAGGCGACAAAATCGTATGTCCAGGCAAATTGGTGGTAGAGCAGGCGGAAGAATATTCGCAGCAGCCTGCCCAGAATTTTCTGCCACATCTCTTATTTCTTCAAGCGGGAACTGATCCACGCCCCAAGATACACAACTGCTGCGATGACATAGAGGCTTTTGATCCCCCACAATAATGAGCCGTATTCGAGAACACCCCCGGCAACTGATCCGCTCAAGTTAGAAGCCAGAGGTTTTGCCGTCTCACCAGCCTGTCGCAAGGATTCGCTGAAAATGAGTCCGGCGAAAAATATCGGCAGAGAGAGCAGCAAGATACTGGCCAAACCCCGCAAGAGGGGATGAGTTCCGATGAGAATGTCGATGGGGAAGAAGTAAGAAAGCGCCAGGCTGGCGAATAGGAGCACATAGCTCAGGTTCAAGTTCACCTTGGATCGCCACAGGACGATGATGTTCGCGGTCAATGCCATTAGCAGGACGCCGGTGATCGCTAATGCATTTACGATCCATGTTGTGCCAAACAATAAAGCTAATTCGGTAATAATCTTGAATTCTATGAGCAGAAATGCAGCACCTAGCAGCCAGAAATGCCAGTCGGGTTTGAGCGCTCCCGGGAAGGATCGCCCAATGATCAGCAGGCTTAGCAGGACAATCAATATGATAGCTTGCCAATAAGCATCCGGAATGCCCCTGCTTCGCAGGTAGAGATAAGGCCAATCATCAGTGGTTAGGGGGAGCTTCTTGATGTTCGGGTTGGATTGCCACTGAACCAAATCTGTGTTACTCACATCGATGTTCGCTTGACTGGCTACGAAGGTTGTGCCGATTTCCCCATCATAAACATAGACTTGACCGGGACCGAATACCTCGGTCAATATCTGGCCAAGCCGCTCATCGATCCAGGAAGTTTTGGCACCAAAGGTTAATGCCACGATGCCACCCTGATTGAGGTGAGATTTTGCTTGCTCAAGACTTTCCATGGTGTAAACAAAAGAATCTAAGCGCACATTGGAGAGCCCGGAGAGCAGGGTTTGTGAATCCAATAATCCAAAGGAGATCAGATCGTAACGGTTGGTATTCTTTTGGAAGAACGAACGCGCGTCATCGACGATCAGGGAGACGCGGGGATCATCGTATGGCTTTTCAGGGTGAAGATCCTTCCCGAAAGCCAGGATGGCTGGATCGATTTCTACGGCATCGACATGCGCGGCCCCGTTTCGGAGCGCAGCGGCTGCATCATTCCCCATACCAGCACCGACAATCAACACTTGATCGCCAGGGGGGTGGAGACGATAAGGCAGATTATATGTATAAGCCGCATTATCGATCTCGGGGATTATATCTTCGAGTTGCGAGAAAAACTCGGGGGACAAATCCATTGCTGATTGATAAAAGACTTGTTGAACATTGAGTGTATACCAGCTTTCGGGCTGACCATCGCTATCATATGCCACGGTACTCGGAATGATCTCCAAGCGGTGGTATGGTGACCAGGTGATTCCTCGGTTAAGATAAATTATGCCTATGAGTGATACCGCAAATAGGAGAATATCTTTGGTTGGCAAGTTACGCTTCTGTATCCAAAATGTTCCCAGTCCAAGTAGGGCCAATCCAAACCAGATTGCAGGCGGGGTTTGGAAATAAGATAATAAGGCAAATAGCCAGATCCCAATCAGGCTGCCGATCAGATTAGTGATATACGCCGGGATCGGGGGGTGATTGGCCATCTCCCTGCCAGTTGCCTGTCCGATGGGAACGAACATCAGCATGATCAGCATGAAGAAGATCAAGACTACACTCAGGAATAAGACCAATGCCAGCCAATACGAAAAGTCACCTGCAAACCAAAGGAATTCATCACCCCTGGATGGGTATGCCAGGGCGCGCGGGGACAGTACCCGCCCAACCAGTAGAACCAGCAGAACGAAAAGGCCAAACAGCGGCGCAAAGGCATAACGGTAATCCTGTTTGTGGCTTACTAATCCAAATCCAATCGCCAAACCCAAAAAAGCAGCCAGAAGCGGCAAGTTCTTGAAATATGAAAACAGACGCACTTCGCCTGCTATCCAACGGATCACTGCCAATTCGAGGAAGAGTCCTAAACAACTGATCAGCAACAGTGAATACCAACGGCTTATTGATTTTGATGGTGTCATGAGATTTTTTTGGTGGTGATTGATATTACAGCGCAAGGTTGGATTTTTCTATCGTTCATCTATCTGCTGAGGCCGGTCTCCGACCGAGCCGACTCGGTCAGGAGACCGGCCTCAGCGAAACTTTGCGCTGTAATGTTAATTATTGATGGTTGGCATCTTATTTTACCAATAGCATCGGGATTCTTCCGGGGACGAGGCGATATTCGAGGTCATTGATAGCGTGATCGATCACCTCGCCGTCGGTGTGAACTGGCGTGGTCGGCTCTGTGTGGATGCGCAGCCAGGTGCTATGAACTTCATGGATACTGGGGTGCTCGACATAGTTGCCCTCTTCTGGTTTCATGGTTTGGGGAAGAACTTTGAGGATTTCGAGACGTTTCGCCATCGAGCCATAAACGAAAGAGAGCATCCCATCGAACGGATCGGCGTGGGGTACGGTGTAGAAGATTCCGCCAGTGCGGGGATTGTTTCCGACAGACACTAATGTGACCGGCCCTTTATACTCCCCATTATCCCAGGTCAGTTCCATCTCCCATTGGGGGTTGCGCATGATCGTGATCAGCGTGGCCAAAAGATAGCGGAAGACTCCTTTGACACCCTTCATCTGTGTTTGCTGTACACTGACCGCGGTCTCTAACCCTACCGCGGAATTATTGACGAAGTAGCGCTGATTGACTTTGCATACATCTAGCGGACGTGTGAGCCCGGTAGCGATGACCTTCGCAGCATCATGGAGGTCCCTGGGGACGCCCAGGTTATCAGCCAAGTCGTTGACAGTGCCCATGGGAAGAATACCGAAATTGGTTTCCACTGGCCCTTCACCTGCGGCCTGGATGAGACCATTGGCGACTTCGTTGTAAGTGCTATCACCCCCTGCGGCTATGATCGGATTGAACCCCTCAAGACTGGCCTGGGCAGCTAGTTCTTCATTGTGGCCGGGATATTCTGATACGACGAAATCGTATTCGATCCCAGCATGCTGCAGGGCAACTTCAGCTTCAGGACGGCGCTTCAGCGCCTTCCAGCGATCTGCATAGGGGTTGAGGATGATTTTTGCTTTCATGGATTTCTCCAATTAGTTTTTCATATACTGAACTGATTACTCCGAAAAAAGGGTGGGGGGCGGGGGGGGTGGGCCCCCCGGGCCCCCCCCGTTTTGGGTCAAAAAAAAATGGGTGGGGTGTGTTTTGTTTTTTT
>CAZUSV010000022.1:31495-37681 GCA_964622645.1 uncultured Anaerolineales bacterium
CCCCCCGTGGCGCCCACCCTTTTTTCGGAACAATTCCATTGGCTTGGTATCATTTTCGTTAGTATGGAAGATAGCGGATGATTAATGGTAAGAACATATTCGCTAGACTCAGGAAGATCAAAAATCCCAGGGCATCAGTGGCGGCAGTGACCAGAACCGAGGAGGTCATGGCAGGGTCTTGGCCGATGGATTTGAAAGCCAAGGGCATCAGTGTGCCCACGATCCCTGCTACGAGCATATTGCCAATCAACGCGAAGCCCAATACCAGCCCCAGGTAAGGATTGCCTTGCCAGAGCCCCACCCCAACCCCAATGATCATGCCAATGATCATGCCCTGGAGCAGTCCAATCCATAATTGTCGCAGCAGGATCGCCCAGACACGTTTAGGCTCGATCTTACCCAGGGCAATGGAGCGCACGATCATGGCTACATTTTGGCTGGCGGCACTGCCCCCCTGACCAGCAACAACTGACTGGAAGAAGGCCAACACAGCCACCTGAATAAAAAGATCCTCGAATCGGCTGATGATCCAGGCTGCAAATAACGCCGTGACAGTGTTGAGCAGCAGCCAGGGTAAGCGCCCCTTCAATTGATCGATAACCGCGCTCTCGGGTTCCAGATCAGTATTGGCGACGCTGGCCAGGCGATAGATATCCTCTGTGTACTCATCTTCGATCACATCCAGGATGTCATCGTGAGTGATCACACCCAATAATTGATCGTCTTCACCTGTTACTGGCAATACTGAAAGATCGTAGTGAGTCATCAGGCGAGCAGCTTCTTCCTGATCTGCCAGGGCTGATACGTGGATGACGTCCTGGTTCATTATGTTATCGATTGTTGTATGCGGTTCAGCGATAACCAGTTCCCGCAATCCCAGTACCCCGACCAATTGTTCAGATTCATCCGCTACAAAGAGATAATAAGGCACATCGATATCTGGATTGGCCTGACGCAGATATTCGATGGCCTCCGCTGTGGTTGTTTGGCGGTGCAAACACAGGTAAGCGGTGGTCATACGGCCGCCAGCGGTTTCATCAGGATAGCTCAGCAGCGGCAGCACATCTTCGGGCTCGTCCATCTGCGTGAGGGCTTGCTGGGCGAGTTCTGGGCTGAGATCGCCGAGCAGGTCGGCAGCCTGATCGGGATCCATCTCATCCAGGACATCCCCCAGGCGTTCGAGCGAGATGAATTCAGCCGCCTCGGCGGTTTCCTGATCTTCGAGCTCATCGAAGAGATCAGCTGTGGCGGGTACATCTAGGTGTCGCAGAAACTGGCTTCGATCGTCCTCGTTCAGGAGTTCGAAAACGTCAGCCCTGTCAGCGGGGCGTAAGCGCAGGAATAGCGACTTGCTCTGTGCGTATTGCTCAGCTTCGAGCGCCTTATGAATTAATTCGGCGATGGGAGATAGCTTGGCTAATTGCGTCATCGTTCGATGTCAGTTGTGGTTATAGCCTCAGTCTACTCTTCAAGCGGCTGGACCTCAATGCCGCGCCCTACCAGCCAGTTAATGGCCTCTGTGATGTCTGAAGATTTACCTGTCAATTGGATTTCCACCCACCCCTCCTTAGGAGTGACCTCGGCACGCAGGATATTGACGGTCAGGTCATAGCTGCGGATCAACTGATTTATCACCGGCACATCGATGAGATGGGGTGGGTAGACCAGGCGAATAATTTGATCTGCCATGGCTGACTCCTTTCCTAAGGGGGTTCCGCTTACGTTTGATACAGATGCATTTTAGCACGAAAATATGGTAAGTAGGTGGGGTGCACCTAGCTTAGGTGCACCCCACCTACTTACCATAAGCTCATTGACTCGCCAGTTGCCCACAACCTGCCTGGATATCAATGCCTCTGCGCAGGCGGATGGTGCAGGGTATCCCTCTTTGTTGTAGGATCTCTTGAAAGCGTTGAATGCGTTCTCTATCCGAGGCCTGCCCCTCAAATCCCTGGGTAGGATTGAGTGGGATCAGGTTGACATGGGTTAGCATTCCCTTTAGCAGGCCTGCCAGTTTCATGGCTTGCTCTGGCGAGTCGTTGACCTGGTTGATCAAGGCCCACTCGAAGGTGACGCGCCGCTTTGTGGTTTTGATATATTCCCCAACCGCTTCCATGAGCTCAGCGAGGGGGTATTTTTGGTTGATGGGTATTGTCTTGTTACGCAATTCATCGTCTGCGGCGTGCAAGGAGATTGCCAGATTGACCTGCAGATCTTCCTGAGCAAGTTTATGGATACCCGGCACCAGCCCTACAGTGGAGATGGTAAAGCGGCGTGCTCCCAGGTTCATGCCCTGCGGATGATTGAGACGTCGGATGGCTTCTAGTGTGGCCTCGTAATTATGGAAAGGCTCCCCCATGCCCATGATGACAATGTTGGTGACGCGTTCGTCTTGCGCTTTCAACCGCCGTGCATAGTAGATAACCTGCTCGACGATCTCGCCGCTACTCAGATTGCGCATAAAGCCCATCTGGCCAGTGGCGCAGAAAGTGCAGCCCATAGCGCAGCCGGATTGCGTGGAGATGCATAATGTGCGTCTGGCTTTCCCTGCCCTCGCAGGGGAGGCTGTAGGGCCATAACGCATGCGCACCGTTTCAATAGGGTTGCCATCGGGTAGATGGAAGAGAGATTTTTCGGTTTCACCATCACTGGATTTCAGATCCGTGACTGGCTTTAGATGGCTGAACTCGATTTCACCGGCCAGGCGTTGGCGCAATTTCTTCGTTAGGTTTGTGAAATCATCAGGCCTCTCCCACAGATTCTGATACAGTCCCTGCCAGATCTGTTTGGCGCGGTACCCTGGCTCACCCCATGAAGATAGTATTTCAGTAAGTTCTGGAAGATCGAGGTCGAAGAGGTAGGGTTTTTCGTTCATTCCGAATATGGAATTAGAGGCATATGTTCCCCCCAACGCCGAAGGTGGGGGGGTAGGTGGGCTTCTCTGGTTCCATCGCTCCGCGGAGGGCAGAATTTTCCCAACTATCTCAGCATTCTCAATATATCCGTTAGATCTTCGGCAATCAAATCAATCTCTGGTTGCCATGCCCGTGCATCTTCCCGGTTGGTGACTCCCGTTAGCACCAGTCCAACAGGGCAGCCAACATTCTGTGCACCTGCGATATCCGTCTCCAGGCGGTCGCCAACCATCAGTGCTTCTTCGGGTTTGACTCCTAGCCGTTCCAAGGCGATCTCAAAGATAAATGGTTTTGGCTTGCCAATGATTGTGGGGGAAACATAGGAAGCCGCTTCGATAGCAGCTAACATGGTGCCTGCGCCTGGGGTGAGGCCGTGGGGTGCAGGGAAGGTTCGGTCGGGATTGGTGCCGATGAATTTTGCCCCTGCCCTGATCAAGGCCGCGGCGCGATCGATCTTTTTGTAGTCAAGTTCGCGATCCATCCCGGCCACCACAGCGAGAGCCTCTTGTTCGTCGACCCGGAAACCCTTGGCTTGCAGTGACTCAACCAACCCCCTTTCGCCAACCACATAGACGGGGCCACCCTGGGGATAGTGTGTACGCAAATATTGCGCCGTGGCCTCGGCGGAATTGACCACCTGCCAATCTTCGAGCTCCACGCCATAAGAACGAAGTTTCTCGAGGTAATCGGCTGGCGTGCGGGTGGAATTATTGGTCGCCATGATCACGCCCAGACCCAGTCGTTCGATCTCCGCAAAGATGGGAGGCAGGTCAGCGATCAGCGTTTCCCCTCTCCACAATACGCCGTCCATATCGAGGATCAAGGCGCGTATGTTTTTTGAATTGAATGCAGGCATTTTTGGATAAGAAAAAGGCCGGATGGCACCCAGTGCGATCCGGCTCATCGGCTTTGAATGAGTATCTATGCCTTGGCTTTTTCAGGCACTTCCAGGATTTCGTCGACGATGCCATATTCTTTGGCGCCCTCGGCGTCCATCCAGTAATCGCGCTCAGTATCTCTCTCGATTTGCTCGATCGACTGGCCTGTGTGATCTGCCAGGATCTTATTCAGGCGCTCTTTTAGGCGTAGAATTTCTTTGGCCTGAATCTCGATGTCGGTAGCCTGACCTTGGGCGCCACCCAGGGGTTGGTGCATGTGCACGGTGGCATGAGGTAGAGCAAAGCGCTGACCCTCGGTCCCAGCGGTCAGCAGGACGGTGCCGAAAGAGGCGGTTACGCCCACGGCAACCGTACTGATGGGATTGGTGATCATCTGCATGGTGTCGTAGATCGCCAGCCCGGCGTAAACACCGCCGCCCGGGGAGTTGACGTACATTTGAATGGGGGCTTCGGCATCTTCTTTGTTGAGTACTAGCAGTTGTGCCACCGTGGTATTGGCGACCTGATCGTTGATGGGGGTTCCCACAAAGATGATACGGTTCTTCAGCAACAGAGAGTAGATATCATAGGCGCGCTCACCGCGGCCAGTACTCTCGATCACCATAGGGATTAAGGATTGGGGAGTGGAGATGTTCATGCTTCCTCGCTTTCGTCCGCCTCAGCGGTGGATTCTTGTTCAACCTCCTCGGTGGGAGATTCCTCTTGTGTAGTTTGGGTTGGTTGTGACTCATTGGGGGCGGTATCCGCCTCGGGGATCTTCTCACCCACCTCGGCGTCGGCAGCAGCCTCTGCATCATCCGTGGGGGACGGCAGTGGTTCACCCTTGGCGATGGCGACGAGATATTCGACAGTCTGCCTCAAGGTCAAGTCAGCGGCGATGTTGGTGATCAGGTTGGCCAGTTGGCCGCCCTTCTGCATATCCTTGACCTGTTTAGGGGTGAGATCTGCTGTAACGCTGTCGAGGGCGCTTTCCGTGGTTTCATTGAACTTGTTGGGATCGGGTTTGATCTCTTCGGCGTTGGCAACTTCGTAGAGCACCATGGTGCGTTTGACGTTGTTTACGGCTGCTTCGTCGATCTCCTCTTCGAACTCTTGCTCACTTACGCCGCGGTATTGCATGTAGACATCTTTGTTCAAGCCTTGCTGGGATAAACGAAATTCCAGATTGGCAAGGATATCTTGCTTTTCGTTCTCGACCATTTGGGGTGGGTAGGAGAGGGTGCTCTCTTCGATGAGTTTTTCGATAACCTGGTCCTCGTATTCATCGGCATAGGTCAGGTCGGCCTGCTCTTGCAAGCGTGATTTGAGATCCTGGCGCATATCCTCGATTGTATCGAACTCCCCCGCAGATTTGGCGAACTCGTCATCCAGTTCAGGTATGGTGTAGGCCTGCACGTTGGTCACATCGACCTGGAATTCGACCTCGACCCCCTGTAGATCCTCGTCTTCATAATCATTGGGATAAGTATGGGTGAAGGTCTTTTGGTCTTGGGGAGCTAACCCGATAAGTTGCTCAGAGAAACCCTCGAAGAATTGCCGGTCGGTGGCGCTATCTTCCTGGCCCAAACGGGCTGAAGAGAACTGTTGGTTGTATAACATGACATCGGAATCATCCTCGACATCCAGGCGTTTGCCACTGACGCGCATATAGACGATGTCGCCTTCTTCAGCGGGCCGTTCGACAGGCTCGTTGATGGCCTGCTGCTGGCGCATGTTTTCCAGGGCCTCGTCGACCTCTTCGTCATCGATTTGAGGAGGTTCGTAAGCGATTTCCAGGGCTTTATAGTCACCCGCTTCGACTTCGGGCTGTAAGGGGATCACGAACTCGAATTTCGGGGGGTCAAGGTCCTCGACCTCTTCCAGGCGACCGGGGCCATAGGGTTCGATTTCGGCCTCGTCGATGATTTTGGGATAAACATCGTCGATCAGGATCTCCAGGGCTTCCTCGACAATGGCACCCTCGCCGATATTACGGACGATGACGGCGTATGGGGCTTTGCCAGGGCGGAAGCCGGGGATCTTGACGCGCTTAGCCAGCCTGCGGGCAGCCTGGTGTTTGGCTTTTTGCCAGGGCTCGTTATCGATTTCTACGTTGAGTTTTACCTGGCGATCTTCGAGGATTTCTTGTTCGATTTTCAAGGTTGCAACCTTCTTTCTCGCAATATTGCAGGGCGGATTATATCACGCTCAGGCCTTCATACCTCTCTGCGAGCGTGTTTCGGAAAATATTTTATATAGTTCTTATACGCCGGTTTCCTCCGAAAAATAGGTGTGCATGGGTGGAATAGCACCCAGGCACACCTATTATTGGGAGTCGAGTGGGGAAGGTGGGGGTCGAACCCACACGCCCAGAGGGCACGTGATCCTAAGTC
>CAZUSV010000022.1:37693-38883 GCA_964622645.1 uncultured Anaerolineales bacterium
GCCTGTCTGCCAATTCCAGCACTTCCCCGGCAAGCGGAATTATACGTCAGGCTCGAATCAGCGTCAATGTGAGACCATCTCCTGGATTCTTGCTTGACGAGCGGTGACTAATCTCTTAGTATTAGGTCATTCAAAATATCCCGTCTTTCTAGGAATCGCCGGGGTAGCTCCCAGATTTGAGGATATGGGACGTACTCCGCTCGCCCCATACCCTCAAATCTGGGCATTACTACCAGAATTCTTAGAGACTCAATACCCCCAGGAATTCTCATGGCGGGGAGGAAGAATATGAAAACACCTCAAGGTACACGACTGATTATTATTGTGAGTAGATTACTTTGGATAATAATTCTCGTCGGCTGTAACATGCCAGGTCGTGAGGGTGAGGAAGGCTTGATGACTACCTTGGCCCGACAGACGGTCTCTGCTAAATTGACCCAGGCTTTTCTTGAGACCCAGGTTGCTTCTGGCCTGGCCCCAACTCCCACAAATACCACAGACCCTGGAGTCTCCGCCACCCCTGAGAATACCTCGACACCTATGTTTACCAACACCCCCGGCTCCACGCCGACCAGTTCACCCATCCCCTGCAACTGGGCCCAATTCGTCAGCGATGTCAGCATTCCCGATGATACCGAGATCGTCGCCGGGACTACCTTCACCAAGACCTGGCGGCTCAGGAATGTTGGCTCCTGCGACTGGACATCGGGCTACCGGCTGATCTTCGACAGCGGCGACCGGATGAACGCGCCCTTCGAGTCTCAGTTTACTGGTGGAATTGTATCCTATGGCAACCAAGTGGATATTTCCGTTCAACTTACTGCTCCGGCAAATCCCGGTACGTATATGGGTTATTACAAGCTGCGCTCATCGGACAATATCGTCTTTGGGACGGGTGGGAATGCGGAAGGTAATTTCTGGGTCAGGATCGTTGTGCTGGCACCCACGGCTACTCCCACGATGACGCCAACCTTTACCGAGACTCCCACACCCACGATCACGAATACGCCGCTTCCTACGGCGACTTACACCAATACACCTGTGCCTACAGCGACTTTCACGGATACGCCTATACCGACAGCAACCTTTACAGAAACCCCATCTCCAACGCCGTAATCGAGCCCCCAGAGATTTTTTCCTTGACACTGAGTGGGCATAGTTTTATAATCCCCACCGCATTCCTCGGTAGC
>CAZUSV010000023.1:0-27831 GCA_964622645.1 uncultured Anaerolineales bacterium
CAATTATAATAAAGTTTGAAGTATCTGAAACGTAAGATTGTGTGTATCCCTGCCCCTGCGGCTACGCCGGCGATCCCGTCAAAGAGTGCACTTGCTCCAACCAGGTCATCACACGCTACCAGAAGCGCATCTCGGGACCCATGCTAGACCGTATCGATATCCACATCGAGGTGCCGCGCGTCGATTACGATAAACTCAGCGACGAGCGTTTAGGCGAACCCTCCGCCGATCTCCAGGCACGAGTCGAATCTGCCAGAGATCAACAGCGCAAACGCTTCGACGGCACCAACTTGTCCTGCAACGCCGATATGGGGCCCGCCGAACTGCGCCAATACTGTCCCCTGGACCAGACCAGCCGCTCCCTGCTGCGCAACGCCATGAGCCAGTTGCAGCTCTCGGCGCGTGCTTATCACCGCGTGCTCAAACTCTCGCGCACCATCGCAGATCTGGCCGAAGAAGAGGCCATCACTCCACCCCATATCGCTGAGTCATTGCAGTACCGGCCTAAGATGGATATGGGATGAGGGTTCTCTAGGAATCGCCGGGGTATGATATTATTCCTTTGAAAATTGGTAACAACTCAGCAAACGAGGAGTCCCCGAAAAAAGGGTGGGGCCAGGGGGCACAGCCCCCTGGCCCCACCCTTTTTTCGGGACAACCCTAATATGGATCTAAAAGTTTTCATCTCACACCGGGAGTCAGTCTGCGACCAATGCGGCGACGAGCTTGGCCGCCATGCCTGGATTACGCTCGAGGGAGATAAGGGAGCCTCATGCCTCAGTTGCGCTGACTTCGATCACCTCGTCTTCCTGCCTGCAGGAGATGCCGCGCTGACTCGCCGTTCACGCAAATACTCTAAACTGTCTGCGGTCGTACTTCAATGGAGCCGGGCCCGAAAACGCTACGAACGGCAGGGCTTATTGGTCGAGGAGCAAGCCCTGGAGCAGGCTGAAGCTGAATGCCTGGCTGATGCCGAAATTCGCGCCCGGCGCCGGGAGCGTGACGCGCAACGCAGGTCGCTACTCGACCAGCAGTATGTGGAACAGTTCGCAGCCCGCATTCGGGAGTTGTTTCCCAATTGTCCGACCGGCAAGGAAACCGATATCGCCCAACATGCCTGCCAGAAATACAGCGGACGTGTGGGGCGCTCGGCAGCCGCAAAAACCTTCGATGAAGATGCAGTTCGCCTGGCAGTGAATGCTCATTTGCGCCATACTGAAACAGAGTATGACGAGCTGTTGATGACCGGGTGCGAGCGCTGGGAGGCACGTGAACTGGTCAAAGCAGCGGTCGCTCGCCTGCTGGAGCGTTGGGAAAGGGGCCAATAGCGATGCCAGATGCAACCATTTACACGATTGGCTACGGGGCGCGGGATATGGAGGCTTTCATTGAGGTGCTGCAAGCGAATCGCATCCAATACCTGATCGACGTGCGCAGCAGTCCCTATTCCAGCTACAAGCCAGAATTCTCTAAGAACGCGCTGCAAACTACCCTGGAGGCCAATGGCATCCGCTATATCTTCATGGGAGACAGCCTGGGTGGCCAACCTGATGATCAGGCCTGCTACACCGATGGTAAGGTCGATTACCAGAAGGTCGCCCAACAACCTTTTTTCCATGCCGGCATTGATCGTCTGCGCAAAGCCAGCCAGCGCGGACAGCGCGTGGCCCTGATGTGCAGCGAGGGCAAACCGGAAAACTGCCACCGCAGCAAACTGATCGCTAAGGTGCTTTCAGAAGAAGGGATCGAAGTACTGCACATCGACGAAAAGGACGCAGTTATTACACAGAATGATGTCTTGCTACGCCTGACGGGCGGACAGCCCAGCCTGTTTGGAGACGACTTCTTCAGCTTTACTTCTCGAAAACGGTATCGGGGTGACGAAGGAGGGGATGCATAGTGGCAAGAATCATTACCATCGGGGTATATGGGTTTTCTGAGCCAGCTTTTTTCGACGCGCTCCGTCAAGCGGAAGTCGATGTCTTCTGTGATATCCGCTGGCGGCGTGGGGTGCGCGGGGCGCAATATGCTTTTGCGAATCACAAACGCCTGCAGGCTCGCCTGGAAGCGCTGGGCATCATTTACCTGCACCGCCGCGATCTGGCGCCTACACCTGATATCCGCCACAGGCAAGCGGCTGCCGATAAAGCCCAAAAGACTGCCAGACGCAAGCGCCAGTCGCTGAGCCCGGAGTTCATCGCCGCATACCAGGAAGAGATCCTCACTGGATTCGATCCCCGCGCTTTCCTTGAGTCGTTGCCCAAAGGAAGCGAGGTGGTCGCCCTTTTTTGCGTCGAGGGTCAACCGGCAGCCTGTCATCGCTCCCTGGTGGCAGAGAAACTGTGCCAGTACACTGGCATGGATATCGAGCACTTGCTGCCTGAATAACTATTCGGGAAGTGGTGATTTACTTGGTGTTCACTATTTTGAGAGCACAAAAGTTTCCAGTGTCATTCCGATCCCCGAAGGGGAATCCACAGCGCTTGGGGCGCTGCTCATGCACGAAGTGCAGAAAGAAACTCTCATCGATGTCATCGCTCTGCGCGCCTGCCCAAAGGGCCGCACGGCGTGGCGTTGCGAACGGAGTTTACGGAGTGAAGCAATCTCCTCGTCAAGTGGGAGATCGCTTCGTCACAAAAGACGCTCCTCGCGATGACACAAGTAAATTTCTTAGTAACGTATGAAAGTCGTCATTGTCGCTAAAACCCGTATGGGGAATGGGGCTTGCATCGGGGCGCTCACTTTCGAAGGGCGTTCGCTGCGGCTGATCGCCGCAGACCGTGAGGTAAACGACCGCTTCAACATGGACTACCAGGTGGGCGAAGTCTGGCAGGTCGAAACTCGCCCTGAACTGGAAATCATCCCACCCCACGTGGAAAATGTGATTGTGACCCACAAACGCCGCATGGGATCAATTACAAAAATTGAAACCTTAATAAATCAGCACATGCCACCTATTTCTGGCGGGGTGGAAGCGATTTTCGATGGACTGACCCAAACTACCAAAGCCGGCGCGCTCTACATCGCTGAAAGGTGCGGGATTCCCAGCCGGAGCACAATGTTCTGGCAACCCGATCGACCCTTGCAGCGTGAAGATGACCTGAAGCGCATTCGTTACCGCTACGCCAATTCCAGCGGTGGCTGCACGCTGACTTTCACAGGCTTCCAGGAACCTATTCCTGAAATCCCTGCCGGGGCGCTGTTGCGCATCTCACTGGCGCACTGGTGGCGGCCCGAGGCCAGCCCTGAGCCGCGTCGAAGGGAGATGACCGACGGGGAGTACCGCTGTTACGTGCAGCTCTCTGGCTGGTTCCTGGGGGAAACAGAATCAACCCCAAAGGTAGAATCGAACGTCCCTGCCCGGGTGCAAAAGGAAACCTATGAGGGTCAAATCCCCCAAATAGGCCGCGTTCTTCAAAAAGTATTTGGATATGCCCAATTCCGCTCACTTCAACAAACCATCATCGAGAACGTGCTGCGCAAGCGTGATTCTCTGGCCGTGATGCCCACTGGCAGTGGGAAGTCATTGTGCTATCAACTGCCTGCCACCTTATTTCCAGGGTTGACCGTGGTGGTCTCGCCGCTGATTTCGTTGATGGAAGACCAGGTGCTGGAGCTCAAGGAATGGGGCATCGAGGCCGTCTACCTCAACAGCACGCTCAGCCACGCCGAGTATGTGGAGACCACAGCGCGCATCCGCCTGGGAGATGTCAAGCTGCTCTATGCCGCCCCAGAAACACTGCTGCGACCGGAGACCAGGCTGCTGTTGGACGATTGTCCGGTAGACTGTTTGGTGATCGACGAGGCGCACTGCATCTCTGAGTGGGGGCACGACTTCCGGCCCGAATACCGCCAGCTTGCCGGATTACGGGATCAGCTACCTGCGGCTGTCACCCTGTCCGTGACCGCCACCGCCACCCAACGCGTGCGCCAGGACATCAAGGACTCGCTGGGCATCACCGACGCCAATGAATTCATCAGCAGTTTCAACCGTGAGAACCTGGTGCTCTCGGTGAGCGATAAAATCGCTGCTGTGGCCCAGACACGCGCTTTCCTGGATGCCCATAAAGGCCAGGCCGGCATCATCTACTGCGCCACCCGCGACCAGGTCGACAGCCTGAGCGATCAACTGCACTCCCTTGGCTACCCGGTGCTGCCCTATCACGCCGGGATGGAAGATGATGTCCGCCGCCGCCACCAGCATCGCTTCCGCTATGAAGAGGGCCTGATCATGGTCGCCACCATCGCTTTTGGTATGGGCATCAACAAATCCAACCTGCGCTTCATCCTGCACTACGACCTGCCCAAAAACATCGAGAGCTACTACCAGCAAATCGGGCGCGCCGGACGTGATGGGCTGCCCGCTGACTGTCTGCTGCTTTACTCTTACAGCGATGTCCACACCATTCGCCATTTCATCAATCAAGAGCCCATGGATCTACGGCGCGGCGCAGAAGTGCGCCTGCAAGCTCTGTTGGATTTCGTGGATGCCCAAACTTGCCGCAGGGTGCCGCTGCTGGCCTATTTTGGAGAGCGATATAGGAATGACGATTGCTTGGCCTGTGATAACTGCTTGTCTGATCCATCTGAGGGGGATGCTCAGACGACCAGTGAGGCTGATTCTGAGAGAGTAGAGCTTACTGCCCCCGCACAATTATTTATCACTTGCGCTCGCGAGACCGGCGAGATCTTCGGGGCTGCGCACCTGATCGGTATATTGCGCGGGTCGCTTGCCAAAAAGGTGTTGAAGTTCAGGCACGACAAACTACCCTCGCACGGCGCGGGACAGGCTTACTCGAAGAAACAGTGGCAGCATCTGGCGGCTCAGTTTGTCCGTAGGGGGCTGCTGGAACGCACCCAACCACATGGTTCCCTGAAAGTGACTGCGGAAGGCGGCGCGGTTCTGGGTGGAGAGCAATTCTGGGGAACCTTGCCAGGGATTTACGGAGGCTCTGCCAGAAGTGAAATGCCGGAGCATGACCCTGCTCTGTTCGAAGAGTTACGCTCCCTGCGCACCCGCCTGGCCAACGAACGAGGGCTGCCGCCTTATGTTGTCTTCCCAGACCGATCCTTGATCGAGATGGCAGCCTACTTCCCCCAGACGCTGGAAGAATTCGAGCAAATCTATGGCGTGGGGCAACGTAAAGTGAAGGAATATGGCCCCCATTTCCTACCCCCCATTCAAGCCTACTGCCAGGAGAACGAAATCCAGTCCGTGCCAAAGCCTGCCAGGGACGTTTCCAGGCCAGCATCGCTCACCGGCCAACGTCGCACAGACCACGTTTGGGAGCACTTCCAGGCCGGGGCATCCATCGCCGACATCGCCGCCGATATGGGCTTCACCCAGGGCACGATCCTCAACCATCTCAAAAAAGCTCACCAGGCTGGGAAACCTCTCGATATCGAGGGCTTGATAGCATCCAGCCAGTTGTCGTCTGAAGATGGAAAGCGTGTCATCGCCGCTTTCGATGATCTAGGGGTCGAATATCTCAAGCCTGTTTTCGAGGCCTTGGGGGAAAGTGTTCCCTATGACCAACTGCATCTTTGGCGCTTGATCTACCAGGTGATGAACGCTGAATAAAGAGAAAACGACCGCGTAATTTGGGGGTGAATTTCAGTTAGGATGTATTCAAAGGAAATGCGCTGGATATTGGTGGAAGCCGTCTGGGGTACTGTGCGCTGGGAACCTATTGGCAAGCGCAACTCAACCTTCTGGCAAAGCCTCGAGGTCTGTGCAGGCTGTATAAAGGGGATTACCGGGGATTCCTCACCCCTTCCCAAATAGTCACTCGCTACACCAGTAGTGAGTCAGCGACCGATGGGCGTGTGGATGCGTGCACACCAAGCGAAGGGGTTCGGAATGACAGGCTTGAGTAGGAGATGCCATATTCTTGAAATCTCACCCCCAAACTGAAATGCGACTGTTGGCTAAGAAAGTTTGAAATACATTGCATTATAGTGTATAAATAGTATAGTTGTTTCTCTATTCGGGTTCGTCATTGTATAACTCATGTTACGCACAATGGGATTTCATTTACTCGGAATGACAACGCATGGCATACAGCCTTCCTTATCGACTCCATAGGGCTGACAACCTAAATATGCGTAACATGAGTGTATAATGTAAATGCTTGCGTATATCCGCTCAGATTCTGGAAGGATCATGAAGATTACGGTCAATCGCGCCAAGATCGTCCTACCCCGCCGACGCTCCGACTTGCTCAGCCGGCAGCGTCTGCTTGACTTGCTGGTTGACCTGTTGGATTACAGATTGACGCTGATTTCAGCACCGGCGGGGTATGGGAAAACATCGCTGCTGGTTGACTTTGCTCATCAGGCCGAATACCCCATCTGCTGGTATGCTCTGGAAGCGGTGGATCAAGACCTGCAGCGTTTTCTGGCCCACTTCATCTCTGCCATCCAACAACGGTTTCCAGATTTTGGGGGTACCTCGCTTGCCATTGTGAAGAGCATCTGGCAATCCGGTCTGGATATCGATCAACTGGTAACCAGCATTGTCAATGAGATCTACGAGGATATCTCGGAGCACTTCGCCCTGGTTTTGGATGATTACCACCTGGTGGATAGCAGCGCAGAGATCAACCGCTTTTTGAGTCGTTTCGTACAGGCGGTGGACGAGAATTTTCACCTGATGATCGCTTCTCGCACGATGGTGGACTTGCCTGATTTACCCCTGTTGGTAGGGCGCTCCCAGGTAAAGGGCTTGAATTTCGAAGATCTGGCCTTCCAAGCTGAGGAGATCCAGGCCTTGTTGCACAGAAATTATCACCAGTTGCTATCCAAAGAGGAAGCAGATGAGCTGGTACGCCAGACCGAGGGCTGGATCACTGCGCTGCTGCTCTCGGCGGAGACCATGTGGCGCGGCATGGCTGACCAGGTGCGTTTGGCGAGTGTGGCTGGCGTTGGGCTTTACGACTACCTGGCCCAGCAGGTCTTCGACCAGCAACTCCCACACATTCAGGATTTTCTGCTGAGGAGCTCGCTCTTCGATGAGTTCGATGCTGAGCTGTGTGAAGCTGTCTTGGGGCAGGCGCCGGAAGGCCAGAGCTGGGAAGAGGTGATCATTATGGTATTGCAGAATAACCTCTTCGTACAGCCGGTCGAAAATGGTGGCACCTGGCTGCGCTATCATCACCTGTTCAGGGACTTCTTGCAGGGGCTGCTCAAGCAAGGGCGGCCAGAGGGAGAGCGCAAGATCCTGCTGCGTTTGATCGAGGTGTATGGCGAGCGGCAGGAATGGGAAAAGGCCTATGCCATCTGCCAGCGCCTGGCGGATGAAGATGTTAC
This sequence comes from uncultured Anaerolineales bacterium, assembly GCA_964622645.1. GTDB lineage: Bacteria > Chloroflexota > Anaerolineae > Anaerolineales > UBA11858 > NIOZ-UU35. Next base: position 7,309 of record CAZUSV010000023.1, read on the forward strand.
GATCGGTTTCATTGAGAAAGCCGGCGTACCACTAATTGCCAACGGACGCTATTCAACCCTGGCAAAATGGATCGATGCTTTACCTGCTCAGGTGTTGAATTCTCACCCAGTCTTACTCGCCCAGCGAGGTGGGGTAGCTATGTGGCAAGGAGAAATCGAGCGCGGGCGGTCTTTGTTGAATGAAGTTGAGCAGCACTTGCCGGAAGGAAGCCTCCATCTGGCGCGGGCGCTTACCTGGCGGGCTTTTGCCCATTGCAAACAGGGCAAATACCGGAAGGCCTTGCGCGATGCCAACCGGGCTCTAGGAATATCAAGGAAGGGAGGAGACCAGCAGATCACCCATGCCGAAGCCCTGGAAGTGAAGGGGGAGTGCCTATACTGCTTGGGGCATCTTGAGGAAGCCATAGACCACGCCCAAAATGCTCTGGAGATCTTTACTGCCCAAGATGATCACGATAATATGGCTTACGTCAATATGTTTTTGGGTGTTATCATGATGTATAGGGGAAAATATAGGCGCGCCAACAGGTATTATCTCAAGGCGCTCGAGATAAACCGCCTGACTAACAATCTTGTCAGACAATCACAAATACTGATAAATCTAGGTTTTTCTATACATAACCTTGGTGATCTTCCCCTGGCACAAGCCTATTTTCAAGAGTCGCTGAATATCGCCAGGCGGACTGGTCATGGACCCTTTGAGGCACTCGCGCTTGCCAATCTAGGTGAAATATATGCAGATTTGAATCTTTTCAACACTGCTATAGAGATGTACCGGCAGGCCAGGAAAATCGCCCAACGTGCGGAACAACGGCATCTCATACTTGAACTGGGCATATTGGAATCAGAACAAGCCCGCGCAAATCATGAGATCGAGCACGCCCAACGAATATTGTTTTCGGTGGAAGCGATTGCCAATGAGACTGAAGCGGTTGATTTATCCGGGTTGTGGGCTTTGGAAGTGGGCTGTCTGTCCTTAGCGAAAGAGGAGGTTTCGACGGCAGTGGTCCACCTTGAAAAAGCTGTTCGAGACTTCGAAACTACAGGATTTCACCCCAAAGCTGCTCAGGCGCATCTGTACCTGGCCTTTGTCCATCACGTTGCTGAAGAACATGAAGAAGCTGCTCATCATCTTCAGGCGGCCTCTCAGAACGCTTCCAAAATGGATAGTCTCTATTGGTTGATACCGGCTGGTCGCGAAACCAAAGGCATGCTAAAAAAGGCCACCGCCTCGCCAGAGGTTGGAGAATTCGCCACCCGTTTAATCGACACGATTGAGCAATACGACCACGATCTGCCTCGGTTGCGGCGTCTTATTCGCCAACAGAGCGAACAGGTCGATTTGTCGCAACCTGAATTGACCATCCAAGCTTTGGGAGCTGCGCGGGTACGCACCTATGCCGAAGAGGTCAACAGGCCTGAGTGGAGCAATCAAAAAGCAGTGCGCGAACTCTTCTATTTGCTACTGGCCCACCCAAAAGGACTCACCAAAGAAGCCATTGGCGATACCCTGTGGCCGAACAGCGCCCCTCAGCAGCATTATAAGCAGCTCAACAATACGGTCTATCGCTTGCGCAGAGCGCTTGGAAAAGAGGTCGTGGTGTTCGATTCGCAAAGCGGTTGCTATCGATTCAACTGGCAGATGGATTACCACTATGATGTCGAAGAGTTCCAGGCGGCAGTGAAACGAGCCCGGCGCGCTAAAAGGACTGCCCAGAAAATTGCTGCCTATCAACAGGCCATTGAGCTGTATGGAGGAGCCTACCTGCCTGAGGTGGGTGGGACATGGGCAGTCCCGATGCGTGAATTCCTGCGCCGAACTTATACCAAAACAGTCTTGCAGGTGGCTGAACTGTATTTCAAAGAACAGGAATACGAGAAAGCTTTGGAGTACTGTCAGCAGCTGCTCAACGATGATCAATATCAGGAAGCTGCGCACCGGCTGGCAATGCGCGCCTACGCTGCCCAGGGGGATCGAGTTGAGATTGCACGGCAATATGAATTCTGTCGGCAGTCCTTACAGCAATTGGATACTGCGCCATCCGCAGAGACGGAAAGGCTCTATGCGCAGTTAATGCGCTAATCATTGCTTGAATGTAGATTTGGCCACTAGCACAGGGAGTGACCTCTGGATAGGGGGGCTTTATAACAAAACGCTCTCCATCCGCGTGACTCCTGATACTATTAAGGATATGAGAAGGTTTTCCCCTTCATTCCTAATATTCAGGAGTGCGTTTCAGTTTGGGGGTAAGTTTTCCATGTATATGAAATCTTACCCCCAAACTGAATTACGCACATATTCAGCGGGACTTTGCATTGTAATACTAAATATGTTATAAGAATATCCTCGCCGAAAATATCAAAAATAGTGACCAAAATGCCGCACTCAAAAACTGCCGAACACAAACGACTGACCGATTCCGAAGCTCGCCAAGCCGACTGGAAGCACTTGGGGCCCTACCTCAGCGAACGCGCCTGGGGTACGGTGCGCGAGGATTACAGCGCTATTGGGGAGGCCTGGGAATACTTCCCCCACGATCACGCCCGCAGCCGCGCCTATCGCTGGAATGAGGACGGCTTGGGTGGGTTCTGCAATCGTTTCCAGAACATTTGCCTGGCTGTGGCGTTATGGAATGAGCAGGATCCCATTCTCAAAGAGCGCCTCTTCGGCCTGACCGGGAATCAAGGTAATCACGGGGAAGATGTCAAAGAGTATTACTATTACCTGGATAGCACCCCAACGCATTCCTATGCCAAGATGCTCTACAAATATCCCCAGGTGGCCTACCCTTACCAGCAATTGATTCATGAGAACGAGCGCCGCAGTCGTCAAGAAACGGAATATGAACTGATCGACGCTTTGGGCGATGCATTTGCCGAAGGGCGCTACTTCGACGTCTCCATCGAATATGCCAAAGCCGATCAGGAAGATATCCTCTGCCGTATTTCAGTGATCAACCGTGCACCCGAGTCAGCGCCCATCCACGTACTGCCGCACATCTGGTTTCGCAACACCTGGTCATGGGGACATGAGCGCTCCAAACCGCAACTACGCGCTCTGGATGATCACACCATCTACACCGACCACCGCCATCTGGGGGAACGTTGGTGGTACGTGCAAGCAAATTCGGATGCAGGATTACTTTTCACTGAAAACGAGACCAATTACGAGCATCTCTTTGAGTCGCCCAACTTTAGCCCCTACGTCAAGGACGGTATCAACGATGCCATCCTGCACGGGCAGCTTGAGCGCGTCAACTCAAAGAGAAAGGGCACCAAGGCCGCGGCGCACTTTAACGCCACCCTCCAGCCAGGGGAGACGTTCACCGTGCGGGTGCGCTTTACAAACCTGGCAAATGACGATACCTTCAAGGATTTTGATGCCATCATCGCCCAACGCATCCAAGAAGCGGACCAGTTCTATGCTGCGGTCCAAAACCCAGACTTGACGACGGATGAGCGCAACGTCCAACGCCAGGCCTTCGCCGGGTTGATGTGGGGCAAGCAGTTCTATCACTATGGTGTGGAGATGTGGCTGGATGGTGACCCGGCCGGGCCCCCGCCCCCCAAGGCACGTAAAGATGGCCGTAACGCCAGTTGGACGCATCTCTACAACCTGGATGTGATCTCTATGCCTGACAAATGGGAATATCCCTGGTACGCAGCCTGGGACCTGGCCTTTCACACCCTGCCCATCGCCATGATCGATCCCGAGTGGGCCAAGCGCCAGATCATCCTGATGCTGCGCGAGTGGTACATGCATCCCAACGGCCAGATCCCAGCCTATGAGTGGGCTTTTGGGGATGTCAATCCCCCTGTCCACGCCTGGGCAGCCTGGCGAGTGTACAAGATCGCCCGCAATTTCACCGGAGTAGCTGACACAGATTTCCTGGAGCGCGTCTTCCAGAAGCTGCTGCTCAACTTCACCTGGTGGGTCAATCGCAAGGATACCGATGGCAACAATGTCTTCCAGGGCGGGTTCTTGGGCCTGGACAATATCGGCGTCTTCGACCGCAGCGCGCCCCTACCCACGGGTGGGCATATAGAACAGGCCGATGGCACCGCCTGGATGGGCATGTACTGCCTCAATATGCTGGCCATCGCCTTGGAACTGGCCCGCACTCGCCCAGCCTATGAAGACATGGCCACCAAATTCTTCGAGCATTTCATCTATATTGCCAACGCCATCAACGACCAGTTTGGTGAACAGGGATTGTGGGATGAGCAGGATGGCTTCTATTTCGACAAGATCCACTGTCCCGATGGAAGCCGTATTGCATTGCAAATCCATTCCTTTGTTGGCCTGATCCCCCTGTTCGCTGTTGAGACTCTGGAACCTGATTTGCTTGAGAAGCTACCCCGCTTCAAGAAGCGCATGGACTGGTTTCTCAAATACCGTCCCCATCTCTTGGAGAAAGTAGCCTCGTTGACTCAACCTGGGGCCAGTGGCCGACGTCTGCTTGCGCTCGTCAGTCAGGAGCAGTTAGCCAGAGTGCTAGAACACATGCTCGACGAAGAGAAATTCTTGTCTGATTACGGCTTGCGCTCTCTCTCTAAAGAACATGAAGAGAAGCCTTTCTCATTCGAAATACATGGCCAAACTCACTCGGTCAGCTACCAGCCCGGCGAATCCACCTCGGGCATGTTCGGTGGCAACTCCAACTGGCGTGGACCGATCTGGTTCCCGGTCAACTACCTGATGATCGAGGCCCTGCAGAAATATCACCACTATTATGGTGACGGTCTGCAAGTGGAGCTGCCTTATGGTTCCACAGAAAAATCTACCCTTGATATTGTTGCGGCTGAACTCTCCCATCGCCTGACCAAAATATTCCTGCGTGACGAGAACGGCCAGCGGGCATTCTATGGAGATCATCCCCTCTTCCAGAACGACCCTCACTGGCGCGATCACATCCTGTTCTATGAATATTTCCACGGCGACACTGGCGCGGGCCTGGGCGCCAGCCATCAAACTGGTTGGACAGCATTGGTCGCCAAGTTGATCCAGCAGAGTGGAGGGAGGAAGCGCTTAGCGTGAAGTGTGGAGTGGGGGAAGCGTCCTTGATTTTACACGAAATATAGTGTACACTACTTATAGTGTAATCTGGCAATAAGAGGTGCACCATGAAAAAGAATATCACCCTGAGTGCAGAAGAAGACATTATCCAAAGCGCACGTGAACGTGCTGCAAACGAGAACACTACTCTCAATGCAGAATTCCGTCGCTGGTTAGAAAAATATGCCCTGCGCTCTCAAAACGCGCAAGAATATCTTTCTTTGATGAGCCGCTTTGCATATGTCGACGCTGGACGGAATTTTAGTCGGGATGAACTGAATGAGTGATAAATACTTCATTGATACGAATATATTTGTTTACTCCTTCGATAATTCTGCCCCAGCAAAGAAAGTTCAAGCTATCGAAGTGATTCAGCAAGCCATAGAAACGGGCACAGGCATCATCAGCACACAGGTAATGCAAGAATTCCTAAATGTCGCCGTTCGAAAATTTACTGTACCAATGAAACTAGAAGATAGCCTCATGTATCTGAGACAGGTGTTGAATCCCTTGTGCCAGGTTTATCCAGATTTATCATTGTATGCTGCTTGTCTTGAAATCCAGGCTGAAACTGGCTATTCCTTCTATGATTCTTTGATAATTTCGGGGGCTATCACAGGGGGATGTGCGCTTCTCTATTCCGAAGACCTGCAAGATGGTCAAGTGGTTCGAGGGGTGAAGATTAGCAACCCTTTTTCAAATTTGTGAGATATCAGCGAAGATCTGCGTAATCAGCGTTCCAATTCGCATCTCCGAAATCATACAATATGGTTAGCGGAACACCTGGCATAAATCAGCGTCGCCGTAGGCGTGCAGAGCAATCCTATTCATCTGTTCATCACCGGACACTTTTTATATAGGAGCGCAGACGAACCGTGTTCCTTTCAAAAAATGAGCCTTTATGCACTTCATTTGCTCGAAAATCACACATTTTATGCATATAAATTGCTTAGGGAACACGGTTCGTTAAAAGTGTCCGGTAGTGAATTCATCTGTGGATATTTAGGTATGCAGTCAACTGGCATCCGCATAAACAGCAGATTCTGTTGATGCTTCAACTTCCTGAGCTGGATCTTTCTTCCAAAACAGCACCAGGAAATTCCCTGCTAACACAAAAATAGTTCCAATTAGAGCCAGCCCGTTCCAGCGATAACCCTCAAATAAGGTGGATAGTCCCAAGGCGATGATGGGGAAGAGCAAGGTGGCATAGGCAGCTTTGTCGGCGCCGATGCGCCCCAACAAAGTCAAATAGGCACCAAAGGCCAGGATCGAGCCGAATACCGCTAGATAGATCATCGAACCCACATAGGTTGGTGACCAGTCAAATTGGTAGGGAATGCCGCGCATCAATCCATAAATGAACATCAACAAGGCGCCGTATCCCATGCCAAAGGCATTGGTTTGTACCACTGGCAGCCCAATTCGCTGATTATGGGCGGCGGCGATATTCCCCAAGGAGGCGGAAATCACACTGCCGAATGCCAGCAACAAGCCCACAAATCCAGCATCTTGAAGATCGAAAGCGTTCAACTCCGGCAAAAAAACAAGGGCGATGCCGATCAGGCCTATCACTGCACCAATGACGACATTGACACGCACCGGCGTGCCCAGGAAGATTGCCCCAGTAATCACGTTCACGAACACAAGCGTCGAGAAGATAACTGCTACCAACCCACTCGTCACGTACAGCTCTGCCAGATATACCAGAAGATAATTGATCGAAAAAAGGAATATGCCCTGCAAAGCCATGAACAAGTGCTGGCGGAAATAAAACCGCAGGTTCAGCCTGCGCAACTTGCTGAACACAAGCAGGATCAAGGATGCCAATGTAAAGCGGTAAGCCACCGACAATACCGGATCGACAACCCCCAGTTGAAACTTGATGCCAATCCAGGTCGAACCCCAGATCAATACGGTAACAGTATAAAGAGCAAGATTTTTCATTCCTGTATCACCTGACTACTTTTCCTTGCAAGATAAACGCATCCACTTTACACCGCTCTTCCCGGATTGACAAATCCGGGCTTTTGGCTACTATCATGTGTGGATTTGGCAATCCACGGAGAGCGGATTTTTATACGACTATCAAGTTTGCAACGCTATTGAAAAGCAAATAATAACCTGCTATAATATTTTTGACAGTTATACTATATCATATCCCACATAACCTGTCAAGCAATTTTTGATAGTTATAATAAGATGGATCTATGAGTTGTCCAATATGAGTAACAACAGTCGTCTGTGCCTGGATTTTGCTAACACCCTGGAGATGCACGCCAGCGATCATCCCCAGGAAACGCTGCATAATTATGCGGATCTGGCCACCTGGGCAGAAGAGGTGGGGATTCTCACCACAAGCGATAAAAGAACCCTGCTGGGCTCTGCGCAAGAGAATCCTGCTCAAGCCAAGCAAGTGTTGGAACAGGCGCTTGCGCTGCGCGAGGTCATCTACCGAATATTCGCCGCCCTGGCGACAGAAGGCTCTCCTGCAAATAGTGATCTGGCTGAACTAAACACCGCTCTCTCCAGTTCGATGAGCGGCGCGCATATCATTCAGACAGCAGATGGGTATCAGTGGGCTTGGGAAATGCACCCAGAGGCGCTGGATGCAATGCTCCCTGCAATTGTCCGCTCCGCAGCCGCGCTGCTCATTTCAGACGAGCTCCAGCGTGTGGGCCAGTGTGCCGACGAGCGTGGCTGTGGCTGGCTGTTTATCGACACCAGCAAGAACCGCAGCCGCCGCTGGTGCAGCATGGACGATTGCGGCAACCGCGCCAAACAGCGCCGGCATTATCGAGGCAAACAAAGATCGTAGAAATGTGACAGTCACTCGTGCGAGTGACTGTCACTTCCTCTGAGCTTCGTTACAGGAGTTATGGTTTGGTTACGATCAGTTCAATCGAAGGAGAACGGCTAAAAGGGTCTGCGCTTCTCATATCCAGGACATATTCACCGATCTGCCAATCCCCAGCCAGATATAAAGTAATGGCTTTCTCTTGCCCCCTAACTTTGACCGTCAGTTCCGCAAAGGGTATCTCATCTCCCTCAGTCCATTCTTTACCAACCATATCGAGCTGAATGCGCACTGGTTCCCCACGCAGACGCACAACCTGACCTTCTTGAATGGCAAACTGGTCACCTAAGGCAACTTTCGTCGCTGGCGAACATGCCATGAACAAGATTAAACATACTAGAACTAGCAACCACCAATTTGTTTTTATCGGGTTCAACATACCCTCATTTTTAATCACTGGGCACCCGGAAACGGGCGAAGAGGTCAAAAGGCCGCTCTTCCCATAATTCATTGGCATAGATGGTCACCGAGATTGTATTCTCACCTGGCTGCAAATATGGCGCGATGGCCTCCGGATTATTATTGATCAGTGCATAACGGATCGGCTCGGGGATGTTGAGATAGAACCCCGTATTATAAGGAAAAGCCGCCTGAAATTCATCAGCATTGAGGATATGGCCATTGATGGATATTTCCCTGGGATTTTGGCCGTAATACAAATCGAACTCGATAAGCTGGAACCCATCGGGCAAATTAAAGGTGACAGAGTAAGTATCCTCACCAGCGCCATACGTGTTATAGGGCCCTTCCTCCACATCCATGAAATGATACGGCTGGGGAGCATGGCAATCGTCCTCATCGTAAGGCATAGGATCATCATAGTAGGTATACAGCAAATAACTGCCATCTCGTTGTGTAGTGCAGATATCGGGTAGATTAGCGAAGAATAAATCCCCGATGAAGAATTCAGCGTGGTGAGTACATTGCGTACCTGAACAGACATCCAGTTGCCGCAAACGGATGGTCAACTCAACCTGTTCTCCACGAAATGCGCTCACATCAGCAAAGGCCTGTACATAAGGCACACCGAATTCGGTTTCCATCAAGAAAGAGGCATACGTCCAGACAGTCTCGCCATCCCCAGCTACCCCAATTTCCAAACCCGATTGACTGTCCGACTCATCCACAGGACCGTTCAATGAAGTCGCCACAGGGATGGAGACAATGTCTGCCCCAGCAGGAACTGTCAAGAATAAACGGATCTCAGCCGTCTGCTCTCCGTGACCATACCCATGTACTTCAAGTTTGGCCACCTGACCGAAGATGCCCTTGGGGTCTTCCACCAGTTCGGCCTGGTCATATCTTTTGACATTGGCACTGTCCTCCCAGGTTTGCGCGGACCCAAGCACCTCGAGACCCTGGGCATCATAGACATACACAGTGTCTTCTAAGATAATGGCCGGTTTTACTGGTTCGAGCGTTGGTTCAGGTGTTAGCTCGAGTTCAGAAGTTGCAGTCGGCGGGGAAGTCGCTTCAGGGATCAGGGTTGGTTGGGAGACTTCCGTCGGAATTGGCTCAGGTTCTTTGGGTGGGCCAAATAAACCAGTGCCAAAGTATAGGATCCCCAACACAGCTGCCACAGCTACCAACCCCAGCACACCAATTCCGCCTAAGATGAATCCAAAAGTCAGCCAGCGGGGGCGGGTCTTGGGTTTCTGAGGAGGTACTGGAGCGGGCGTGGAAGGATCTGGAGCCACCGGGGGAACGGGTTGAGCAGGTTCTGGTTCCCGGACAGGGGAGATAACTGTCTCAGCCCTTTTTGCTGGATCGGCTTTGACAGTCTCGATGTCGTCCTTTGCAGTTGCAGCTAAAGCGGCGACCATTTCCGCAGCAGTGGCATAGCGATCATCGCGTTCTTTGGTCAAGGCTTTGAGAATGACGCGCTCAGTTGCTTCCGGTAAATTCGGGTTTACCGAGCGCGGGGGTGGCAAGGGATCGTGGATGTGCTTGATGGCGACAGCCATAGGCGTTTCAGCATCAAAGGGCAGGCGACCGGTCGCCATCTGATAGAGCACCACCCCCAAAGAATAGATATCGCTGCGGCCATCGGGCTTCATCCCTAAGCCCTGCTCGGGAGACATATACGAGGGGGTACCAATGACTCCCCCGGTCTGGGTGAAATGTTTGGTGCCTGCGACCATTTTGGCAATGCCGAAATCCATCAAAAGACAGTTACCGCGCTCGTCGATCAGAATATTGCTGGGCTTGACATCGCGGTGCACGATCCCCCGTGAGTGGGCATAATCTAAGGCATCACCCATTTGAGAAATGATGCGTCGAATCTGTGTCAAGGGTAAGGGAACACCCTGTAAAAGAGCAGCCAGGGTGCCAGTTTCGACGAAAGGCATGACGATATAGGTGTAACCATCGGCCTCTCCATAATCGAAAACCGGCAAGATATGTGGGTGTTGAAGTTGGGCAATCAGCCTGGCTTCCTGCTCGAAACGCCCCACGAATTCAGGATCGCTGGCGAAATGCTTGGGCAGGATCTTCAGGGCCACATAACGGTCTGTCTCAGGGTGATAGGCTTTGTAGACCGCGGCCATGCCCCCTTTGCCTAAAGGTGCCACTACCTGATAGCGGTTTAGCTGTTTCCCCGTGATATCTTCCATCGATTCACCTCGACTGTTTCAAACCACAAAACACAGAATACAACCCCTCCATCAACTCGCTCAGACCTTAATTAGTACATTTACAGCCACTCAGCAATAGATGCTTTACTGTTAATCACGGCGCAGGAGGTTCCGCCGGAATATATGGAAGTGGTGGTTTCACCACCACTTCCATATATTCCGGCGTTTACCTTGCGAGTAACTTTTTCAGTAGAGCCACGTAGCGTGTGCTCTCGTGAGTCCTATTGGTTCACTGGATATTCCGGAATGACCGTCGAGTAAATCATCAAGTAACGGCCATCAGGCATCTGCACCACTGCAGGGTCTTTGACACCGATTGCTTCCAGGCTGCTGCTCTGATTCAGCTCCAGGCGGACACCCTCATCTAGCTGCCAGGTCTGGCCATCCGCCGTGAAGACAGAATAAATGCTCGAGACTGCCGTACCAACCTGCTGAATGAAACCGTAATAGCGGTAGCCGCCTGGCACTGCGATCCCATTGGCGAACAGGAAATCATTCACCGAAACGTTATCCTCTTGGGTAAACGTCAGGCCATCCGGCGAGACCGCGTGATAATTGGTTCCAGGCAGACCGCCTGCAAAATAGTGCCAGGTATCATCGATAAGCAAAACGGTGGGGTCGAGCACATGGCTATCATCCACGCCAAAACGGGCTCCGCTTTCCATCACAAAGCTATACCCGTCACCAGAAATCGCCGAATAGGATTGCGGTGCACTCCCCGGCGAGGCCGGAGAAGATGTGAAATACATACGTATACGCCCATCCGGCGCAAATTCGACCGTTGGATCCACAGCAATTGGCTGAATGTCTTGCAGCCCTTCTATCTGCACGGTTTTATAAGCCCACTCGATTGCATCGCGAGTGACCGCGACGACAATTTTATTGCGCACTTCCTCAGGGCACATGGTCACGTAATATACCCGTATTTCTCCATTGGGCATCAGGATGGCATCGGGGACATCGGCCTGGTCGCTGAGAATCCGATCGGTTGGGCTGAAAACCAAACCATCCTCACTGAAAGCTAGCATTAAGCGCGAGGCCCAAGGGCCCAATTTGCCCTGTTCTTGTTCTGACATGGGATCACCATAGCCAGAGCAGGGGGTGAAATCGTTAGCGGGTAAAGTTGACCCCTGTACATCTTCGGCTATGGTCTGCGTAAACTTCTTAAATGCAAAAGCAAAACCACCCTCTGGCAGACTGGTCATGGAGGGATCTGCGCCGCCGCCTGGGACGCGGATATCTGGCTGTAAAGCCCAGGTTTGCCCGAAATCATCAGAGATGTACATTCGGCCGATATAAAGTGCGATATGGCCATCAGGTAGCAAGGCCAATTCTGGAATACCGCGTTCTTCAACGACCGTACCTGTCAACTCGAAATTCCTTCCATCCTGGCTAGCCGCCAACAAGGTTTCATCCGGCCTGGTCATCGCCAGCAGCCAGGAGCCATCTGGCAATTGGATCATACTGGGATCAGTGACACCCTCCACAGCAATCAACTGACTCTCGATCGTGAAATTGATCCCATCATCAGAAATTGCGCTATAGATAGGGTGCGGCTCGCCGGGCTTGAGCGGGGTGCCTCCTACGAACACCCCTAAATAATAAACCAGCCGGTAACGGCCATCAGGCAAACGGGTGATGTTGGGATCCACAGCGTTGCCATTGAACTCGCCATCCAGCTTGACGCAATCGACCACCTGCCAATCCCCGTTTTCGGTTTTACGGGCGGCAAAGATGCCATGCTGGCCAGGTTGGCCATTGACGTAATAAACCCACAGCGCCCCGTCTGGGCCTACAACGATATCTGGGACAGAAGCATGTTCGAGCACCAGCGCCTCGCTCTGATCGAAGCTCAGACCATCCTGTGTAAAGGTCAGATAAGTATGGTGATCATAGAGCGGCGATTGAGTTGGGTCGCCTGCCTGGCAATCCGAGGATAGAGGTGGCGAAAGATTAGTCTGCTGTGACATCTGGGCTACTGCTGAATTCCAGGGGAACAGCATAACGATTAAAACTACAACCAGTAAAAGTGAATTGTGTTTAGTCATCGCCGATCTCCTGCAATCAAAGATCAATAAAGAAGTGAAATCCTGGTTCCATCCGCTCTGCGGTGGAATGCACCACATTTACTCCGAAACCACTACCCACATTCTTTGCTACTCCCCAACCTATAAGTTCACCATATAAATACTATATAATATTTCAAGTCCAACTGCAATAAGTTGTCAAATTTGAAAGCACAAATTTGTCCGGCTTTCTAGGAAATTCAGGGAATGTTTCAGCATGGTAGAATCGCCCCTATACTACAAAACTCAAACCAAAGAATAGATTGTCCGGAGAAGGGGTGTGCGCATGGGCGGAGCCCATACGTACACCCCTTCTCCGGGAGCTTTCCTTAGGAGAGTATCTATGTGTGGAATTTTTGGTATTGTTACCAAAGGTAAACAGCAACTTGGCCCGACCTTAATTGAGGCGGGCCATCGCCTATCCTACCGGGGCTATGACACGGTTGGGGCAGCAACCATCCCCCCCAAGGGAGAGATCGATCTCCGCAAAGATGTGGGCAAAGTCCAAGAGGTTGCAGATCGCCTCAACTACAAAGAAATGTCTGGAGATCGCGCTATCCTGCAACTGCGCTGGGCCACATTTGGAGCGCCATCCTACACCAACGCTCAACCGCATCTGGACTCAGATGGCGATATGGTCGGCGCGCATAACGGCAACGTGGTCAACAACGTCGAGCTACGCCAACAGTTCATAGCAGAGGGAATGACCGTGCGCTCCGAGAACGACGGCGAAAGCTGCGTGCATGCTGTGGAACGCTATGTCGACCAGGGCTACGATATGGTCGAGGCCATCCGCCGCGCTTACAACGATCTGGAGGGCGATTACGCCTTTGTGATCGGTAAACTCGGTGAAGACAAGCTCTATGCCATCAAGAAGGGCTCCGGGTTGGTGGCCGGGGTCGCCGAGGGTGCCACTTGCATCGCCTCAGACTTACCCTCGGTGCTCGATATCACCCGCGAAATTGTGCGTCTGGAAGACGGCGAGATCATCACCTTTTGGGCTGACGGCTATGAAATCCACAGCGTGGAAGATGGCGGTCTCGTTGAGCGTCAGCCGGAATTGGTCGAAGAGAGCATGGAAGCCGTGCAAAAGGGTGGCTACGACCACTTCATGCTCAAGGAGATCCACGAGCAGGCCCAGGTTGCCCAGGAACTGTTCCATCTGATGGAGAATTCCACTGACGTCGATCCATTGCTCGCCAAGCTCAAAGCTGCCCGCAATATCTATATCATTGCCTGCGGTACCAGTTATCATGCCGGGCTGCTGGGTTCGGTCTATTTCAGCCGCCTGGCCGGGCGCGCTACCATCCCAGTGTTGGCCCCGCAGTTCATCGCCCAGTATGCTCCCGCAGTCGGAACCCAAGACGTGGGCATTTTCGTCAGCCAGAGCGGCGAAACTAAAGATGTGCTCAATGCCATTCAGGCGGCTGAAGCTCGGGGGATGGGCGTGCTGGGGCTGGTCAATGTGGTCGGTTCGTCGCTGATGAGAGAGAGTGAATACTATATTCCCCTGGCTTGCGGCTACGAGATCAGCGTCCCGGCGACGAAGACTTTCACGAACCAGGTAGTGGGGTTCTTGTACCTGGCTTTGCGCATGGGCGGGCACGATACCGCTCCGCTGGGAAACTTACCTCGCTGGATCGATGAGACCATCCAGGCCGTCGAGCAACAAATCCCAGATGTGGAGGGCAAGATCTCACCCTGGGATGACCTCTACTGTTTGGGGTATGGGATGACCTATCCCATCGCCCTGGAGGGGGCATTGAAACTCAAAGAGATCACCTACGCCCATTGTGAAGGCATGCTCTCTACAGAGTTTAAGCATGGCCCCCTTTCGGCAGTGACCGAGGGCTATCCGGTGATCTTTGTAGCCGGCCCGGATGATGTGCCCTTGATCGTCAGCGGCATCAACGAGGTGACCTGTCGCGGCGGGCGCGCTATCGTGATCGGCGAAGAAGACTCGCGCTTGCGTGTCAACGCCGATGATATCATTGTCATCCCCACCGTGGATGCCCCAGATGAATTGCGCCCCTACATCGACGCCATTTTGAGTGTATTGCCGCTGCAATTGCTTTCGTATAAGATCAGCCTGGCGCGCGGTTTCGATCCTGACTTCCCCAGGAATCTTAGCAAGACACTGACCGTTGATTAGTTCGATACTGGTACATTGTCGACTAATTCCGGAATAAGGGGTCAGGGTTGCTCCGCAACCCTGACCCCTTTTCTCGAGCTTCTCGTCTGCAATGTGACAGGGTTAAGGGAGTTACCTTTCTACTGCGTATCCGCTCTTAGATACGCATCAATGGCCTCAAAGCCACCATCGTTGAAGATTTCGACGGCATTCTGCACAGTGCCAACAGGGATGCTAAGAGTCACTGCAATCGCTGAATTGTTCCACCCCGCTCGAGACAGGGATATGATCTGCGCCCGAAGGTATCTGGGCAAGCTATCCTCGGGTTGCCATTCTTCGAGGATGGTTTGTTCTTCTGGGGTAAGGGTTCGGACTCGAACACTCTGCTTGCCAATATATTGGAAGAAGAAGGCCTCATCAGTGCCAATCCGTTGAATCACTTTCTCCCGTCTGTTGGCCTTGCTGCTCTCCGCTACCAGATCGAATGGAGGCGGTCCAAATCGATAATTCTGGATCGATCTAGAAATTTCGACAATGCTGGGGAAGAATCCGGCGATCAAAATCATCGATATAATGATTTTGAAAATTTTCAGCCTCGGCTTGATTTGGATATCCCTATCCATGACTGCTTTGCTTACAAAAGCCCAGAAGACGAATAAGGAGGGAATTGATGCGCGCATAACAAGATCGTTCAGGATGCCCATCTTGTACAGCGGCAGTAGTGTCAGAGAAAAAAGACTGACAAGAAATATTGTGAATTGAATTTTGGAAACATCGAAGGTTTGTTTCAGGGATTCCAATTGATCAGCAAGCCAAACCCTGGCACTGCTCCATTTTTCTGACCGATCAGTGGATATTCCAAACCATAAATAAACCTCAATTACGATCGCCAAAAACGCAAACTCGAAACTCCAGAAAGCCATGATCGTCTGGAAGAGATTAGCTTTATCATCAACCAGCTTCCATATAAAACCATGGTCGAAAGAGTATTGGTTGGATGCAAGGAAAAGGACATGAAGGCATCCTATCCAGATAGCAGCAAGGTTGAAGAGTATCGATTTCCTATTCAGGATAAATTTCGAATTATCGGATGACAAATAAACAAGGGGGATCAGTAAGAGGAAGAAAGTCAATCCGATCACGCCAAATGGGGTCCAAATGACTCCTGCTGCAACAGCCATCCCCAAATATTTAAGATTTTTCGGCTGATAGAGATAGTTCACCAGCATACCCGTAAGCAGCCAGGCGGCAATGGTGTGTTGGGGGACCCAATAAAGGAGGGTGGTTTGCGATGAATATTGGAAGATCTCAGGCCAGAATTCGATATGCTCGGTGAGTGTAAATGCATTCCCTTTAAATACGAACGCCCCAAAGAAATCCAATCCCCCCGCTAAACAAAATACGAAAGCCAAACCTACTAGTTTGACACCCTTCACCCCCAATCGAATTGCACTGGTTCTTATGAACCAGGCAAAAGCAAGCAAAACACCAATCAATGTCCAAAAAAATATGAAGATATTTGCAGCAACCCATCCAAATATTTTCCCAACCACTGCCGAAGGCAAATAATAGCCAACATAATAAACGATCTTCCGTGAAGCGCTATCCACCAGCGCTGTCAAAGGCCAGCTTTTGATGATCAAATCCTTTAGTAAAGCATTTGCGGCGTCATAATCAGTGTTTTGAAAGCCAGCTCCACCCGCTCCAGAGGACAACAACCAGACCAAAATGATCAGAAAGGCTACCGCAATCCAGAAATACGATTGGGAAGATAACCCCAGACCAAACACCTTTCCCTCGGGTAATCGAAAAGCTTTTACTGCGTTATTTAAATCTCGCAAGATGAAAAGGAGGTAGACGATCAAGAGCAAGATGGTGATGACAGCAAGTGGAAATCGTAGCCAGCCAAATGCGAAGCCAATCACAGGCAGGATCAAATAGAGCGTCGTTAGTGCTCCTAAGAATTGATGTTCTTCGGCAGGAGATTTGTCCGACCAGGCTGTAAACTTGACTATCACATCACTAAAAACCAGAACCCATAACCCAAGATAAGTAACTGTAAGTCCAAAGCTAAACCCACTGGTTCCAAAAAATGGGTACTTTGATCCACCTAACCCTGCCAGTGCTATCGTTATCCCGGTTCCCAAAATCAAAATTGCAGCTTTCACAATAACCCTGTTAAACAGGGTTTTGAGATTGGCGATAAAAATCTGGGCATGGCCTTTGTTGATGATCAAATCAATGCCGCCGAGTAAAGCAATCGCCAATAGCGCCACCGTAAGATAAAAAACTTCGCCAATGTTTACCGGTGTAAGCCTGAGGTATTTCAACATCGAACTCAGCATGATGGCGAGACCTATCCCAATCATCCACAAAGAGACAAACAAGATACGATTGGTTTCCGACTTATATTGGTTTTTCATATTTTCAGTTCCGGTCACTTACAACTCAGCTAAACGGGAAGTCTCCCGAAAAAAGGGTATGCGCCGAGGGTGACGCCCCCCCTGCGCACACCCTTTTTTCGGGAAAATACGTTCTGGAGCTGAGCAGTTGCCTGGTCATTATCTTATCAAACATATTCCAATCTCACGCCAAGACGCAAATTCATTAAGTATAAGGATGCATAAATGCGTTCCTAATTGCTGGCAGTTGGAAACTGCACCAACATCTGCGAAGTCGCCCTACAGCGACTGGAATTCAACTTCACAAATTCATTGTCATTCCGAGGCGCTGCACATGTCAGACTCTTCCAGAAATAGGAATGACAGCGCCGAGGAATCCCTAAGAGGATCGCTTTTGCTCAAATCTCTGCTTAGACAGGAAGTCCGTTTTGCCCGGAGGGCACGCAAAGCGACGGACTTGATATTTCAGCAGAAAATTCATTTTCGCTGAATTCGTCAGTGAATTAGATCTAATTTTCCCATAATCCGCCGCCAGAGACAGTAGCAAGAGGGACAATTAGTATTACAGCGCAAGGTTGACGTTTTATTTCACTCTTCAGGCTCGCTAAGGCCGGTCTCCTGACCGAGCCGGCTCGGTCAGGAGACCGGCCTTAGCGAAATATTCAACGACTTTGCGCTGTAATATTAGGTATCACTTTGAATTATGCACTCCTCAGTTAGATGCTGGAAAAAACTATCAGAGCGATAACCTGAAGATCTGCCAGCGTTTGTAGATCTCAGCCCCCATATGCTCAGCCAGGATTATGGTGTTTGGGTTGTCGATGCTGGTGATCGAAAGGTCTGTCCAGGTGAAGCCTTTGGCTATAGCCCTCTTGACAAGCTCGTCGAAAAGCAGAATCCCTACCCCGGTATTCCAATACTCGGGCAATACCAGCACAGATTTGATCGTCAGGCTACGGATTGTCTGGGTCTTCAGTCGCCACATCAACTGCAGGTAATTCCAGGGGGATCGCAGACCATTAACGTGGATGAAGATTTCATTCAGGTCTGGCAATCCCGGCAGGAAACCTACGGTTTCGCCACGAACATCGGCAAATAAGATCAATTCTGGGTCCGCGATTTGCCTGAAGGGTTCGACCATCGCGGCCACAGAGGCACGCGTCCTGCCAATATGATCTGGCAGGTGGGCCAATGAGAGCTCTAATAAACGATGCAAGCAATCGATCTCCTGCTCCCAACGATCAAAATCAGCTTCCCGGATTGTGATGAAATCTTTTTGACGGATACGGTCAGCCACCCGGGCCATACGCTGGACTTGGGATGTCTGAGCCAGTTCCGCTCCCAATGCGACATTCTGTGGGCGGGCTTCTTCGAAACCAAACTTTTTCATGAAATCCAAATAATACTCTGGGGTGTGACCGCACAACAAGGTTGGCGGGCGAGTGCGTCCTGCGACCAAAACACCAAAACTGTCTTCATAATCCAGGTTCCAGGGACCATAGAGAGAGTCCAAGCCGCGCGTTCGCCCCCAATCTGATGCGCATTCGACTAAAGCTCGAAAAACCTCTTCATCTTCAATGTACTCGAAAAAACCAAATACGCATTCTTTTTTGCCGCGACTTCGATTCGTAGGTGGATCTACAGCTGCGCAGATGGTACCCACTGACTCCCCCTGACGCCAGGCGATGAACAATTCGGCCTGGCCATGTTTCAGAAAGGCCCCCTGATCAGGATCAATGACTTTACGACGCTCCGGCAGCAATGGCGGCACCCACAAGGGATCATTTTGGTATATTCTCCAAGGGAAGGTAAGAAAGATTTGTTTTTCTCTTCTCGAGCGAACAGGGCGCACTTCGATGCTAGACATGGTTATTTTTCCGGGGACACGATATATCGTGTTCTAGCTAGCTTGACAATGTCGAACTAGGTAGTTTCTCTTCGGCGGGTGGCCAGCTTCTCCACGATCTCTGCAAATTGAACCCTGTCGAGGGGGTATTTGAAAGCAAAGGCAATCCCAATCGCCAGCAACACCGCCGGGATGGGGCCAATGGCGACTCGAATTCCCAGTAAAGCATTAGGACCCTGTTGAGGGACATTGGGTTGGTACCCGGTCGCCTCGAGCATCAGCAACACGACTGGCAAGGCAATCGAGGTGGCAACTTTTTTGGTCAAGGTGGTCAGGCTGTAGAACATACCTTCGTGGCGCTCGCCAGTCTGATATTCATCCCATTCGATGGCATCCGGCAGGATCGCCCAAGGGAGCACATGTGCGGCCGCCACCCCGACCCCAGCCAAAGCACAAAGCGTCAGGATCACGCCCAAACTGGTAGACGGACTCAGGGTGATCAACACCAACTGCACCACCGCCCAAAAGGCGATCCCAAAGATATAGGCCCAGCGTTTGCTCCATCTGCGCGAAACCCAATCCCAAATAGGCAGCGCGAAGATGGCGATCACAAAGATGGTCGCCATAATGACATCGTTGTAGGCTTCTCGCTGGATGACATATTTGATGAAGAAGAGCAATGATGATTGCAAGATATCCACTGCGATCCAGGTCGCCAGGAAGATCGCCAGGCCAAAGAGGAAGGGTCTGTTCTTGATGGCTGCTGAGATGGATTGACGCAAAGTCGGCTTGTCCTGCTGCATATAGTCCTGGCGCTCCCGAGTACCGAAGAACACCAATAGCATGGGCAGTGCCGAGACAATGCCAAATACGAGCCCCATGGTCACTACGCGCGGGGCATTCTGCGGCGTGAAGCTGCCAACGATCATCAAAGGAATGATGAAAGCCACCAAACTTCCCAAGATCGAGAAGAACATCCGGTAGGAGGTCAGCGAGGTGCGCTCATCATAATCCGAGGTCAACTCAGGGGTCAGGGCAAAATAAGGCATATACAGGAGCGTATTGGCGGCTTCGAACAAGATATAGGCCACAGCGTAGTAGGCTGCTAGAGCGATCATGCCATCCCACGGAGGTCGCCACCACAGCATGGTGAACGTCACCGCCAAGGGAAGCGTGCCAAACAACAGAAATGGCCTGCGGCGCCCCCAGCGCGTGCGCGTGCGATCGGAGAGATATCCAAAGATGGGATCGTTGATATAGTCCCAGGTCCTGCCAATGAAGATGGCCGCGGCCGCGATCCCTGGTCGAATGCCCACGACATCGGTAAGGAAGATGGCGAAATAGGCTCCCAAAATGGTGGTCGATAGGCTGAAGCCGATATCCCCCACACCATACATCAACTTTTCCCTCCGAGTGAGTTTTTCTGCCATAATGGGTGCTCCTACGAAATTATTTGATTGCTCAACCATAGAGAGAAAGTCCCCGAAAAAGGGCGTGCATGGGGGGGAAAACACCCCCAGCCCCGCCGTTTTGGG
>CAZUSV010000023.1:27841-38746 GCA_964622645.1 uncultured Anaerolineales bacterium
TCCCCCCCCTAACTGGGGGTGGATGGGGTTCCAACGCCCCCCTGGCACGCCCTTTTTCGGGGTATCTCTACTTTGGTTGGATCGATACTAAACATAGCCCCACCAGCTTGATCAGGGCGCGTTAATCCTCTTCCTTGTACTTGCCAATCAGGTCAAATCCGCAGCGCTCGAATTGTTGAAGCAAATTCGGGGGAAATAATTCCTGTCCCCACTTGCGGCAAATGTGTTCTGTCCAACTGTAATTATCGTAAGTGAAGGTCTCTTCACGGTCACCTTGCAGAGGGATCATGGCTTTCAATTTGATATAGTAGTCTTGCGCCAAGTATCCCTCATCCATCACATCCATGGATCGCTGAATGAGTTCATCATCCAATTGGGGATACTCATCTTCGAAAAGCATGAACTCCATGGGAAAGCGCGGACGAGGAGGAGGATCGTTGGCAGGGTAGCCGATGGCCAAGCCAACCATGGGGAAGACACGCGGCGGCAGTTTGAAATCCTTGATAATCTCTTCAGAATGGAATGGAATGCCCCCCAAGAAACAACTCCCCATCTCCAGGCTCTCCGCAGCAATGACCATATTCTCAGCCATCAGAGCGGCATCTTGCATACCCAAAAGCATCAGCAACATCTCATCACCCAGCATTGTCCAATCACGACGCGCCATGATGCGTTCCCATTTATAGGAATCTACACATATAATGAAGAACAAGGGCGCTTTGAAAGGGTTATTCTCGATATCTCGCTTGAGCAACAAACTTCCCAATTGAGAGGCAAATGGGGCTTGCTGGCCTGCCCGGACAATCGTCTCGATGACTTCATCTGAGGGCATTTCATCCGTGTAGCTGCGGATGGATTTTCGGTTGAGCATGGTTTCAACGATGGGATTGTTGATCATGGTATTCTCCTAAACGTTAGATGCGCCAGAACTATTGTATACCAAAAATGCCGGCATGTTCACATTATCACAAAGGTTCTTTGTGAATCGATGCGGGACCATCCTGGTTTAGGGGCAGGGGGGTGCGGAGCACGCCCCCTGCCCCTAAATCAGGGAACTACCCCAGCGACATCTAGATATTCAACATTTCGGCATTGAGAAGCAATTCGATTTATAGTAAGACAAATTGGAGAACGATCCCCATAAGAACACCAATCCCCAACCCAGCAGCCACATCTGAAAGGTAATGCACACCCATGGCCACGCGTGCAATGGCAACTAATGGTGCCCAAATGATTAGTGCAAGCGCAAACCAGCCAGGACCAATACCTATCGCCATGGTTGCTAGCATGAAAGCTCGCGTGGCATGTCCAGATGGGAAAGAATGAGGGTCAGTCGTGCGGTAAATATTCCCCCAATCTCCTTCAGGTCGCTGACGTCGGATCGTAAACTTCAGCGCCAAAACAATCACCGCCGTGAGAATGATAGCAATAACCAAGATCGTCGCCCTCCAACTCCAGGCTGGTGTCCCCTGCCACCACACCAGAGCCAAAACAGCAAGACAGAACCAGGAATCCCCCGAATGAGCCAAAAAGGCCGCTACAGACCGCAATATGCCAGGCGATTCGGCCACCCGCACCCTCTCAGTGATACGGGCGTCGAAGGCCAATATCTTTTCTAGACCCATGCAGCGACCTGAGCCTCCAGCTCAGCGCGTAGAATTTCCAATTGATGGGGTTTATCAATGTCCATCGCCGGTTCAGCATGTTCCCAAATAATAGGCCGACCGGTAATATTTAGTCGCTTGGTCACTCTCTCCACAGCCCCTTCGAGCGACAACCGGCCCATGAGCAGTAAAACTAAGGTCAATATGCCGATCGATGCCGCTTGTTTGAGAGGGCTTTTGCGCTTGCCGATCAGTTCTTCCCACATGGCTAAGTGTTCAGGATCTGTGACCATCGTCTTATGGGCAATATGGATATCTGCACCGCAAACATGCATATCTGCTAACTGCGTAAAGGTACGATTAGACCCAGGGTAACGTGCTTCCATAACCTGGCGGGTTACAATGCCATAGTAGATATCGTGCTGGGTCTGCATAGCTGTATCGATCAGCCAGTCTACCATTTCTCCGCTGATGCCCGGAATATCTGAAGATACTGACAGCACATATTCTGCCTGGGGATTTTTCTCCAGAACTTTATATACGCCAGCAACGATATTGTCTAGCATGCCTCCCTGGTTGGGAACATAGTAGAGCGGTTTGCTGCATGAGATATTGCTGTCTTCCGGCAATCCAATGATGGTAATGCTATCTACTCTCTGCGACTCACTGAGTGCATCCAGTACCCATTGGATCATGGGCTTGTCTGCGATCTCGAGCATGGCTTTGGCGATGCCTTGGGTAAACTGATATAAAGGTTGATCCGGCGTGGGAATGCCCCCAGCCATGACAATGGCGTCCATATTAATTCAACTCCTGTAGCTGGGGCTCGAAATTGAGTTGATCAAGCAGTTCAGCATATTCTTCCCAGGTCAGCGGTCGCTCTTTACCAGAGATCGCTACCAGAGCAGCCTCCATCATATTTGTGCCAAAAGACCTGCCCTCCAGGACGGGTGTGGTGGTAATAAGGTATTTCACACCCAGACTCCTAAAGAGTTCGACATCATCAGGAGTGGTCGTATTGGTCACAATCACCTTGCCACTCATGTCGTCGGGCATGTGGGTTTTTACATAGTGACAATCTCCGGCGATGACCGTTGCCCATTGATAAGTTTTTTCGTATTTCGGGGTGCGCACGTCTTGCTTCTCACCAGTGGGGTAAAGCATCTCGAAGGGGAAGAAACGCGTCACGATGGGAATCAGGATTTTGGCCAGCAGCCGCAAACCGCCTAGGGTTTTGATCGGGATGGGGATATCAAGGGCAAACATCAAATCGCCAAAAATGGTTTCATAGCCGGCTTCGACAAAGGACTTCGACAAACCCCAGCGGTCAACACCCAGGGTAATAAATACCTTACGACCGTGCTCTTGAAGATAATCGCCAATCTTTTCGTCCAAAAAATATGGGGCTTTATTCTCTAGTGTGTTCTTCAGACCACCGCCATCGACGACGGGTGTTTTTTCGACAAATCGCACCATCGGTTTTACAGAGTGGAAGGGATAAAACACCCCATCTACTAGCGCGCCAAGGTCGGCACCGCCGACGCCAAAGGCATCTACTTTGCCATCAAGCTCGTTATAGAGTTGGGCGGCTTTTTCCATATCCCCATCGGTGCCGATGCGTTCTATGCGAACCCTTTCCCCCAGCAGTTCGATCTCGACAGCTTTGTCACGCTTGGACGAGCCAATACTTACGCTGACTGCTCTCTTCATAATAAATCCTCCTCCAAATAAATCAACAATGATCTCGCAAACGCTGATAATCAGTATACACCGATTTTTATGATGAAACCAGCCTGATAATGGGGGGATGTGGGGTGCACTTTTGGTAAAGCGCACCCCACATCCCCCCCTTTCCCATTTCTTGGCCACCTTGCGCCTATTTGCGACAATACCCTGAATTTAGTAAAGCCTAAAAAACGATTTAGTTAAGCGTGACGCACTCACCCACGCCGTTGAAGACTACTTGAAAACCATCTACGATTTATCGCTTAAT
Source organism: uncultured Anaerolineales bacterium (assembly GCA_964622645.1). Classification (GTDB taxonomy): domain Bacteria; phylum Chloroflexota; class Anaerolineae; order Anaerolineales; family UBA11858; genus NIOZ-UU35. The sequence continues at coordinate 31,439 of CAZUSV010000023.1, forward strand.
TATGGGCGTGCAAGCACAACCCAGATTGCCGAAGTGTTAGATGTAAAGGCAGGTTCGGTTACCGGTATGATCCAAAAACTGGCCAATACCAAGCCTCCCCTGGTCGAATACCAGAAACATCGCGGCGTTGTGCTGACCTCGGATGGTGAAAAAGTCGCCCTGGAGATCATTCGCCACCATCGCTTATTGGAATTGTTCCTACACGAGACCCTGGGATACTCCTGGGACGAAGTAGATGCAGAGGCTGATCGCCTGGAACACGTCATCTCCGAAGAATTCGAAGAGCGCATTGCCCAGGTTTTGGGGAACCCAACTCACGACCCCCATGGTGACCCCATCCCAACCAAAGATTTGGAAATCCCCACCCATGCAACGCTGTGCCTGAGCCATCTACGGCCTGAGGAGCGGGGAACGATCCAACGCGTGCGCGATACAGACCCTGATCTTCTCCGTTACCTGAGTGATCATGGCATCGTTCCTCAAGCCAGCTTTTCGGTTACTGGTTACACACCTTTTGATGGCAATCTGACGTTGATGATCGAAGGCAGCGATAAACCGGTAGTCTTAGGCACGCGCATCACGCAGCAAATCTTTGTCGAGAAGGCTTGAGATTTCTAAAAGGTAATCATGTAACCATAGAAGAAATTTCCGAAAAAGTGGTTTAGCACGCCCTTGGCGCACCCTTCTTTCGGTCAACCGTTGGGTTCTTAGTTTATGAGTATATTCCACCTCCTATTCTCAATATCTTTTCTTGCCATGATCGCAATTCGAGTCATATTTCATCGCAGGGCAGCTCAAGTGCGAACCAATGTCGAGCACAAAGAGAGTAATCTGAATGTGGCCGTGCGTGGCATATTCGGCTTCGGATATATCCTGAGTTTACTCGTTTATGTTTTTGTTCCTACTGCATTCGATTGGGCGCTAACGCCTCTCCCCATTTGGCTTCGTTGGATTGGCGTTGCCATAACTCTTAGCAGCATTCTTCTATTAGTGTGGATTCAATGGGCTTTGGGTGTGCAATTTCACACCACGGTACATACCCAAGACGACCATCAATTAATCTCACATGGACCCTACCGTAGGGTACGCCATCCCATGTACACCAATTTCTTCCTTATGGGCTTGGGTTGGTTCACGCTAACGGCAAACTGGTTTATCGGTGTTCCACTTTTGCTTGGAATCATTATCGTAGTTTTGGTACGCATCGAAAACGAAGAAGCTGTTCTCCTAGAGTTATTTGGCGACGAATACCGAGTCTATATGCAGCGTACCGGGCGCTTTCTACCCAAACTCGGATAGCGGAAATCCTAAAGGAATATCGAGATGATAGAGGGACCCCTCGAGTTGTAAATAAAGTCATAAGGAGCCAACCAACCATGCATAAAGATATTCGCGTCCTGATTGTTGAAGATGATCCTTTTGCGCGTGATCTGATGGCCTTGCTGCTGACTCGCGATTGGCGTACACGTGTAATCGGCGAAGTGATTGACAAAAAAGGTTTGCTGGATTTCCTGGCCCAGGGGGATGCCAAGGTCGATGTGGTGGTTCTGGATACAGAGATTCCTGGAGATCCCATCTTACCTTTTGAGTTGGCTGCCATGACCCAAGAGTTATCTACTTCCCCAACCATCCTGTATACAGCCACGAAAGCTTCCATAGAGCCATTGAAACAGGTTCTCTTCGCCGATTGTGGTGGATATGTACTCAAAGGCGAATTACTCTACGCACTGGCGTCCGCAGTGGCAGACACTCACAAAGGGTACTGTGTGATCACACCTGGCGTTTGTGGTGTCATCGATGATGCCGCCTTACCCACCGGAATACGCATCCTGGATGGCCGCAAACAATGGTTAGCATTCACACCACGCGAACAAGAAGTTATCCGCCTGGCAATGATCTTCAACCTCGCCATCCGTGACATGGCCGATGAATTGGTGCTCAGTCCAGGATGGATCTCAGAGGTCGTTAGCACTATCTACATGAAACTAGGTTTGCGAGAGATACTCACCGGCGAGACCGCCCTTGAAGAATTCTTCACCGACGAAGCCGTCTTAGAGCATTGCCGAGAGATTACCAGGCGTGGCGAAGCTGTAGAAGACGGGCGAAAATTGCGTAAAGCTCCCTGGATGTCCACGTTGGCATTTCACCTGCTGACGATCCCAGATGTAAAGATACTCTAAAACAAGAATTTAGGTTCACCTAAACCCCCTAGATTATATAGGGATGCAGTAAGCAGAGCAGTAGCATAATGGACAACACTTCTCGTGGAACTAGATCACTATGATTTTCAAGAACTTACTTCGACGCAAGGGGCGTACAATTTTGACAGCACTAGGGATCGGGATAGGTGTAGCTGCTATCGTAGGGCTAGGAGCATTGGCAAATGGATTAGCAGCAGGCTACGACTCCTTTCTAACTGGAAGTAAAGCTGACCTGATCCTCAGCCAACCCGATGCTTTCGATATCAGCATGAGCACTGTAGATGATAGCATCAGTCAAGAGCTCGAAGACATGTCAGAAGTTTTGGCAGCCAGCGGCATGCTAGAGGGCATCGTCCAGGCCGAGAAAATTCCACTCTTCTTTGTCTTTGGTTATCCAGAAGATAGTTTTATCCTTGGTCGCTTCAACATCATCGAAGGCACAGCGTTAGATTCAAGGGAAGTTGTCTACGGCCGCGGAAAACCGATGCTCTTAGGGTCAGGGTCCGCTGAGGCACTCAACAAACAAGTTGGGGATACCTTGCGCATTCAGGATCGGGTTTTTCGAATTGTCGGTATTTATGAAACAGGTGCAACTTTGGAGGACAATGGTGCCGTACTTCCCCTCCGGGATGCCCAAGAACTATTAGGTCGACTGCGCCAGGTCAGCATTGTGTATATCCAACTCAAAGATGCTTCATTAAGTGAACGCGTTCAAAACCGGGTTGAACGTCGCTGGCCAAATCTATCTTTGAGTGCAACTGATGACTTCGCTGACAAGCAGATGATGGGCGATATCATGAAAGCCTTCGTCTGGGTGATCGCCGGGTTGGCGATCGTGATTGGCGGCGTGGGGATGATGAATGCCCAGTTGATGGCTGTCGTTGAACGCACGCGTGAAATTGGGGTCTTACGCTCCGTAGGTTGGAAACGTGGGCGTATCTTGCGCATGATCTTAGGTGAATCCATGGTAGTTGGTCTTCTAGGGGGATTTTTCGGAATTGCCCTGGGATGGTTCATGATCTCTTCCTTTGAAGATTTTGCTGGCTTCTTTGGCGCTTCCAAGAGCAGCATTACCCCTGAAATCATCCAACAGGCTTTGATCACAGTGATCATTCTAGGTTTTGTAGGAGGTGCCTATCCTGCCTGGAGAGCTTCGCGAATGCCGCCCATCGAGGCCCTGCGTTACGAGGGAGGCACCTCTGGTTCGAAAGCCCGGCGTCTTCCCTTTGGTGGCATGGCAGTACAGAGTTTGTGGCAGCGTTCAACGCGCACCTTGTTGACCTTGGGCGTGATCGCCATCACTGTTGGTGGCATTATTGCTCTCGAAGCGGCAGTAACCGGCATGATGGATACTTTCGCCGACATGAGTGCTGACTCTGAAATTATGGTTCGTCAAGCCGGCGTCGCCGATACAGAGTACAGTGCCCTTGATGAACGCGTTGGTGATAAAATTGCTGCTTTCCCAGAAGTCGCCTATGTCAGCGGGATGGCTTTTTCGGGCACAATGCTTCCAGATTCAGGAGCAGTATTTATCTTGCTGGGGTATGCACCCAATGAATATGCCATCAGGCAATTTAATATCGTAGAGGGCGAGCGTATCTCGACCAATCATCAGATCATGTTGGGGAGCATGATGGCCGAGGCGATGAACTTATCTGTAGGAGATACCCTTGAACTCAGTGGTAATCGTTTCAAAGTTGTAGGCACCTATGAATCAGGTGTTACCTGGCAGGAAATGGGTGGTGTCACCACCTTGCGCGATGCGCAAAATTTCATGGGTCGCCCTCACAAAGTCGGTATGATGATGGTCAAAGTTCATGATCCCGCCCAGGCCGAAGCGGTGATCGCCAAAATCAATGCCCAAATTCCCGATGCTCACGCCAGTTTGAGTGGAGAATTTGCCCAAGAGATGCCAGATATGGCCAATGTGAATGCCATGTTAGGCTCCATTTCATTTCTGGCGATTTTTGTGGGAGGAGTGGGTGTGCTCAATACCATGCTGATGGCAGTCTTGGAACGCACCCGGGAGATCGGTGTTTTTCGGGCTCTAGGCTGGCGACGCTGGCGGGTTTTGCGCTTGATCTTGGTTGAAGCCCTATTGTTAGGATTATTTGGCGGGCTGATTGGCATCGGCCTGGCATTTGTATTGTTCAATGCATTCAACGCCATACCGCTATACAGCGGGATGCTGACAGCGCGTTGGCAATTAGACACGTTCCTGAGAGCGATTACTGTGGCGTTGTTCCTTGGACTATTGGGCGGTATCTATCCAGCCTTCCGAGCTACCCGTTTGCAGCCCGTAGAGGCGTTACGGTATGAATAACTTGACGATTTCAAATCCCCGGGTAATAGCCCAACCCCTTCGACACGCTCAGGACAGGCGCGTTGGGCGGAAGCACTCCCAGCCAACGAGGTTGGCTTACTACCCACGCATATAAAGTAGCATTAGCCAAGCAATGTTGAGTAAACAATGATCTTAAAAAACCTACTTCGACGCAAAGGACGCACCATACTGACCGTCTTGAGCATCTCCATCGGCGTGGCGGCGATCGTAGCCTTAGGGGCTCTGGCCGACGGTGTCCAGGCAGGATATGACTCTTTCCTGACGGGCAGCAAAGCCGATCTGGTGCTCAGCCAATCGGATGCCATGGATGTCAGCCTGAGTCTCATTGATGAAACTATTGGCCGGGAATTGGCTGTTATGCCCGAGGTTGCTGCGCTCAGTCCCATGATCCAAAGTTTTGTGCAAACCGAGGATGTGCCTTATTTCTTTGTTTTTGGCTACCCCGAAGACAGCTTCGTGCTTGGTCGTTTCAAGATCATCGATGGTGTAGGCTTGGATAACCGCGCAGCCCAACGGGCTCAAGGCAAGCCACTGATATTAGGCGCTTCGGCGGCTGAAGTGATGGAGAAGCAGCCTGGCGATACCATTCGACTTACCGAGAGTGTGTTTCGCATTGTTGGAATTTATGAAACAGGGAAAGATCTGGAAGATAGCGGAGCTGTACTGCCTCTCAGTGAAGCGCAAGAACTTCTGGGTATACAGCACAAAGTGAGTTTGATTTATGTCCAATTGGAAGACCCAGGTTTGAGCGCTCGCCTCGAAGAGCGTGTTGGGCGCCTATGGTCCGATGTGGACATTAGCAGCACAGAGTCATACGCCGATAAACAGCTTATGGGCAATTATATGCAGGGGTTTGCCTGGTCCATTGCCGGCTTGTCGATTGTGATCGGCGGCATCGGGATGATGAATTCCCAATTGATGGCCGTCATCGAACGAACCCGGGAGATTGGTGTTCTGCGTTCAGTGGGTTGGAGCAAGCGACGCGTCCTTCGTTTGATCCTGAGTGAGTCACTCCTTGTCGGAATCTTGGGAGGCTTACTTGGGATCGTTTTGGGGTGGCTGATGCTAGTTGGGGCAGCGGATGCGCTTAGTTTCTTTGGTGCCTCAGCCGATAATATTCGTATCGGCATCTTGATGCAAGCTGGGATCACGGTGCTGGTTCTAGGATTTGTAGGAGGAGCTTATCCTGCCTGGAAGGCTTCCCGCCTACAACCTGTGGAAGCCCTGAGTTATGAAGGCGGTAGTGCTGGAAAAGTGCGCCGCCTGCCAGTTGGCGGCATGCCGGTTCAGAGTCTCTGGCAGCGCACCACTCGAACACTATTGACCTTAGGCGTGATCGGCGTGACCGTGGGTGGCATCATGGCCTTAGAAGCCATGGTGCGCGGCACAATGGATATGATCTCTAACATGGGAGGCGATGCCGAAATCATGCTCCGCCAGGCTGGCATTGCTGATACCGGATACAGCACAATCGATCAACGTGTTGGGGCCAAGATTGCCGTGATGCCAGAAATCGAAAACGTGAGTGGGGTGATCTTCTCCGCTACAGCCCTGCCAGAAACGGGCATGTTCTTCATATATCGGGGACTTGCACCAAATGAATACGGTATTCAGCGCATAAATGTGGTTGAAGGAGAGAGACTAACCACAAATCACCAAATCATGTTAGGTCGTTTGATGGCGGATAATTTGAACGTGGGCGTAGGCGACACCATAGAGGTGTTGAGCAGCCGATTCCGCGTGGTGGGTATTTACGAAAGTGGTACGGGGTTTTATGAATTGGGCGGCGTGATTTCTCTGCGAGACGGGCAAACTATCGCTGGAAAACCCAGGAAGGTTAGCCTTTATATGGTCAAAGTCAAAGACCCATCTCAGGCAGAAGAGATCGTCGATATGATTAACGCCCAATTCCCCGAAGTGCATGCAGCCCTGACTGGAGAGTTCGCCGAACAAATGCCAGATATGGAGGCTACAGATGCCATGATGGCGGGGATTTCCTTGCTTGCAATTGTGGTTGGTGGCGTGGGTGTGATGAACGCAATGCTGATGTCGGTATTGGAACGCACCCGTGAAATCGGCGTTTTACGTGCATTGGGGTGGCGCAGAGCTCGCATATTGCGCATGATCATGACTGAGGCTTTGTTGTTAGGTATCATCGGTGCCATTGTCGGCATCTTGGTTGCCTTTGGATTAGGTGATCTACTGCTAAGAGCGCCGATGATGGGTGACCTGCTCCAACTGAGGTGGGAAGTCGATATTTTTTACAACGCCATTGGTTTAGCGATATTCTTGGGTGTGCTGGGAGGCCTTTACCCTGCTTTCCGGGCTACCCGGTTACAGCCTATAGAGGCACTTAGATATGAATGAAAAAACTAGACTCTCTAAGAATCGCCTGGATAGCTCCCAGATTTGGGGGTATGCGGCGTGCTCCGCACGCCGCATACCCCCAAATCTGGAAATTACCACGGGAATTCCCAGAGATCCAATAAAAAAAGGAGAGATTAATGAAAAACATAAAATTTACCATCACTTTGTTGGCAGCAGGAATGGCAGTACTCTTGCTTGCAGGATGCGATAGCGTTCCTGGGCTGGCGGAGCCTACCCCCACAACGCAGCTCGTCGTTCAAGATTTCACCCCGGTGGTTAGTGCAACCGGCAAGATCCTGCCCGAGCAATATGCTTCACTCAGTATCAATATTGCTGGCGTTGTGGCAGATGTCCTGGTCAGCGAAGGAGATATCGTGACTGAAGGCCAACTGCTGA
>CAZUSV010000024.1:0-38463 GCA_964622645.1 uncultured Anaerolineales bacterium
AGGTGCAGTTTAATATCCCTGGGTTTTCCTATGGTTTGGCCGTGGGCTTGTTGGGATTCATTGGCGCCTTCTTGTATCTGCTGGCCGTTTCGAAAGGCCCGTTAACATTGGTAGCACCGATATCGGCCATGTATCCCATGTTTGCCATCCTGCTGGGGATGATCTTCTTGAACGAAACGGTTTCACCGCGGCAGGGTATTGGTATTGCTCTGTCGGTAGTGGCTATATATTTAATATCGACATAATTGAACCAACCTCCATTGCGAGCAATTCCGTAGCATCCTTGATTTCGATACGTCCGGTGTCGGTTGAGTAGCGAACGAAAAGAGCATATCGAAACCAACGCCGGACTACTCTATCAGTGGAAGCTGCTCAACCCTTAATGACATTAATATGGATGAATATGCCCAACACAGAACTAATTAACGCTATCATCAATATGGCCGAGGGGGACGCGGCTCAAATCACCACGCAGTTGCTCGATCAAGGCGTTGACCCCCTAGAAATTCTTGGAGACTGTCGAGAGGCGATGACCATCATCGGCCAGCGCTTTGAAGACCAGCAAGCTTTCCTACCGGAGTTGATGATGGCCGGTGAAATTCTGAAAGTGATCTCCGAGCTGGTCAAACCCAAAATGACGTCCGGACCCACACAGGAACGCATCGGTAAAGTCGTTGTCGGTACGGTTCAGGGGGATATTCACGATATCGCCAAGGATATCGTGGTCTTCATGTTGGATATCAACGGCTTCGAAGTCTACGACCTGGGGGTGGATGTGCCCCCGGAGTCATTTGTCGAAAAGGTGCGAGAAGAGGGTGCCTCGATCCTGGCTTTAAGCGGGTTTTTGACCCTGGCCTATGATCCCATGAAGGCAACCGTTGATGCCTTGCATGAGGCCGGCCTGGCCGATGATGTCCAAGTGATGATCGGTGGTGGTCAGGTTGATGACTATGCCTGCGAGTATGCTGGCGCAAATGCCTGGGGCCCGGATGCCATGAGCGCCGTGCGCCTGGCTAAAGAGTGGGTGGGGGAGTAAAAAAAATGTCATTCTGAACGAAGTGAAGAATCCCCGCCCGGAGAGCGGGAGACTCTTCGCTACGCTCAGAGTGACACCTAAACATATAAAATTTGGAGCCTCATCAATGCAAAAAATCCAACGCCTATTAGACGTAATAGACAAAGTATATGACGGCCCCATCGTCGACGAAAAAGAATTTGATAACAAATCCGTCTCCGCCGGTGTGGCGCGCGTGATCAAAAAATATGAGATTGCCTTCGATAAAGAACAAATCATCCAACAAGACGATGAGTTGGTCGACCGCCTTTGGCAGGCAGCCATGGATTTCCTGGTGGAGTGTGGCATTTACCATGCCGACACACAGCGCGTGATCACGTTCACCAAGGACGAAATCGAAGCTGCCCTGGATACCGCAACTGCCGAGATCACCATCGGGAGCGGTACCGATGCCCGGGTGCTGCGACCACGCCAGGTCGAGGATCCAACCCCTCCTTTGGTGGGTGGCGGTCCTATTGGGACGCCGCTCTCCGAGGACCAATATGTCCCTATCATGCAGTCCTATTTTCAGGAACCGATCCTGGATATCGTTGTCCCTGGAACCCTGGCCACCAGCTATGGCCGCAAGGTGCGCGCCAAATCCCCCCTGGAAGTGATCTCCTCCTGGCAGGAAGTCGATCTGGTTCAAGAAGCTGCCGCCCGAGCCGATCGTGAGGGCTTATCGGTGATGGGTGTCGAAATGGCCATGAGCGACCTGGGGCATCTTTCGGCCATCAGCCGCGGCGGCTACCGGCCCACGGATACGCACATCGTCGCCCTGATCAGCGAGATGAAGACCAATAACGAGCTGCTCAACAAAGTTGCTCACAGCCTACGACAAGAAGGGGTCATTCTCGGTTTTTATAACCCCATTATGGGCGGTCTGGGTGGCGGCTCGGAGGGAGTAGCGGTCCTGATCCTGGCTGGTTGGATGGCCATGCACCTGATCTATATGCCCGACAGCGTCGAATCCTGCCCGACGCATCCCTTCCTGGCCAACTCAACCTTCCCGGACATCATGCGTGCCATTAGTGTAGTGGCCCAGGCTGTCTCGCGCAACTCGCACTTGCTCTCTGAATTCATGACCTCGCCAGTCAGCGGGCCGGGAACCGATTTGCTGTTGTATGAATGCGTGGCCATGGCCACCACGATCTCCGTTAGTGGTGGTTCGCGCGCCCTGGGCGTGCGCTCTGGGGTGGGGGTGGTCGAGAACCATTGCACAGGGTTGGAGACGCGTTTTAATGGGAAGGTCGCTCACGCTACGGCAGGGATGAGCCGCGCACAGGGTGACGTAATTGTTCAAAAAGCCATCGCCATGTATCAGCCGGTGATGGATCAGAAACCCGTTGGCATCCCTTTCTCCGAGGCCTACGATCCTGAAAGCATGCAGCCAACCTCGCAGTGGATGGGCGTTTATCATCGGGTTGCAGATGAGGTACGGGAGTGGGGGTTGAAGATCGAATAGAGATAGTTTTTATCATGGCCAGGAGCAGCGCTTTGTATGCTCAAAATGATAGAAACGAAATACTGTATTTGCGAGGCATCCCTGAGCGAAGTCGAAGGGTGCCGAAGCAATCTGAATCTTTGGAATCAATGACCCAGATCGCTTTGTCTGGCTTCGCCCTTCTCAAGATGACTTATGTCAGTAAAAAATTGACTTTTGTGAAAAATTATGCTATTCTCTGACCATGGGTCGTCAAACGTTTGACGACTGACAACTAATTCTAACTGGTTATTTGGAGGACCCTATGTCTGATTTTGATGCTCTACAAAAAGAACTCATGGATTTGTTATTGGGAGATAATCCCGAAGCTGGTCTCACCTGGGCAAAGGAAATGTTAGACGGAGAAATTGGTGTCACGGATTTCTTCAACATGATTTTTACCCCGGCCATGGCGGCCGTCGGCGACAAGTTCGGCCGCATGGAAATTTTCCTACCCGAGTTGATGGACGCCGCCGACCGGGCCCAGGCTATCAGCGACCAGGTAGTGCAGCCCATGCTGGCGGCCTCGGATTCAGACCAGGAGGTCATCCGCGGCAAAATCGTCATCGGTTCGGTCAAGGGTGACCTGCATGATATCGGCAAGAATATGGTCGTGCTGATGCTGCGGGTCAATGGTTTCGAAGTCTTCGATATGGGCGTCGATGTGCCACCGCGTGACATGCTCGATAAAGCCAAAGAAGTGGAGGCTGATATAGTAGGCCTGTCATCCTTGATGACAACTTCCATGCCCTATATGAAAGAATGTGTCGAACTACGCGATGGCTTTGGATTGAAGAGTGATTTTGCCGTCATCGTTGGCGGCGCGCCTATCACCGCCGAATATACCGCTGAGATTGGCGCCGATGCGTTCGGCAAAGATGCCGTCGATGCCGTGGAGAAATGCCTGGCCTTGTTAGATCGACCTGCTTAGAAAAAATAGGAGACAAGTGATGAAGCAGCACCCAAGGCTTTTTGAAGTCCTCGAGCGCGCTGAGTCTGGCCCCATTATGGAGGAGGCCAATTTCGAGCGTAGGCTGGTGGGGCCAACCATTAAACAACTGGTCCAAAAATACGATATTAAGTTTACGGGCGAGCACATCATAAACATTGATGATGATCTCGCAGATCGTGTTTTCCAGGCTGGCTTGGATTTCGCCTGTGAAGTTGGCGTCTTTAATCAAAGCACTAGCCGCCGCATAACCTGGACCCGCGCTGAGGTTGAGCAAGCAGTAGAAAATTGCCCGGCTGAGGGCTCATTGGGCCAGGGGGAGCACCGGGTCACCGTGGTGGCCCGGGAGCCGGAAGACACAAAACGCATGGCGGTCGTAGGAGGGGTTGTTGGTATTCCTTTTCCGGAAGATTTATATCTTCCGCTGACCCTAAGTTTTTTAAAGCAAGGTGTCTACGACATCGTCGACAGCGGCTCATTAGAAACGGCCTATGGCTATCCCATCAAAGCGGGTACCGGCTGGGAAGTTTTAGGTGCCTGGCGCGAAGCCGAATTGGCTCAGCAGGCGCTGGCATCGGTCGGTTTATCTGACATGCCCTTTGCAGCCGTGGAACTGGCGCCAACCGCGATGGGTGGGCTTGGGGGTGTTACCTGGGGTGGATTTCGACCCTACGACCACCATCACATCCCCATGACCAGTGAATTTAAGGTCAACAACGATCTTCTCGCCATTGCCACCCACATTAATAATCTGGGTGGCTTTATTGGCGCTTATTACAACCCCATCTATGGTGGTCACGCTGGCGGAGCCGAGGGCATTGCGGTGGCTGTTGCCGCGGGAATGATATCTCTCCATTTGGTGTATATTAGTCATTCCATGTCCACGCGTCCTACGCACCCCTTCTTTGGCTGCGATACCACTCCTGAGATTCTTTGGGCAACCAGTCTTGGTGCCCAGGCACTGACGCGCAACAGTAACCTGATGATGGCCACATTAGCTGGGCCAGCCGGAGGGCCAGGAACAAAATCCATAATCTATGAGAATGCCGCCTTTTCCTTGATGGCCTTGGCTTCAGGTGTCTCTGAATTGCTGGGCAGCCATTCTGCCGGAGGCGCGGTGCCTCGACACGGTTCTGGTTTAGATCCCAGGATCTGCGTTGAGATTGCCCGGACTATGCCCGGCTTGACACGAGAACATGCCAATGAGCTGCTATCTCAAATTGTGCCGCTGTACGTCGATGATTTAGAGAAGAAACCCATTGGTAAACCCTTCGAAGAAGTATACGACGTCGAGAACGTCGAGCCCACCGCTGAATGGCAGGGCATTTACGATCAAGTTAAGGGCGAGTTGATCGCCTTGGGTATGCCGCTTGATCAATTTGAAGAAAGCTAAAGGAGTGCATGCGATGCCGCTTGAACCCAAAGTCCCTCACGAAGAATTCCTGGCTGTGCTCGACAAGGCTGAGAATGGCCCCATTGTCGATTTGAAGGAATGGGACAACGTTTATATCTATGCCAAGATCAAAGAATTGGTTGAAAAATATGACCTGAGCTTTCCGGTATCTGAACCTGGTGTGCCAGCTGATGATGACCTGGCAGACCGATTGTTTTCTGCCGCCATCCAGCTCTGTGTGGATGCAGGCGTGTTCTGCACCGACACCAGCCGGCGCATGATCTGGACCGAGGAAGAAATCCAGAGCGTGCTCGACCGCGTGCCGGATACTTTGACTGCAGGGACAGGTGAAGACGCTTTTGTGATCAACAAGCGATTGCCTGATTCATCTGGCACCGTGCCCTTTGGGGGCGGTCCCTGGGGAGTGGTGATCCCCGAGGAATACTTCCTGCGTCTGAACAAAGCCTATGTCAAGGAACCGCTATTCAATTTCTATACCACTGGTGCGCTCAAGACTGTACATGGACGGCCTGTAAGGGCAGGATCCCCTTTGGACACCACCGCCTGCTGGCATGAGATCCGCATGACGATGCAGGCCATTGAAGAGGTCGGACGCCCTGGGATGGCGGTTTGTGCACCGAACACATCTGCCTCTGCGTTAGGTACGGTGAGTGTGCATTCATACGGCGGCATGCGCCAGACCGATTGGCAGAATGCTTCGTTTATGAGTGAACTTAAGGTGCCCTATGAAGACTTGGTCCGTACCTCCCACTTCATCGAGACCAATTCTTTTGTGCACAACTTCTACAATCCCATCTTTGGCGGTTTCGCTGGTGGCGTTGAAGGTACGGCCATCGCCACGGTGGCGGGATTCATTTTAATGAAGGCCACACTCTTTGGTGATTCTTTCAACACTGGCATCAGCCATGCCCATCACAGCTATAACACCTTCCCGGCGTTGATCGTCTCCCAGGCTGTGGCCATGCAAGCGTTATCGCGCAATTGCAATATCTGCATTGCCAACTTTACCCGTCCAGCCGCGGGGCCCACCGAGATGGACATGCTGTATGAAATTGCTGCCTACCAGTTGGCGACAGTCACCTCTGGTGTGTGGGTAGGGCAGGGCGTCCAGACAGCCACTGGCCGTTTCGAAGGGCACTGCTCGCCGCTGGAAGCCCGTTTTGCCGCTGAAGTAGCCCATGCCGCTGGCGGTATGAGCCGCACTGAAGCGCACCCCATCGTCAATAAATTGATCGGCATGTTCAAGGATGAACAAAACTTGCTCAAAAAAGGGGTGGCCTTTGATGCGTGCTATGACCTGGAAACTCTCGAGCCAACGGCTGAGTGGCAGGCGGTGTATGAGAAAGCGCGTCAAGAAATGATTGAAATGGGAATCCCGCTAGCATAGTTTTGAATGCCAATTTGAGACATTAGAAAACCACATCTAAAAATAGAAAGGAGAGTCAGTAATGGGATACAAAACAAGAATTGTTGAAGTTTTACATCGCGCCGAAACCGGGCCGATCATGGAAGAGGAGGCCTTCGAGCGCCAACTGATCGCCCCTACGGTCAAAAAATTGATCGAAAAATACGATCTCAAGTTCGATGATTCGGTCATTGTCAACAGCGATGATGATCTGGCCGACCGCGTTTTTCAGGCTGGCCTGGATCTGGCCGAGGAAGCGGGCATGTTCTGCCAGAGCACCAGCCGCCGCATCGTCTGGACGCGCCAAGAGCTGCTTGAAGGTTTGCGCGACTGCCCTTCGGAGATTGTCATGGGCGCCGGGGTGGATGCTGTGGTTTGCAAGGCGCGCGTGCCTGATGATGACCAACGGGTTGTGGTGGCCGGTGGAGCCTATGGGGTGCCTGTTCCCGAGCACATGTACATCCCTATGAGTCTGAGCTATATCCAAGAGGGCATCATCGATGTGGTTGATAATCCCTCGTTGGAAACTGTTTACGGCCATCCGGTCAAAGCCGGCTCACCCTGGGAAGTCTTAGCAGCCCGACGGGAGGCTGAATTGGCCTTGCAAGCTGCCAATATCGCAGGACGTCCGGGTATGTGCCTGGGCTGTGTTGAATTGTCGGCCACAGCATTAGGTGGCTTGGCAGGTGTTTCCTATGGAGGCTATCGCACCACAGACTGGCTGCACGCGCCCATCATGAGCGAGTTGAAGACCAATTACGACATGCTCTCCATTGTCACGCATGCTGAGCGCACAGGCACCATTCTGGAAGCCTATTACAATCCAATTTATGGTGGCTATGTCGGCGGCGCGGAAGGTGTGGCAATTGCCGTGGTTGGCGGCCTGATTTTGCTCAACCAATGTCATCCTGGGCACACCTACAACACTCGCCCCAACCATCCCTTCTATAACTGCGACACTACCCCGGAATTGATCTGGGCCATAGCTCTGGGCGTGCAGGGACTGACCCGCAACACCAACATGTTGGTGGATACGTTGGTCGGCCCCGCCGGAGGTCCTGGTACCAAGACCATGTTGTATGAGAACGCAGCCTTCGTGGCTGCCACCACCGTATCAGGCCAATCGTTGATGACATCCTGCCATTCAGGCCAGGGTGGCAGCATCCCCCGGCACGCCAGCGGCCTAGACTCCAAGATCTGCGGTGAAGTCACTCGTGCTGTGCGCGGAATGACCAGGGCCGAAGCGGACGAAATCGTCAAACAGATCATCCCACTTTATCTGGACGATCTGGACAAAGAGCCATTTGGCAAGCCCTTCGAAGAGGTCTACGATATCGACAACGTCGAGCCCACACCCGAATGGCAGGGCATGTACGACGAGGTCCGCCAGGAATTGATCGACCTTGGTCTGCCGATGGATCGGTTGGTATAGATTAGAAAATATGAATTTTTACCGCGAAGGCGCAACGCCAGAGGCGGGCCTTTGGCCGAACGCAAAGAGATAATTAAAAATTCTTCGCGAACTTCGCGTCTTCGCGGTTCGTTCTGTCGAGTTTAGTTCAAAACATAATTGAAACGTCTAATGATGGATCTTGTCTTTCGAGATGTACTCCTTGAAGGTCGTGAAACCCGCCTGGATATTGGCGTCCGGGCGGGTGCGATCGCGGCTATTGAGCCCAACCTGCCTGCGCCGGAAAATCTGGACAACGACATGCCTGCCTCAGGTTTGATGGCCTCGCCGCTGTTCATCGATCCCCATCACCACCTCGATTGCGCCTATCTCGATGAGTATGTCAATCAGTCGGGCACTCTCGAAGAAGCCATCGAGATCAACGCCCGCATCAAGGATGACCGACCCGCGGAAGAAATTTACACAAAAGCCTGCCGGGCGCTGACCGAAGCCTCAGCCAACGGAACCGGATGGATCCGCAATCATGTCGATGTCGACTCGGTCTCTGGCTTGAACCTCTTGCACCCCATCGTAGAGGCCAAAGAGAAGTACGTTGGCCTGGTAGACGTGCAGATCGTCTGCTTCCCACAGCTGGGTCTGGTGCGTGACCCCGAGAGCGTGCCCTGGATGCGCGAATCCATGCGCCAGGGCGCCGATGTGGTGGGTGGCATGCCCCATGCAGAAGCCAGTCAGGAAGATGCCCAGACCCACATCGATATCGCTTTTGAGATCGCCAAAGAGTTCGATGCCGATGTTGATATGCACATCGATGAGACCGATGATCCGGACTCGCGGACCTTGGAACTGCTGGCTGAGACCACCATCCGAGAAGGTTACCAGGGACGGGTGATCGCAGGACACTGCTGTGCTCTGGCTGCTTATCCCGATGATTATGCTCGAAAGGTGATGGACAAAGTCGCCGAGGCGAAGATCACTGTGGTTACTAACCCGATGATCAACCTGTACCTGCAAGGGCGCGGCGATTCCCAACCTGTGCGGCGCGGTATCACGCGCGTCAAAGAGTTGCTGGAGGCCGGAGTCAATGTCTCCTGCGGCCTGGATGATGTCAAGAACATCTTTTTCCCCTTTGGGCGCATGGATATGCTCGAAGTGGCCCTGGTCACGGCGCTGACGGCTCATCTCTCGACTCCCGATGAAATCCAAACGGCCTTCGATATGCCGCGCAAGCACGCCGCGCAAGCACTGCGCCTTGAGGCATACGGGTTGCGGGTTGGAAACCCGGCAAATTTCACATTGTTCCCTGCATCGAATGCCCAGGATGCCCTACGGCTGCAGCCCCCACGCCGGTTTGTGGTTAGGGGAGGGCAGCTCCTGGCTGAAAACATTGTTGAACAGAGGCTGCATTGGGCGTGATTGTCACCTATTAGAGGTGACAATTCTCCCCATAAGGGACAGATAATTTGACTCTACGTCTGAATCCTGCTATCTTTGTATTGTCAAACGTATGACGACTTACAACCAAGGTGGAATATGACTGATAATGGAAACTCACTCGGTTTGCGGGATCGACGGCCTTTATATGTCCAGGCCATCGACGCTCTTACCAATATGATCGAGACAGGTCAATTGAAGACCGGTGCCCAGCTGCCTCCGGAAGATGAATTAGCCAAGAGATTGGGTATCTCGAGATCTACGTTACGGGAGGCATTAGGGCATCTAGAATCTCACGGTTTGATTGCCCGGAGGCAAGGCATCGGCACATTCGTGTCGATCCCCACCGGCCCAGGTTTTTTCGGTGGGCTGCAGCGACTTGAGCCATTCCGGGAATTAGCAGAATCGGCAGGTGTCAAACACGCCGGTGTCGAAAAAGCGGTCGATATCGTCGAGGCTTCCTCAGAATTGGCGAAGGTCTTGAATACCAATCCCGGTGTTGAACTTGTCAGGGTCCAGACCATCGAAGCCATTGATGGCGCCCGCTGCATGTACTTCGATGACTATTTCATTAATACCAGAGGCCTTTACGAGAAGCTGGCGAACTACGATGTTTCAGTACTGACCTATATGTTCGATGAGAGCGACCCGTCGCTTTCTCACACGCGCTCAGAAATCTTTGCTATCGGAGCTACCGAAGAGATTGCAGCCAAACTGGCCATCTCTGTGGGAAAGCCGGTTTTTCACATGGAAGAGACCTACTTCGCCGCCACAGGTGAGATATTGGGTGCAGGTTTCATTTATTTTGTAACAGATAATTTCCGTTTCTATATCACTCGGCGGGCAGTACGGGGCCGTACATAATAGAGAAGAGGTACATTTATGGATTTAACCCTCCACAATGCGCTCCATGACAAGACCTTGGAAACCGTCCATGTAGGCATCCAGGATAAGAAAATTGTCCTTGTTTCTGCGGATGAAATCTCACCCGGAAGGACCTCTATTGACGCAGAGGGGGCAATGATCTCACCGGCGCTTATAGAGCCGCATTTCCACATCGAGAATTCGCTGGTCTGGAATCCAGACAACCTCAACCAGAGCGGCACCCTGCGCGAGGCCATCGATATTTATGCCGAAGTCAAGGTTAACCTGACTCCCGAAGACATCATGCTACGGGCGACTGAAACCATTCATGAGGCCATATCCCACGGCACTTTGTGGATGCGAAACCATGTTGATATCGACCAGTACGCCAAGTTGGATCTGCTGCATGCCGTTTTTGCGGTCCGGGAAAAATTCAAAGAAGTCTTTGACCTGCAATTGATCGCTTTCCCGCAGCATGGCCTTGCCCGCAACCCTGAGTCCGTTGATCTGATGTGGCAAGCTATGGAAAATGGTGCTGTCTTGGTGGGCGGAATCCCACATCATGAGAAGAATATGGAAGACGGCGCCCGGCAGATCGAGATCGTTTTCGAGATCGCCAAGGCTAAGGGTGTCAATATCGATATGCACATCGATGAGACCGATGATCCTTATTGGCGTTCATTGGAACTGCTGGCTGACAAAACCATCGAAGAAGGCTTCCAGGGTCGGGTGACCGCCGGACACTGCACCTCCATGGCCGCCTGGGATCAAGCCACTCTGAACCGGGTGATCGATAAGGTCAAAGCAGCTGATATAACCGTGGTCAGCAATACGCCCATCAACCTGCTGCTGCAGGGCCGTCTGGATGAGATCCCTGTGCGCCGCGGCATAGCTCGCATCGCCGAATTGATCGAAGCTGGGGTCAACGTCTGCTGTGGTCAGGATGACCTGATGAATATGTTTTACCCCTTTGGGCAGATGGATCCCATGGAAGTCGCCAATATTGCCGCCCACGCTGGACACCTAACTTCGCCCGATCAAATTCAAGTGGCCTTCGATATGCCGCGCTACAACGCCGCCCGCAATATCGGCCTGGAGGATTACGGAATCCATGAAGGTGCTGATGCTAATTTGATCTTATTAAATGCCACCTCGGCCGTTGATGCCCTACGCCGCAAACCCGAGCGGCTGTACGTTATTCGCCAGGGCGAGATCCTGGTTCAAAATGAAGTCCGTACACAGTTCTCGCCAAAGGTGCCTTTATAACAACGATAAATAAACCGCCAAGACGCTACGCCAGAGGTGACCCTAAGTTCGAACGCAAAGGATTTTTTAGAAAGCGAAAAGATAAAATGACCCCATGTGAAAGTTTTCTAAATGACCTGTCATTCTGAGCCCTGCAAGGGCGAAAAATCTCTCCTAAAAGAGTTTCAAATCCTTCGCTTCACTCACGCCAACGGCGGGCCTACGGCCTGACACAACACCGGAATTCACTTGCAAATCGGGATAAATTATCAATAACATAATTATCCTATTTTGAGTTTTTCTTAGCAAACTTAGCACCTTCGCGGTAATGAAAGGTAAGGAATAAAAGGAGCAACATACATGAAACTGACAGAAACCTATGAATACATGCTGGCCGTCCTGGACAAAGCGGAAAACGGTCCAGTGTTGGAAGAGAAAGACTGGGATATTAAATTTATCAATCAGGCCATCAAAGAGCTGATAAAGAAATATGATATCCAGTGGGACGCTGAGACCATGGTGCCCTCCGATGACGCCCTGGCTGATCGCCTCTGGGAAGCCGGCATGGAATTGGCGCGCGAGACTGGCGTCTATTGCTTGGAAACCAAACGCCAGATGAAATGGACCCAGGATGAGCTGGATTGGATCCTTTCTACGGCTCCTGAAGAGGAGACCATCGGTTTGGACGAAGACAGCGTTACCATTCGCCATCGCACCCCGGATAGTGACGCCCCGATTACTACGATTGGCGGTCCCTATGGCACGCCGGTGCCCGAGGAGTTGTTCGTACCTATTATGGCCAGCTATGCCCAGGAGCGCGTGTTGGATTATATCGATAACGCCACTCTGAGCACCACCCATGGTCGACCGATCAAAGCCGGCTCTCCTTGGGAAGCGGTGGGCTGCTGGCAAGAAGCACAGCTCTCCTTTGAAGTTCTCGAGTTAGTTGGACGCCAGGGTATGCCCATTGGCTGCGCCGAAGATTCTCCTTCTGAGATCGGGGAGCTGGCTACCTGTACCTACGGTGGTTTCCGCCTGACCGATTGGCATCACGCTTCCTTTATTTCCGAATTGAAAGTTGCCTACGCTGAATTGACCAAAGCCATGCACTACGAGCATACTGGTGCTTTTGCCCACAACTTCTACAATACCATTTATGGTGGGTATGTCGGCGGTGCAGACGGTTTGGCCGTCGCCATTGTTGCTGGAGTAATTTTAATGAAAGCCACCCTCAACGGTACCACCTTCAATCCAGGCCCCAGCCATGCCCACCTGAGCTGCAGCACCTTCCCGGCTATGATCCCCTCGCTGTCGCTGGGGTTCCAGGCCATCAGCCGCAATTCCAAATTGCTGACTTCCTCCTTTCCGCGCCCGGTTGCAGGACCGATGACCAAAGAACTGCTCTATGAAGCCGCCGCTATGGCTGTCGCAACGGTCCCGGCGGGTTGCTCGATCCTGGAAGGGATCCAATCCGCCGCCGGGCGCATCGAGGGGCATGTAACTGGATTGGAAGCCAAGTTCCTGGCCCAGGTTGGTCGTGCCTGCGTAGGCATGACCCGTGCTGAAGCTGATCCATTGGTCAGAAATCTGACCCCCCTCTATGCCGAATCGCAAAAACTGGGTGTCGCTATGGCAGGAAAGCATTTCACCGAAGCCTATGACGTAGAGACCATTCAACCCACTCCCGAATGGCAGGCGATGTACGAAGAGGTCTGCCAGGAAATGGAAGATTTGTTAGGAATTACCTTATGATTGTCATTGCGAACAGAGCTTGCGGAGTGAAGCAATCTGAAGCTTTGGTATCAATGATCCAGATCGCTTCGTCTGCCTACGGCATCCTCGCGATGACCAATTGTACTTTTATTACTGGAGAGAATAATGACTAATCGAATGGCAATCTACATGCAGGATATTGTTGATATCCGCGAGGAACTTGAGTTGGCAACGTACATGGAAGAGCGCGGCTTCAGCGAGATCTGGCAGGGCGACAACCGCCTGGCCAGGGATTGTATTGTCTTGATGAGCGCCTTTCTGACGCACACCAAGCGCCTGCGGGTAGCTTCGGGTGTGCTGCCCATCTGGACCCGCAATCCGGCCGTCATCGCGGCCAGCTTTAGCACTATGTGGGAGTTGGGCGGCAAAGTCGATGGTCGCGGCCGCGTGATGCTGGGCCTGGGCGCCTGGTGGGAACCGATTGCCAGCCGAGTGGGTGTGCAGATGCGTAAACCTCTCAAGGCCATGCGCGAGAATATCGAAGCCGTTCGCCAGCTGCTGACCATGGAGACCATCACCTACCAGGGCGAATTCGTCAACCTGGAAAATGTCAGCCTGGACGTCGTTTACGGGGACACTTCTCCCCGAGATATTCCCATCTATCTTGGGGCTACAGGTCCCAAGATGCTCGAGCTGGCCGGCGAGATCTGTGATGGTGTCTGCCTGAATTACGGTGTTTCGGTGGATTATGTCAAACGCGCCATTGCTCTGGTAGAGAAAGGCGCCAAGAAAGCGGGCAAGAGCATCGGTGATGTCGATCTGCCCGAGCTGATGGTGGTCTCTATGGACGATGAAGACCCCGATTCCGCCCTGCACTCGGGCAAGAAACTGGCCGCTTACTATTTTGCCACCGAGCCGCATATCATGAAGGCCAGTGGCGTCAGTGAGGAGATCGCCGACAAAGCTAAAGCCCTGATGGGCTGGCCCGCTACCGAGGAAGATTACGAGCGCGCCAGTGCCGTAATCCCCGAAGAAATCGTGCGCGATATCATGGCTGTGGGTACGGCTGATGACTGCCGGGCCAAAGTCAAAGAATATATGGATGCCGGGGTGACCTGCCCAATCTTGTATCCCCTGCGTGGCAATATCAAAGAAGTTATCGATGCGTTTGCGGATGGTGTCTAGGCCCTATGGCTACTAACGATATTGAGCGTCAAGTTGTTGAATACTTACAGGAATTGGTACGGGCACCCGGTCTGGCCGGTGATCTTGAAGCTGTTACAGACGTGGCCCTGAAATGGATGCGCGATTTGGGTTTTGACGATGTCTGGCGGGATGAAATTGGTAATGTGATCGGACGGCGCGTTGGCAGTACGCCTGGGCCTAAGATCGTGTTCGATGCCCATATCGACACCGTCGAGGTTGGCGATAGAAAAGCCTGGATGCACGACCCTTTTGGGGCTGAAATTGCCGATGGAAAAATCTGGGGGCGCGGGTCTACGGATGATAAAGGCAGTTTGGCAGCCTTTACGGTAGCGTTGGCAGCATTGCCCAGAGATTCCTTTGCGGGTGAAGTCTATGCCGTGGGGACCGTCGGTGAAGAACTGCTCGAGGGGGCTGCTTTAGAAAGTGTCCTGGATGCCCTCCAGCCCGATGGTGTGGTCATAGGAGAGCCCACCGACTGCCGCTTGGGTATTGGACACAAGGGCCGCTGCCGGGTGATCTTCTCCGCTGAGGGGAAATCCGCCCACAGCTCATCCCCTGAAGTTGGTGAAAACGCCATTGACAAGGTTGTCGAGATCATCCGCCGTGTGCGCCAGATTGAACCAGTCGAAGACCCCCTATTGGGGCCCAGTGTGATGGAACCGATCCACATCAGTTCCCTCCCGACCCCCAGCATTTCAACCATCCCATATGCCTGCCAGGTAATCTTCGATCGCCGCATGGTGCGGGGTGAGACGCGCGAGAATGTGCTTGAGATCCACCGCCAGGCTCTTGAAGGCCTGGATGGTTGGTCAATTGATTATGACGAATTGTCTTTTGATTGTTATACCGGTGCCAAAATTACCCGAAAAGATTTTCATCCCGCCTGGGCCATCGATCCTGATTCTCAATGGGTGCAGCTTGCCCTGGATGGATTGAAAAGCGTCGGCATCGACCCTGTTACGTACGGCACACCTTACTGCACCAATGGCTCTGGCAGCGCGGGGGAGCGCGGCCTGCCGACCATCGTCTTTGGTCCAGGTACCGTGCATGTTGCCCATGTCACCGATGAATATATTGAAGTCTCTGAATTGGTACGTTCAGTGAGAGGGTTCATGGGCATCGCCCAAACTTTAAGCACGATCGATCTTTGATAGGACAAATCAGATGTTAATCACCAATGCCTGTTTGATTACCTGGGGAGAGCCCAACCAAATTCTAGATGGTCAGGCGATTTTGATCAGAGATGGAATGATCGTCAAATTTGGCCCCTCTGAGAAGATGATATCGCGCTACCCAGAAGAGTCTGAATTGTTGGATGCCCGCGGCCAGTACGTGATGCCCGGCAATATCAACGCCCACGGCCATTATTACAGCGCCTTTGCAGTCGGCATCTCTATACCAGGGGATGCGCCGATCACGCTGCCGACGATTTTGCACAAATTATGGTGGCCATTCGATAAAGCACTCAGCGAAGAAGATGTGCGTTATTCTGCGCTTGTCGGTGCCATCGACGCCATCAAACACGGCACGACCACGCTCTTCGATCATCATTCATCACCAAACTGCGTTGATGGTGTGCTGGACATGATCGCGGAGGCGATGGACGAATCGGGGCTGCGTTCGGTCTTATGCTTTGAAGTAACTGACCGTGATGGCCCAGAACGCGCCCAGGCTGGGATTGCGGAAAATGCCCGCTTTGTGCGTCGCTGCAGTCAGGAGCACATCTCTGAGGGACGCGTGGCAGCCAATTTTGGCATTCACGCGCCCATGACGGTTTCCGATGAAACCCTGGCTGCCTGTCGAGATGCTGTCCCTAAAGGGACCGGTTTCCACCTGCATGTGGCCGAGCACGAATATGATCAAATCCGTAGTATGGCTATGGCCGGGACTAGATCAGTGGACCGTTTACTGAAGCACGATATTCTGGGCGATAAATCCATTTTGGCACATGCGATCCACCTCGATGCGCGTGAGGTGCAGTTAATAGCTGAAAGCAACTCCTGGGTCAGTCACCAGCCGCGCAATAATCAGAATGCGGCCGATGGCATTGCTGAAGTCGAATCCTATTTGCGAGCCGGTATACCGGTCTGTCTGGGGAACGATGGTTTGACCAATACTATGTGGCGTGAAGCCGAAGCAGCCTATTTCTTGCAGAAGATCAAACACCGCGACGGGCGGCGCTTGCCCGGTGATCAGCTGCTGCAGATAGCAATTTCCAACAACGCTGCGTTAGCTTCCAAATATTTCACTGAAGGCCGAGTGGGTGTCATTGAGCCCGGTGCCTATGCCGATCTGATCTTTGTTGACTATAAACCGAGCACGCCGATGACGGTTGAGAATTTAGCCGGCCATTATGTCTTCGGTTTCAACGAATCCATGATCACCACCACGATCGTCAATGGGCAGGTGCTGATGAAGGACCGTGTCTTGACCACTCTTGATGAAGACGAAATCAAAGCCCGATCGCGCGAAATCGCGCCTGAATTTTGGGAGCGCTATCAGAAGCTGGTTCCCGATGACCATGTCTTGGGTTAAATTGCATTTATTGCGACAACATCAAAAGGAGAAGAAATGCAGAAAACGGATTTTGAATATATGGCGTCCGTCCTTGAAAAGGCCGACACGGGACCCATCATCGACGAAAAAGATTGGGATCAGAAATATATCGGGGCCAAAGTCAAAGAACTGGTCGAGAAATATGAGATCAGCTGGGATGATGGCGATTTTATTCCTTCGGATGATTCCCTGACCGACCGCTTGTTCCAGGCTGCCTGGGATTTGGCTTTGGAAACGGGGGTGTTTTGCCTCAACACCAAGCGCCAGATGGTCTGGAGCGAGGAGGAACTTAAGGGGGTGGTGGATTCTGCTCCTAATGAACTGCCTGTCGGTGAAGGGGCTGACCAGGTGGTGATCAAGTTTCGCAAACCGGAAGAAGCAGCTCGAGTTACCATCCTGGGTGGGGCCTACGGCACACTAATTGAGGAAGAGCTTTTTGGGGCTATGGTCGAGGCCTATGCCAAAGAACGCCTGCTAGATATCATCGAGCCGCCCTCCATCTCAACCGCCTTAGGACGCACCATTCGTATCCAATCCCCTTGGGAGGCCGTGGCTGCCAAGCGCGAGGCCGATTTGGCGCGCGCCGCCGCGAAACGAGCTGGTCGCCCGGATGTATGCATCGGGGCCGCGGCCACCTCGGGCAGTGAGATCATCGAACTGGCTGCCACCAGCTACGGAGCTTACCGGCAGAGCGATTGGCATCATGCTTCCTTTGTCAGCGAATTAAAAGTATCGTACGCCGACCTGACCCGGGCGACCCACTTTTACCAGACCGGCTCCGTGGCGCATACATTCTGCGACCCGATCTACGGCGGCTATCTGGGCGGCAAAGAGGGGGTGGCCATTGGGAATGCGGCCGGGTGCATCATGCTGCGAGCTTGCCTGTTTGGGGACACGGTCAACGCTGGTCCCAGCCATGCTCACTTGAGCTGCGATACGCATCCCGATATGCTGGCAGCCCAGGCGCTCAGCTTCCAGGCCCTGGCCCGCAACACCCATCTGTTAAACGGTATCCACATCCGCCCGGCCCACGGACCCGGTGTGCGCGAAATCCTTTATGAAGTGGCGACAATGGCCATCCTTGGCGTTACCTCGGGCGTGGACTATATTAAATCGGTGCAGTCGGCAACGGGCCGTAATATGGGGCACACTTCGCCCCTGGAAGCGCGTTTTTGCGCTCAGGTTGCCCATGCAGCCGAGGGCATGAGCCGAAAAGATGGCAATGCGCTGGTCCAGAAATTGGTTACCAAATATGCCGAAAAAATACCCACGGCAGATCTCGGCAAGCATTTCCGCGAAACGTATAACATGGATACCCTGGAGCCTGTGCCAGAATGGCAGGCTGTCTATGAAGAAGTCTTCAAAGAAATAAAAGAACTTGGACTCGAACTCTGATTTGTAAGAGGAGAGGTGTATGAACAAACCTGATTACCTTGCTCCACAATCTTTAGCCGAAGCACTCCAAACCTTGGGGCAACTATCCGAAGGGGTGCAGATCATCGCTGGAGGAACAGATCTGATACCTCGCATGCGTTCCAGGATGATTGAACCCTCCTTACTGGTCGATTTACGATTGCTTGGTTTGGGTGGCATTGAAATGCTCGGAGACGGGATTCGCCTCGGGGCAAGTACCACCCACACTGAAGTCCTGGAATCCGAATTGTTGGCGGAGCACTGTCCCGCATTGATCGAATCTGCAAAGGATATCGCTGGCCCTCCCATCAGAAACCGTGGCACTGTAGGCGGCAACCTGGTCAATGCCTCCCCCGCGGCAGATTTAGTGCCCCCGCTGATGGTCTACGATGCTGTGGTTGTGTTGGCAAAAGCTGACACGCAGCGTGATGTATCCTTGGCGGATTTTTTCACTGGTCCAGGATCCACGGTTCTGGAAGCTGATGAGATCATGACTGAAATTCGCATCCCAGCCATTTCGCAAAATACATCATCATCCTTTATCAAATTGGGGAAGCGCCGGGCCATGGCGATCGCCGTGGTCAGCGCCGCGGCCCGATTGACCCTGGATGATGGCGGAAAAATCTCCCAAGCCCGAATTGCCTTGGGGTCCGTTGCGCCCACCCCAGTACGAGCTGTTGAAGCGGAAGCAGTGCTCATCGGCCAATTGCCAAGTGTTGAACTCTTCACCGAGGCCGGGAATGTCGCCAGAACCGAAGCTTCAACCATTACAGATATCCGCGCTAGCGGAGAGTACCGGTCGAAAATGGTCAGTGTGCTGACCCGCAGGGCTTTGGTCGCGGCCTGGGAACAGATCGAGGAGGGGGTGTAGATGGCAAAAAGCACCGTGCGTTTCACTGTCAATGGCAAGCCGGTTGTGATTGAAGCTGAACCCAGCCGCACCTTGCTCAGCGTGCTGCGCGATGATCTCAAATTGAAAGGTGCCAAAGAGGCCTGCGGCCAGGGAGATTGCGGTGCCTGCGTGGTCCTGATGGACGGGGAAGCGGTCAATTCCTGTTTGATCCTGGCTCCCCAGGCAGAAGGTGCTGATCTGCTGACAGTTGAGGGCCTTGAGCAGGCTGGTAAGCTGCACCCTTTGCAGCAGCAATTTATCGACAAATGGGCTTTTCAATGCGGCTACTGTACCGCCGGGATGTTGATGTCGGCCTATGCATTGCTGATGAAGAATCCCGACCCCACCCAGCCTGAGATCAAAGCCGCTGTGGCGGGCAACCTGTGCCGCTGTACTGGCTACAATGAGATCGTTGAAGCCATCGAAGCTACAGCGGCAACGGCATAATTAAACTTATACCACCAAGATGCCAAGCCCGCGAAGAAAAAATTAGTAGACGCTTTGCGAACTTTGCGTCTTAGCGGTGAATAAATTGACAAATAGAATAAGGAGTTTGAAATGAGTAACTGGGAAACCCTGCAACCGAAATTTATCGAAATGATGCTGGCTGGCGACGAAGACGGTGCCGTGACCTTAGCGCGTGAGAGTTTAGAGGGTGGAGCCACACCGGTAGAGTTCTTCGAGAACTGCATCGCGCCCTCACTTCAGGACGTTGGCAAGCGCTTCGAGACCCTGGATATCTTCTTACCTGAGATGGTCACCGCCGCGGACACCGTCGAAAAGGTCAACACCGAAGTGATCAACCCGGCTGTGGCTGAGGCCCAGGGCGATGCGGATATGTCGTTAGGAAAAGTGCTGTTGGCCACCGTCCAGGGCGACCTGCACGATATCGGCAAGAACATGGTTGGCCTGATGCTCAAGGTCAACGGCTTCAATGTGATCGATCTGGGCACCAACGTCTCTCCGTCGGACATCATCGCCCGAGCAGAGCAGGAAAGTGTGGATATCATCGGTATGTCCGCCCTGCTGACTACCTGTTTACCCTACATGAAAGATGTCGGCGACATGCTGGTGGGCAAGGGCATCCGCGAGAAATTTGCTGTGATCATTGGTGGCGCCGCCACTACACCAGATATCACCGAAGAAATGGGTGCTAACGCATACGGCAGTTCGGCCGCCGATGGCGTTGAAAAATGCAAGATGCTGTTAGGGAAGCTCTAAGTTAGGCTGTTGATGAGATTGAACGTGTAATTAGTTCATCTCTCTAGTTTGGTACGTCATGACAACTAAAGGAGATTGAAATGGGTCAGAGATTTAATTTGGGAGTGATTGTGGCCGCGCTCAGCGGTGGCGTTTTCGGCATTGTGACATCGATCGAGGGTTTCATCGGGCGTTCCGTTGGCGCAATAAGTGCCAGTTTGCTGGAGCATGCTGTTGCTGCACTGATCGCTGTCCCTGCGATTGCCTTTCTATACATGCGCGGCACTTTGACCTGGGATAACACCAAAGGCGTTTTGCCGGCTTCGGCGGTGGTGGCTGTTTTGATCATTGTGGCGGTTGCTGGGGTAGCCTATGCCATGCCGCGGGTAGGGGTTGCTGCTGGAAACATGGCCATGCTCTTTGGACAGATGACCCTGGCTATTCTAATTGACACTATGGGGATCGGTGGTTATGAAAGGGTCCCTTTGAGCTTACCGCGCATTGCCGGTATCGTGCTGATGGTCGTAGGTGTTTATCTGGTGCTGCCGCGCCAGGGATAATTTGGAGGATTGTTCATGCCAGGTTTTGACGTAGTAGGGAAAGATATTGCCGCCGTGGGCGCCCGGGATGTGGTCACGGGCAAGGCTGTTTACAGTCCTGATCTTGAATTCCCAAACATGCTGGTGGGCAAACTGCTTTACAGCCCCCACGCCTGCGCACGCATTCTAAAACTGGATGTGACAAAAGCACGCCAAATACCGGGTGTGGCGGCTGTGATGACCGGTGCTGATATCCCTGGAGAGAACAGCTACCTGTATTGGTATCCAGATCAGCCTCTCCTGGTTGAAGATCAAGTACGCTATATCGGGGATGCGGTAGCCATGGTTGCTGCAGAGAGCGAGGAAATCGCCCAGGCTGCCCTGGAAGCCATCAAGGTGGAGTACCAACCTCTGGAGGGCATCTTCGACCCCGAAGAGGCCATGAAACCCGAGGCAGTCCGCGTTTGGGCCGAGAAAGAAAACACCCACAGCCATTTTGTGGAAGCCTGGGGCGATATCGAAGCGGGATTCGACGAAGCCGATGTGATCATCGAGAACACCTATATAACCCCCTTCGAAGAGCATGCCATGCTGGAGACCGAGTCGGCGGTGGCGTACGTCGATTTTGATGGCACGATGGTGGTCTATGCTTCGGCGCAGGCTCCCCATCGTGACCGCATTCAAATCGCGCGCGCGTTAGGTGTTCCCGAAGCCATGGTGCGTGAGATCACGCCGCATATCGGTGGTGCCTTTGGCGCCAAGGATGAAGCCCATATCCAGATCCACGCCGCCTTGCTGGCTCAGAAGACAGGTCTCCCGGTGCAAATTGTGAAGACCCGCGAAGAGTCGATCCGCACGCACGTCAAGCGCCATCTGACAAAGATCCGCTACCGCACCGGGGCAACCAAAGATGGAAAGCTGACCGCCATTCATATGGTCGGGATTGGCGATACCGGGCCCTATGTCAACGCCGGGGAAGAAGTCATGATGGTAATGGCGGGTTACGGTGTCAGCCCTTACTACGTTCCAAACGCCCGTTCGGAGGCGTATACGGTGCTGACCAATAACCCAATCGGGGGTGCCTTCCGCGGCTTTGGTGTGCCGCAGTGCACCTTTGCCTTCGAGCGTCAGATGGATGAACTGGCCCGTGCATTGGAAATGGACCCCCTGGAACTGCGCTTGTTGAACGGCTTGCAGACCGGGCAGCAATTTCAGGCCCAGTACATTTTAAGCCATGGGGATGGCATGCAAGCTTGTCTTGAGAAAGTTGCCCAATTGGCCAACTGGGAAGATCGGGAAAAATTGCCCCGTCAGCCAGAAGCCCACTTGTGCCGAGGTTGGGGTGTCGCGGCCGGATTTCATAAAATCGGGTTCGGCTGTGGTGTCACAGACCACGCCTCGGCAGGGGTCAATATGGCACAAGACGGATCGGTTTTAATTCGTACCGGCGCAGCAGACATGGGGCAAGGGACCCATACAGTCATCGCTCAGTTTGTCGCTGAGCAGTTAGGGGTCACGCCTGCGGACGTCAAAGTCTTCAAACCGGATACCACGCTGGCCGCGGATGCTGGCGCCTCTGTCGCCAGCCGGGCGACTGTTTTTTCAGGAAATGCAGTGCTGCGTGCTGCAGAGCCCATCCGTCAGGTGTTGTTGGATTTGGCTGCCCAGGAAACCGGCGCGGATGTAGATTTGTTGGAATTGCGCCAAGGCTTTGTTCATGTTGAGGGAGAAAGGATCAGCCTCACCATTGCTGATTTGGCTGCCAAAGCCTACTTGAATAATCTGCCCATGCAGGCCAGCGGTTTTTATGCCATGGATTACCCCGAAGTCGAATTACCGGATGGTTCCAAAGGATACGAGCATCTGGCTGACTTCGGTGCGCATATCGCCCAGGTGCTGGTGGATATTGAAACTGGACAAGTGACTGTTGAAAAGGTGATTGCTGTGCACGATATCGGTCAGGTGGTCAATCCCAAGGGCGTGCGTGGGCAAATCGAAGGCGCTGTGACTATGGCTTCAGGATACAGCCTAATGGAAGAGTTGCTTGTCCACCAAGGGGTGATCCAAACCGATTCCTTAGAGAGTTACCTGATCCCGACGGCGTTCGATTCTTTTCAGATCTTTGCCGATGTGGTTGAACTCCCAGAAGATGAGGCACCCCTGGGTGCAAAACCGATTGGCGAGCCACCCACAAATATTGCACCAGCTGCCATCGCCAATGCTATTGCGGATGCCATCGGCGTACCTGTTACACAATTGCCCATAACCCCCGAGTATATTCTGGACGCGCTTGAAAATAAACATACACCATGACACAAGCAAAGCAACTTGATTATCAATCCCGATTGGATCATCTAAACAAAGCCTTACATCTGGAATCTCCAGATCGTGTGTTAGTTGGGCCCAGTTCGGATCATTTCTTTTCCACCAAATTAGCAGGCATGTCCAACAAAGATGCCATGCTGGATCACTCCGGGCGCTATGCTGCATTGAAAGAATCGCTGCTGCGCTTTGACTTCGACATCGCTCTGCAGTGTGGGGTGTACCCGGCGCAGTGGTATTCGATTTTGGGAGCAAAGCACTATAAATGGCCGGGTGGGGGCCTGCCCGATGATATGACCTTCCAGTTTGTCGAGAAGGAATACCTGCTGGCTGATGAATATGATCAGTTCCTGGCCAACCCCAATGACTTTACCCTGCGGGTGCTGTGGCCGCGCATGACATCTGGCCTGGAGCCTCTGGCAGATCTGTCGCCATTTTATGCCATTGGCCCCGATCCGATCTTCCTGGGTCCAGCGTTGGCCTATGATGAGCAGATCCGCATGTTGGAGACTCTCAAGCAGTTGGCCGAGGCATCCCAGGCCTCGATGCAGGCTGAAGCCGACTATGTCGTAGAAATGCAGCAATTGGGGTATCCGGTTTCCTATGGTGCCAATTTCACACCCCCCTTTGATATTGTGGCTGATTTTCTGCGCGGCTTGCGCGGGGTGATGCTGGATATGTTCCGAGTGCCCGATAAGCTGCTGGCGGCTGTGGATTTGTATGTCGAGCCGCAGATCGAAGCGGCGATTGCCTGGGCGGAAGCCATCGATAACCCGCGCGTATTTATCTGGATCCATAGAGGCGCGGCGGGATTTATGTCTGATCAGCACTTCGAGCAGTTCTATTGGCCCAGCCTCCACCGGGTTGTGTTGGGTTTGGTCGAAGCAGGCCTGACTCCCATCATGCACGTGCAAGGCGATTACACCCCCAGGTTACCCTATTTGGCCGAACTGCCCAAAGGCAAAGTGCCGATCCATTATGACCGCATCGACAGGGCACAAGCCCTGGAGATCATGGGCGACCGGCAGTGCTTCTGGGGAGGCGTATCCTCGGCATTGCTGTCCACTGGAACTCCTGAACAGGTCAAAGATGATGTTAAAGAACTGATCGATATGTTTGGCCCGAAAGGCGGCTTGATCGTCGATGGCAGTGTCGGCATCCCCGATGAAGCCAAACCGGAGAATGTCCAGGCCATGGTCGAAGCGGTAAGGGATGTTTGATCTCAAATGGATGCCAAGAGTATGAGCGTCGAAAAACATTGCGATGTGCTGCTAACTTGTGGAATCGTTATCACCGTGGATGATGAGCGGAGAGTATTTGACCCGGGTGCCGTTGCAACCCAAGGGGAAAGAATCCTGGCCGTTGGGTCAGTTGAGGATCTGGCTGACTACAGGGCAGTGCGAACCATAAACTGCCAAGGCAAATTAATTACCCCCGGTTTTATTGATTGTCACAACCATCTTTTCGAATCACTGCTGCGGGGTGTTGGCGAGGGCATGAAACTTTGGCCCTGGCTGAGCCAATTATTACAGCCCTTTGGAGACAAAGTTACCCGTGAGGAGGTAGTTGCAGCGGTTACCAATTGTGCGCTAGAAGCCATTCGCAACGGCACTACCTGCATAATTGATAATCATTACGCCCCCACTGATCTGAAGACCACGCTGGCCGTTGCCGATGCGATTGAGAGTACTGGCCTGAGAGGCGCAGTCGCTCGGGGGCTGTACGCCCACCCCACGAAAATCTCAAAATCGTATGGCTATAATCTCGAACGTACCTTCATGTACAGCGTCGACGATGAGATCGAAATCACAAGGGCTGCTATGGAAGCGCGTCCCCCAGGCAGTAAAGTTACGGTCTGGCCAACACCCGAGTGCGTCTCCTATAATCCGCAAGACCTTCTCGTTCGCGCGGTAGAGCTGGCGCGCGAGTTCGGCACTCGTTGGCACACCCATCTCGCGGAAGACGACGGTGAAGAGGGGCAATATTTGGAACATTACGGTGTCGGGCAAGTCGAGTGGTTGCACAAGGAAGGGTTACTGAAAGATGGCACCTTTGCGCATGCGATCTGGTTGGAAGATAAAGATGTTGAATTGCTCGGTGAAGCACGTGCCGGTGTTGCCCATTGCCCGGTGAGTAATCAATATTTGGCCACCGGGATTATGCGTCTGCCAGATTTGAGATCCGCTGGTGCCGTAGTTGGATTGGGTAGCGATGGTTCATGCTGTGGCAATCAGGATCTGATCCTGGCGATGCGCACTGCTGTGCTGCTCCAGCGTGTCAACACCCTTGATCCCACTGAAGCCAAAGCCACAGATGCCCTTGAAATGGCGACCATCGAAGGCGCAAAATATGTAGGTATCGAAGCAGGTCAGTTAGCTCCCGGCAAATTGGCTGACATTGCCGTGATCAATCTAGAAGCACCCCAAACCCGACCCTTTAATAACGCACTCGGTTCATTAGTTTATAACGGCCGCGGTTCTGATGTTGAAATGACCATTATTGACGGCCAAATCGTCTATGAGGATGGACGCTGTACCTTGGTCGACGAAATAGCTGTGATGGAGGAAGTTCAAGCCAGGGCTGATGAATTATTTGATCGGCTTGAGTTAACACACTTCAGAACACATTGGCAATATAGATAGATATCAAATTATTGAGGATCAAATTCGGAGAACACCAAAGGAGGTGTGAATAAGTTTAGCTAATGTTTATGAGATTTCCATGCAAGTGGAAGTTCAGAGAAGAGCTGATTAGTTCTTTGAACGCCTTGGATTGGAAAAAATCGGACGCATTGGAAATAGCAACCTTAAGCGTAATCCTGCCGAGGATGATGTCTTAAGTCTAAAACAGACAATCCGTGCGCAAGACTTGAAAGAAGAAATCTAACATACACGGAGAAATGATATGACAAACAAAGAATTGATTGATGCCTTAAGGCAAGTGATTGTAGATGGCGACGAGGATCAGGCCGCTGCTAAAGCTCAGGCAGCTATTGATGCAGGCCTGGACCCATCCACGCTTATTAAGCAGGCCATCAACGAGCCCATGGAAGGTGTCGGAAAAGCCTTCCAGGATGGCGATCTCTTCCTGCCGGAATTGATCATGATCGGCGACGCTGCCCGGGCAGCCTCGGATGTGATCGTGCCACATATTTCCTTGGACGATCTGGATGCCTCTGCTGGAGGCACGGTCGTCATCGGCACCATTCAAGGCGACATGCACGATATCGGCAAGAACATCGTCGCGGCATACTTGATGGCCACCGGTTTCAAAGTTAAAGACCTGGGCACCGATGTGACCCCTAAGGATTTTGTGCGTGCCGCTATCGATGAAAAGGCTGATGTTGTTGCTATTTCGACCTTGCTGTCGACCACCCAGCCACTATTCAGCCAAATCGTCAAGACGTTGGTTGATTCGGGTAATCGTGAGAATTTCTACGTCATCGTGGGCGGTGGCCCGGTGACCCCCGAATGGGCTGCTGATATCGGCGCCGATGGCTACGGCCGTGATGCCGGTGATGCTGCCGAACTGACCCGTCAGGTGATGAGCGGTGATGCAAAACCGCCTTTTGACAAACCCCTTGTGCTGGGCGCATTAACTTAATTCTTGGAGAGAATAATGAATAAGCCGGAAATCATCAAAATTTTAGACCGCTCACAAAACGGCGAATACTGCACCGTTAAAGAATGGGATGTCAAGCGCATTCCCAAGGCCGTACGCGAAAAACTAAATAAATATGACCTTGCCAAAACCTGCGATCAGGAGAATCCTGTCAACCAGGATAGTGAATTAGCGGATCGCTTTTTCAAAGCGGGTTATGAGCTGGCGCTGGAATTAGGCATGCTGTGCGAGACTACCGACCGCATCATTAAAGTCTCTGAAGAGGAATTGGATGCGGCCATCAAAGCCGCGCCATCTGAAATCACCGTCGGTTATGGGGAAGATGCCTCCGTCATCAAGGCGCGTATGCCTTCAGATCCCTATCCCACAAAAATGATCGCCTCGCTGGGTATCACCATGTCGGAAGAAGTTTGGCCGCTGGTAACCGAGGGCATTGCCCGTCAGAAAGAGGTCGACCTATTGGAAGGCGGCTCTCTTAAATCGATTCGTGGTATCGATGTCATCCCCGATGCGCCCTCAGAAACTCTGGTGGGTTTTGAGCAGGCCAAAATGCACGTCGAAATCCGGAAGAAAGTTGGCCGACCGGGTATGGGCGGCGTGGGGCAAATTTCAGCGGTAACTGAGTACGGCCAGTTCGGCGGATACGGTATCGCAGGTGCGCTGCCTACAACAGACCTGTCCTTGATTCTTTATCCATCGGAATTAAAGGTCAATTACCAGACGCTGCACAAAGTCGTCCACACGCTGAACGTGGGCGGGATGATTTTCGCCGGTTCGCCGGGAATGATCGGCGGAATGCCCGGCCCGCCTGAAGGCGCAGCTATCTCGAGTATTGCAGCCGGATTGCTTCAATATCCGATATTGCTGGCGGATGTTGGTGGCGGCGAGCTTTACGATATTCGCTATCTTTCTAACGTCAATCGCGAAGGTGTTTGGGCGATGTCGGTTGTCCATCAAGCCTTGAGCCGCAACACCAGCATCATCACGCAGGGAATCGCCAATCAGGTCTCTGGTCCGGGAACAAAGACGTTGTTGTATGAAACATTGGTAGGACAGGCAGCGCTTTCCGCCTCTGGCGTATCGCTTTCAACCGGCCCGCGTTCGGCGGGCGGTAAGCTGGACGATTACCTGAGTCCACTGGAATGCAAGTGGGTGGCTGAAGTTGCCCATGCCGCATCAGGGATGCCATTAGACAAAATCAACGAAATTGCCAAGGCTGTTTTGCCTAAGTACGAAGATGCCATCAAGAATCCGGATGTTGGCAAAATCGTCACCGATGTCTACGACCTTGAGAAATTCGAGGCCAAACCCGAATGGCAGGCCATGTATGACGAGGTCAAGGAAGAAGCGATTGGATTAGGCTTGCCCTTATGAAACATCGAGGCCGGCTGCCGGAAATTCTCCGTCGGGCCGAAACGGGACCGTTGATCGAAGAAAAATCCTTCGAGGCTCAACTTATCCGGTCAACGGTTCAAAGACTGATTAAGGAATATGGAATCCATTTTGATGGTGATTCTGTTGTTCCCAGCGATGATGATTTGGCAGACCGCCTCTTCGAAGCCGGGATGGAATTGGCCGTGGAAGTGGGCATGTTCTGCCAGGATACCAACCGCCGCATAATATGGTCTCGCCGGGAATATGATGAAGGTATTCAATTCTGTCCCGGCGAGGCCGTGATCGGCGAGGGTTATGATGCTGTTAAATTGCTGGCGCGTGTTCCCGAAGATGATGCCCCGGTTGTGGTTTCGGGAGGCGCAGTTGGCGTATCGGTTTCCGATGAGCTGTTTGTGCCCATGATGCTCAGCTACGCCCAGGAGCCTGTTATTGATCTGCTCGAACCGGCATCCATATTGTCCGTTCACGGCATGCCGATCAAAGCAGGCTCTCCCTGGGAAATTCTGGGCGGTTGGAAGGAAGCCGACCTCGCCAAAAAGGTTGTACGTACGGCCGGTAGACCGGGGATGGGAGTTGCCTGTGTAACTATTTCATCTACAGCAGCAGGACAGATATCCCCATCCTGTGGCGCTTTCAGTCCCAGTGACTGGCATCACTGCTCGGTGATCAGCGAGTTCAAGACTAATTACGAACTGCTCTCAAAAGTGGCCCACACCACCCGAATTGGTGGCAACATGGAAGCTTACCTGAATGTTATCTATGGTGGATTTTTCGGCGGCCCGGAAGGCATGGCCATTGGATTAACAGCGGGGCCCATTCTTCTGAACCAAAACTATATGGGTACCACCCTCAGCGTGAGTTCTGCGCACCCCAATCTGCATTGCGGCTCTACAACGCCTCAAATATGGGCCCAGAGTCTGGCATTCCAAGCGCTTTCTCGGAATACAAACCTGATCCTGGCATCGATGAACAAACCTGCCAGTGGACCTGGGACGAAATCAATTCTCTATGAAAATTCTGCCTTGACCATCGCCAATGTGGCTTCCGGCATATCGGTGGTGGAGTCCAGTATGTCTGCCAGTGGTGTCAACCATAAGCACGCCAGCGGTTTGGATTCAAAGATCTGTGGCGAGGTTGCCCACGCAGCACAGGGTATGGAGAGAACTGAAGCGAACGAAATCGTGAAAAAACTGTCTGACCTTTATGAACCTGCCCTGGAAAAAAAACCTATCGGAAAACCTTTTGATGAAGTCTATGATGTTGAGAGAATCCAACCAACACCGGAATGGCAGGGTTTGTACGACGAAGTCAAAAATGAGTTGATAGGATTGGGTCTTGGTTTCAATGAATAAGATCCCCTTCAGAGGTGAAACATGAGCACGATTCTGGTCAAAAACGCGGCCATGCTGGCCACCATGGATGATGAACGGCGCGAGATTCCAGGCGGGGGACTGTTTGTGCGTGACGGTGTGATCGAGCAAGTTGGGCCCTCTCATGAGCTGCCCGGCAGTGCTGACCTTGTGCTCGATGTAGAAAACCACGTTGTCATACCTGGATTGGTAAATACCCATCATCATCTCTACCAAGGTTTGACGCGGGTGATCCCAAAGTGCCAGGATTCAACGCTGTTTATCTGGTTGCAAACCTTGTACCCCATCTGGGCTGGATTGACTTCTGAAGGCGTGTATTACTCCACATTGACCGGACTTGCTGAACTGCTGCTTTCCGGCTGCACCACAGCCAGCGACCATCTCTATATTTACCCCAATGATTGTCGCTTGGATGAAGAAATAGAAGCCGCTGAGCGGATTGGTATGCGCTTCCATGCCATGCGCGGCAGTATGAGTATCGGTGAGAGCAAAGGGGGACTGCCCCCCGACCGAGTTGTAGAAGATGAAGCAGAAATATTGAAGGATTCGCGCCGCTTGATCGAGAGTTACCATGATCCCGATCGCTACGCCATGATGCGGGTTGGACTGGCTCCCTGTTCACCCTTCAGCGTCAGCCAGGACTTGATGCGTGAATCATCCAAGCTGGCGCGTAGTTATGGTGTGCGCATGCACACCCACCTGGCCGAAAACCCGGAAGACATCAAGTACAGCCAGGAGACCTTTGGCATGCGCCCGGGAGAATATGCTGAGGATGTCGGTTGGATAGGCGATGATGTCTGGCACGCGCATTGTTGCATGTTGGATGACGGTGAAATCGAGCAGTTCGCCCGCACGCAAACGGGCATTTGTCATTGCCCCAATTCCAATATGCGCACAGCAGCTGGGATCGCGCCCATTCGGAAGTTCCTGGATGCCGGTGTACCTACCGGCCTGGGCGTTGATGGCGCGGCAGCCAATGATGCCGGGCATCTACTGGCGGAAGCAAGACAAGCCCTGTTGTTGCAGCGCGTGCTGGGCGGGCCTGATGCCCTGAAAGCGCGCGAAGCGCTGGAAATGGCTACCCGTGGCGGCGCAAAAGTGCTGGGGCGTGATGATATCGGTCACTTGGCTCCCGGCATGGCGGCAGATTTTGTCGCCTATGACCTGGATCAGATTGGCTTTATCGGCACTTCAGCAGATTTGACCGCTTCATTGATCTTTTGCCACCCAGTCAACGTCAATTACTCGGTGATTAATGGTCGTGTCGTCATTGATCGTGGGCAAATCACCACACTTGATCTGCCAATGGTTATGAGCCACCACAATAAGATTTCCAAGGAACTGATCAACGGCACACTGCAGGTCAGACCTTGGAAACGGTTATAAACATCTGACATGTGATTACGCATAATTGAGATAGTTAGGAGAAAATTATGTCAACCTTACTCATTCGAAATGCAACTCTGCTGGCCACATTTGATGACCAGGAACGCGAGATTGGCGAGGGGGGCTTGTTTATCCGGGACGGCTTCATCGAGCAGGTCGGTCCAACCTCGGAGCTGCCCACGAAAGCCGACGAAGTGCTCGATTTGTCGGGCCATGTGGTGCTGCCGGGCCTGATCAACACCCATCACCACTTCTACCAGACCCTGACCCGGGCTGTGCCTGCTGCCCAGGACGCCAACCTGTTCAACTGGTTGGTGACCCTGTATCCGATCTGGGCGCGCATGCAGCCAGAAGATATCTACGTATCGACCATCACAGCGCTGGCGGAGCTGGCGCTCTCGGGATGCACCACGGCCTCGGATCATCTCTATATCTTCCCCAACGGATCGAAGTTGGATGACCAGATTCAGGCCGGGTTGGATATCGGAGTGCGCTTGCACGCCAGCCGGGGTTCGATGAGCCGCGGCGAGAGTGACGGCGGCTTGCCCCCGGACAGTGTTGTCGAAGATGAAGATTTCATTCTCGAAGACAGTCAGCGGTTGATCGAGCAGTATAACGACCCCAACCCTGGCTCGCTGACCCAGGTTGTCTTAGCACCTTGTTCGCCTTTCAGCATTACCGGTGACTTGATGAAGGCCAGTGCGGCCTTGGCCAGGGAATACGGTGTGCAGTTGCACACACATCTGGCGGAGACCGAGGACGAAGAGCAGTTTTGCATTGAGCTGTTCGGTCACCGGCCGGTGGCCTATATGGAGCAGGTCGATTGGATCGGCTCGGACGTCTGGTTTGCGCATTCGGTGCACGTCAACGATGCCGAGATCGCCCAATATGCCCGAACCGGCTGCGGGGTGGCCCATTGCCCCAGTTCGAACATGCGTCTGGCTTCGGGGATTGCGCCGCTGCTCAAGATGCTCACTGCGGGTGTCAAGGTTGGCTTGGGCGTGGATGGCTCGGCCAGCAACGACGGCTCGCATATGCTGGGCGAAGTGCGTCAGGCCATGCTGCTCTCACGGTTGTCTGCGGGTCTGGAAGGGGCATCATTGTCTGGCGAATATTCGTCTCCATTGATGACGGCTCGCCAGGCGTTGCGCGTGGCCACGCGCGGCAGTGCCGCGGTGCTGGGACGCGACGACATTGGCTCGCTGGAAGTGGGTAAGTGCGCAGATTTCTTTGCTGTCAATCTTAATCAGCTTGCCTTTACGGGAGCGCTGCATGACCCCCTGGCAGTGCTGGTGTTCTGTGCACCTGTGACAGCAGATTACACCGTCATTGGTGGTAAGTTCATCGTCAAAGAGGGTCGCTTGCAAACCATCGATCTTGGAGAGCACGTGGAGAGACACAATCAGCGGGCAGCGATGTTGCTGAAGTAAACCCTGGTTTTTGAAGGATACATTTATGGCTGACGTAGAAATACAAATTACTGTGAATGGAAAGCAAAGAAAGGTAACAACCGCGCCTCACCAGACCCTATTGCACGTTTTGCGGGAGGATCTGGGATTGACAGGAACAAAGGATGGCTGCAGCCAGGGGGATTGCGGCGCATGCGTTGTTCTCCTGGATGGAAAGGCTGTCAATTCTTGTCTCGTGCTGGCACCACAGGCCGATGGGAAGGAATTGCTGACCATCGAAGGGCTGGCTTCCGAAGGCGAGTTGGGCGTACTGCAGCAAGCCTTCGCTGAGAAATGGGGTTTGCAGTGCGGTTTCTGCACCCCTGGGGTGTTGATGTCAAGTTATGCGCTGCTGCAAAAGAAACCGGACCCCACCCGCGAAGAGATTCAACGGGCCATCGCCGGAAATTTGTGCCGTTGTACCGGCTATGCTCCCATCATTGATTCAGTGGAGCATGCCGCAGCGATGATGCAGGAGGTGAATGATGTCCAGTGATGTGATCGGCGTTCCCGCTCCTGCAATACAACACCAACAGCTGCTGACCGGCGATGCGCGCTACATCAAGGACCTCCACATGCCGGATATGCTGATCGGCAAGCTCTTGTACAGCGCTCATCCCTGTGCCAATATTCTCAAGATCGATGTTGCTGCAGCGCGTGCGGTGCCTGGCGTTGTGGCTGTGCTGACGCATGCCGACATACCCGGCGAGAACAGTTATCTTTACCACGAGGCCGATATGCCGCTGCTGGCTGCCGATCGCGTCAATTACCTTGGTGACGCGGTTGTGGCTTTGGCCGCTGTCGATGAAGATGCTGCCCAAGCAGGCTTGGATGCCGTTGTGGTGGAGTATGAACCTTTGCCGGGTATTTATGATCCTGTAGAAGCGATGAAGCCCAATGC
This sequence comes from uncultured Anaerolineales bacterium, assembly GCA_964622645.1. GTDB lineage: Bacteria > Chloroflexota > Anaerolineae > Anaerolineales > UBA11858 > NIOZ-UU35. The sequence goes on from CAZUSV010000024.1 coordinate 33,219, forward strand.
GCCGGTCGCGCTACCAGGTTATGACAATGTCATTCCCAGCGCATTGTTTGAGCTTGGTGACGCCGATGCTGGCTTCGAAGCTGCCGATGTGGTTATAGAAAATACCTATCAGACCCAATGGATCGAGCACGCTTTCCTCGAGCCTGAAGGGGCTTTGGCATATACCGATTTGGATGGCACGATCGTGGTGTACGCTTCAAATCAGGCCCCCCATCGCGACCGCATGCAGATTGCCCGGGCGTTGCATATTTCGGAACACAGTGTGCGGGTAGTCACACCCTTTGTTGGAGGCGGCTTTGGCGCCAAGGACGAAGCCCACGTTCAGATCCATGCCGCTCTGCTGACCCAGGCGACGGGAAAGCCGGTTCGGATCATTCGCACGCGTGAAGAATCGATCTTGACCCATGTCAAGCGCTTGCCGGTGATCGTAAAGCACCGGCTGGGTGCGCAATCGGATGGAAAGATCACCGCGGTACAGATCGAGACTATTGGTGATACCGGCCCCTACGAGAACGCCGGCCGTTATATCATGGGCTTCGGCGCTTCAATTTCCACTGGTCCCTATTATGTACCTAATGCGCGTATAGAAAGTTTTTGTGTGCGAACCAATAACCCCGTTGGTGGGGCGATGCGCGGCTTCGGCGGACCGCAGGTTGCCTTAGCCTACGAGGGCCAGATGGATGCTCTGGCGAAAAAGCTTGGCCTGGACCCCCTGGAAGTCAGGCTGCGCAATGCCATCGAGAAAGGTCAGCCGACACCTATGGGAGCTACGATCCGCGAGGTGGGGGCTATCAAAGTGGGGTTGGCAGAAGCCACAAAAATGGCAGACTGGGAAAATCGTGATCAGCTCGAACGGCAACCGGCCCCGAATTTGCGGCGTGGTTGGGGATTGTCATCAACCTGGTTTGTGATTGGATTTGGCAGGGGGCAAGATAATGCGGGTGTGATTGTCGAAATGGCAACAGATGGGACAGTGGTCTTGCGCACTGCAGCTGTAGATATGGGCCAGGGTGTCTTCACTACCTTGGCAACCATGGCGGCTGAAACATTGGGCGTTGATCTGGAATCGGTGCGCGTCATCGGCCCGGATACAGACAAAACACTGGATGCAGGAGCCAGCGCAGCCTCCCGTCAAACCTTTGTTTCTGGGAACGCCGTGCTCCGGGCCTCAGCCGTGATCCGCAACAGTTTGTTGGAAACCGCAGCTGAAGAAACAGGCTTACCCATGGATATTTTATCCCTGAAAGGTGGACGTCTGTATGCCGAGGGTGAACTGCTCAATTACACAATTCCCCAATTAGCTGCCAAGGCCACTTTTGCCAACCGTCCCATGCATGCCGATGGCTTTTATGCCATGGAATTTCCCGAGGAGATATCTGGGAAGAGCGATTATGTCGGCGTTGGTCCCTCGGCCTTTGGCACGCAGATCGCCCAGGTGTTGGTAGATATCGAGACCGGTGAAGTGACGGTCGAAAAGATTGTCGCTGTCCAGAATGTGGGCCGCATCATCAATTATGGCGGCGCCTATGGCCAGCTGCTAGGGGCCTGCACCATGGGTACTGGTTATTCTCTGATGGAAGAACTGGTTGTTGAAGAAGGTCGCACCCTGAGCGATTCTCTGGAGAGTTTCTTGATCCCGACCTCCATGGACGCGCCCGAGACCATCACCAAATTGCTTGAGATCCCCGAACCCCTGGGGCCCCACGGCGCGGTGGGAATTGGTGAACCCTCTTTGTTATCCACAGCCCCGGCCGTAGTGAACGCGATTTCGGATGCCACGGGTGTACGTATGACACAAATTCCGCTGACCCCTGAACGGGTGTTGGCTGCCATTGAAGGAGAAAAATAATGAAGAATCGTGGACGTCTCTTAGACATCCTCCACCGGGCTGAGACCGGCCCCATCATCGATGAGAAAGACTTCGAGGCCAAGTTGATCACTTCAACAGTCAAAAAACTGATCAAGAAATATGACCTCAAGTTCGACCGATCAACGATTGTGCCATCCGACGATGGCCTGGCAGATCGCATCTTCCAGGCAGGCTTGGAATTTGCCGTAGAAGTGGGTATGTTCTGTCAGGACACCAACCGGCGCATCGTCTGGACTGAAGAAGAATATCTGGTGGGTTTGGACAGTTGCCCGGGAGAAGTTGTGCTGGGAACCGAAAATGACACAGTGACCATCAAGGCACGTACCCCCGAATCGCCTGGCGCGCCGGCTTTTGTGGGCGGCCCTTTTGGGGTCCCTGTGCCTGAAGATATGTTCGTTCCAATTATGCTCAGCTATGCCCAGGAACCGCTGATCGATGTCATCGAGAATCCGACCATCGAGCGGGTTTACGGCCATCCCATCAAAGCGGCTTCGCCTTGGGAGGTACTCGGCGGTTGGCGCGAGACCGAATTATCCTTCGAGACCATCAACCGTGCTGGACGGCCAGGTATGCCCATCGGCTGCATTGAAATATCTCCCACCGCGCTGGCGCAAATCTCGGCAGCTTCCTGGGGAGGGGTGCGTCCCAGCGATTGGCACCATGTCTCTGCCCCCAGCGAATTCAAGACCAATTACGACCTGCTCTCCAAGGTGGCGCATATCACCCGCATCGGCGCTCACATGGAAGGGTATTTGAATATCATCTACGGCGGCTTCCTCGGAGGCGCTGAGGGCGTTGCTATCGGTCTGGCGGCGGGCTTGATCGTGGTCAATCAAAATTATATGGGCACCACGATCAGCGTCAGTTCGGCGCATCCCTTCCTGCACAGCGACGCCACATCTGAATCGCTCTGGGCGCAGAGCCTGGCTTTCCAGGCCGTCTCGCGCCACAGCAAGATGCTAACAGCTTCACTGTGCAAGCCAGCCGCCGGCCTAGGCACTAAAACATTGCTTTATGAGTGTGCCGCTTTTGTCATTGCTGGAGTTGCCTCGGGGCTGACCGTTCCTCAGGCCAGTATGACTGCTACAGGTACCAACGCCTGCCATTGCAGCGGTTTGGAGTCCCGATTCAGCGCTGAAGTCGCCCACGCTGCCGCCGGCATGAGCCGCGAACAAGCTGATGAGATTGTCAAGAAACTTCTGGCGATTTACGAGGACGATTTGCCCTCCCAACCCATCGGCAAGCCCTTCCAGGAAGTATATGACTTGAGCACCCTTCAGCCAACACCTGAATGGCTGGGAATCTACCAGGATGTCAAAAACGAACTCACTGAGATGGGTGTAGCATTATAGCTAAAATTGCTAGGAGTTTTATATGGCGCTGACAGATTTTGCCTTTATCGTTTTTGGATGGGATTATGACCCAGATACTCATACCAAAATTGTGGAGTCCGATGCCTTGAAGACGCGTGTAGTTGGGGTTGATTCTCTAGAAAAAGCTGAAGCTGTGGCCTTAGAGTTGGTTGCCGATGGCGTGCAGTTGATCGAGCTTTGCGGCTGGTTTGGGCCCAGAGGTGCGGCGCGCATCATTGAGGCCGTCGGCGATCAAGTACCGGTGGGTTTTGTCACCCACGGCCCAGATTCGACAAATACACTGTATGAACTTTTTAATTAATAGCGTTGTGGCACGATATATCGTGCCACAATTCATCTATTTTAGGAAAAGGAAAATACCATGAACACGATTATCAAAAGCGAAACCCAAGAAGTAACCATCAGTTTTGATGCCCCCTTTGTGATCATTGGGGAGAAGATCAACCCAACCGGCCGTAAGATATTGGCTGGAAAAATAAAAGAAGGCGATTATGAATATGTCCGTGGTTTAGGTCTCAAACAGGTCGAGGCTGGGGCCGATATCCTGGACGTCAACGTAGGGGTTCCCGGAATCGATGAAGTCGCCGTGCTTCCTGAAGTCGCCAAGATTGTCTCTGAGACCGTCGATGTGCCCCTGTGCCTGGACTCGGCCAACCACGAGGCTTTGGCTGCCGCCCTGGCCGTGTTGCCTGGCAAACCCCTGGTCAACTCCGTTAACGGGGAAGAAAAATCCCTGAAAGCTGTTTTACCCGTGGTCGGGGAGTTTGGCGTCTCGGTCATCGGTTTGACCATGGACGATGAAGGCATTCCCAACGATGCCGAAACCCGGGTCGCGATTGCTGAAAGGATCATCGAGCGTGCTGCCAAACACGGTGTTGGCATTGAAGATATCGTCATCGACCCGTTGGTGTTGACCGTGGGCGCGGACAGCAACGCCGGTGCAGTCACACTGCAAACCGTGCAATTGCTCAAGAAAGAATTTGGTGTCAATATCAACCTGGGTGCCAGCAACGTCTCCTTCGGCCTGCCCGACCGCCACACCGTCAATCAGGCCTTCCTGGCTTTGGCCATGGGTGAGGGCGCGACTTGTGCCATTACAGACCCCATCAAGCTGGCCAGTACCATCCGTGCAACGGATCTCTTGATGGGACGGGACACATATGGAACTCGCTATATCAGCTACTGGCGCGATCATCAACCCAAAGATGATGCTTAGGTCAATATTGTTAGGGTTTGAATTATGGCAACTGTAAAATAATTGATATAGCAAAAAGACAACCTTGAAAACTATATATTGGCGGGACTGCAACAGTACTCCGAGCTCTGAAAGTAATGGCTGAAACCAATATTGGTTCTGCAATGGTGGCTGAAAATGAAAGGGTCATTGGAATATTTACCGAAAGGGATTACTCACGAAAATGTGAAGTAAAGGGGTTGGCTGCGGCCGATACTTTCGTGCGCGAAGTCATGACCCGGAAAATATTACCGTAAATCTAGGCACGACGATGGAGCAGTGTCTGGCGTTGATGAACCTGTATCACGTCCGTCATTCCCCTGTGATTGAAAACGACACCTTTCTAGGCATGGTGTCAATTCGAGATGTTGCTGGTATGCTCATATCTGATCGTGAAAGCACGATAAAAGGATTGGAAAACTACATTCTCGGCTCAGATTTTGCGATGTAAGTATTTATCCAGTGACTTACATGTTTCTTATAAGATTAGCATTAATTTATCCATTGAAAAGCTAAATTGCATTTTATGGATGGATTGAGGGTAGCAAACATTGCAGTCTCAAAATGTTTGATTGATATTGACTCCCTACACGGGGAGAAACACAATTGTTCTAATTTGATACTGAGAGTAAAGAAGCACATTTAAATCAAAAAACGTTGCATACAATCAGCAGTCACGTAAGCGCCAGCTGTCCTTAGAGCGCGTCCTGATGGTTCTAGCCCCCCTAAAATTACTTCGGGTGGTCTCCACCCCCGTCGGGACCGCAG
>CAZUSV010000025.1:0-38371 GCA_964622645.1 uncultured Anaerolineales bacterium
GGGTGCGGAGCACCCCCGTACCCCCTATTTTCGGGCTTCTCGTCTGAAAGTTGACATTGTCAAGGTAGTAAACAGTGGTCAGCGGACACTGATTACTGGCTACTGATCACTGAACGTGGAGAGAAAATGAATTTCTGGCAGTCTTTTATCGAAGCATTGGAGAGCTTGACCTCTAACAAGCTGCGCTCTGGGTTGACGATCTTGGGGATTGTCATCGGTGTGGGTGCGGTGATCGCCATGCTGGCCATCGGCACAGGTGCAGAGAACTCAATCACTGGCGAGATCCAGGGCATTGGTACGAATTTGATCTTCGTATTTCGGGGCGGCTCAGAAGATGTGCGCAACCCCGAGCCGTTGACTCTGGGGGATGCCGAAGCCATCGCCGACCCCTTTGCAGCGCCCTCGGTGATTGGTGTTGCGCCGATTTTGCAAGGCAGCGCAGAGGTTAGTTACTCTGGTGAGAGCGAAGTGACCACCATCAATGGTGTCACTCCGGATTACGAGCCTGTGCGCAACTACCATGTCTCTGAGGGCGAGTTCATCAGCGAAGCGCATATGTTAGGACGCTCGGCGGTGGTCATCCTGGGCGTAGATGTGGCTGAGGAACTCTTTGGGCGTAAATCTGGTTTAGTGGGGGAAACTGTGCGCATCGAAGGGCAGCCCTTCCGGGTGATCGGTATATTGGAAGAAAAAGGCGGCGGCTCCTTTGGCAGCGAGGATGACCAGGTCATCGTGCCTCTGACCACCGCCCAAACACGTTTGATCCGGCGCACGACGCGTGACCGTGTGGATGTGATCTTCGTCGGCGCGGCCAGCGCAGACCTGGTGCCTCAGGCCAGTGATGAAGTCGCGCAAATCTTGCGTCAGCGCCACCGCACGGAGATCGGCCAGGATGATTTCACTATCTTCAGCCAGCAAGATTTCTTGGATGTGGCCTCTTCGATTACAGGGATCCTGACCATCTTCTTAGGAGGCATCGCCGGGATCTCACTGCTGGTCGGCGGGATTGGCATCATGAATATCATGCTGGTCTCGGTGGTGGAACGCACGCGCGAGATCGGCCTGCGCAAGGCCATGGGTGCCCGCAAGAGCGATATCCTGACCCAATTCCTGACTGAGTCTGTCTTGCTGAGTTTGTTCGGTGGGGTTGTGGGGATTGGCCTGGGATGGTTGATCTCTGCCATAGTTGGGCAGATTGCCGCGGCCAACGATGCAGATATCGTGCCGGTAATCGGCATGGACGCGGTGCTGCTGGCGACGCTCTTCTCTGCTGCAGTGGGTGTCTTCTTTGGGTTGTACCCTGCCAACCGGGCAGCCAGTCTGGAGCCGGTGGAAGCGCTGCGGTATGAGTAGGCAGTATCAGTAATCAGTATCCAGTATTCAGTATCCAGTAATCAGTTATTGGTTATCACAGTGAGCAATTACTGAAATACTGTTTACTGGTAACTGGTTACTGATCAGTCATTGGGTGGGATTCGAAGAAGCCCCATATCACTTCGGTGGCATCTAGATATTGAGGGGCTGATCCGTACATCGAGCCGGGCCAAGTGTGGCCCAGTCTCTTCGCGGTATAGAGGGCTACGTCCGCTCTTCCAGCGCATTTGCCCCAGAATTGTGCGCTGACGCCCTCACGTTCATACCCAGTGACAGGGTCAGGGTTGCAGTTGTTGCGTTTTGCCCAGTATTCGGCCCAGATGGGGATGGCAGCGAAGAGGTCATAGCCACCCCAATAAGGGACAATGTAATCCAGGGTTCCGTGAAAGGCAATCATCGGCACTGAACGTGAAGGGTTGCAGGGGCTTTCGTAGGTATAAGCTCCCGCTACGGGAGCGACTGCGGCGAAGAGATCAGCTTGAGTACAGGCCAACCATTCGGCCATGCTGCCTCCGTTGGAGAAACCGGTGGCATACACGCGCTGGTGATCGATATTCAGATGAGCCCTGAGATGTTCAAGCAATTCAACGATGAAGAGCACATCATAGGAGTTTGGGGTGGTGGTGTCCCAATAGGTAGGATACCCCAATGCTTGTGGATAAACCACGATGTACCCAACTTGATCAGCGTGAAGTGACATTGCTGTGAGTAATTTTTGCTGCTCGACGCTGGCACCAGCGCCATGGAAGTTGAAAACCAGCGCCCTGGCGGTTCCCGGGTCGTATCCTTCAGGGACGTGAACCAGAAAACGGCGTTCCAACTCATTGGAGAGGATCGTATCGGGATATTCTCCCGGCCCCGGATAACGAGGTGATAGGGTCGGTGAAGGGGTAGAAATTGGGGTAGGGGGAGATGCAGGAGTGCACGCTGTGACGAGCAGTAGAGATATCAGCAGGAAGATAATGATGAAGTGTTTCATTCGTCGCAGGGGGGTTGTTAGATTTTCATCGTTGATGTTGGCTCAGATTTTATTTATACTAGTTCTACTGAATTGATTATCGAATGGTTCGCTTTGAGAGAGTGTTGCGCAGTTTCAGATCGTTGAGGCAGGCGAAATGATAGTTATTGCAATAGCTATACAAATTATTCGATGTGCAGAAATACACCCGAAGAACGTATCTTCAAGGATATTGGTAGCATCTCTAGGAATCGCCGGGGTAGCTCCCAGATTTAGGGGTATGGGGCGTGCGGAGCACTCCCCATACCCCTAAATCTGGACATTACCACGGGAATTCCTAGAGACCCCATTCCCCATTGGTATGGCGATCAATTGCCCTTGGCAATTGTGGTAAACTGATTTCTTCGAACAGATCATTAATGGAGTTAGATGCGCGAAAGAGAGAATATGAACATTCATGGATGGTCTCGAGAGGAAATAAGAAACAAGGCTTTGATGGCCCCGTGTGGTTTGTATTGTGGGACTTGTGGGATCTATATCGCCACCAGGGATGGAAATGAGAAGTTCAAAAAGATCTTGGGTAGGGTGTATGGATATAAGTCTGAGCAGATAAGATGTTTTGGGTGTATGCAACCTGAACCTGAAGCACAACTATTTGCATATTGTGGGTCATGCCAAATTAGAGAGTGTGTGATGGCAAAAGACTTCTATTCTTGCCATCAATGTGGGGAATGGCCGTGCAACCTGATCGAAGATTTTATTATCCCTATTGGTATGAAAGTGATGAAAAGGGCTATCCCCATATGGCGCGAAAAAGTTGCTGAATTCGGGCATGAACGCGGCAGCGTTGAATGGGCAAGAGCGGAAGTCGAACGCTGTCATTGTTCAGCTTGTGGGGAGCCCTTATTTCGCGGCGCACAACGATGTAGAGCTTGTAAACACGAAGTTGCTCACGAACTAGACGGAACGCCGTAAGAGGATGCTAGCAGGAATTAATTCTTTCAAGTTTTTGGTTTAGGTCTCAAGGAATTACCAGGGTAGTCCCCAGATTTAGGGGTGAATGGGATGCTCCGCATCCCATTCACCCCTAAATCTGGAAGGTTCCGGGTCGATTCCTAGAGCGCCTTTAGTTTGCGGGGGAAAGTGTAGAGGGAACAGCGGTATAATCTGCCACTATTGTTGATTCTTTGAAATTGGAGATATGAAAATGCAAATCGTTAATGTCGAGGGTGCCCCTCAGGCAATAGGCCCATATTGCCACGCCATCAAGACCGGTAACTTTGTATTTTGTTCGGGTCAAACCCCTCTTGATCCAGAAACTATGCAGTTGGTAGGTTCAGCTATTGGGGAGCAAACCGAACGCGTATTGAGAAATTTGGAGATTGTCTTAGACGGGTTCGGGTTATCCCTGCAAGACGTGGTCAAGACGACGGTCTTCTTGAAGGATATGGCTGATTTTCAGGGCATGAACAAAGTTTACAGGCAGATCTTTGGAGAACACACACCAGCCCGAACTACAGTTGCTGTAAAGCAAAATCCACTGGATGCTCTGGTCGAGATCGAGTGTATTGCCGAACTGGCTGCATCATAATCCCTCGAGGTCATTTTGAGCATTCAGAATATCATCTTCGATTTGGGGGGTGTACTAATTGAGTGGAATCCAGCAGAAGTGCTGAGCAGCTACTACCCTGATCCTACTGATCAATCGATTTTAATGCAAGGAATCTTCGATCACCCAGATTGGGCAAATAAGGACCGCGGCGTTTTCACTGCAGGAGAAGACATCGAAAGATTTGCCCGTCGTACTGGATTCACTGAAATGGAAATTGCAGCTTTGTTGGTTGCGGTTAGAGAATCCCTGACCTTGATGGATGATACATTGCCCCTGTTATATGAACTGCGTGAGGATGGATTTCGGCTCTATTGTCTGTCGAATATGCCGGTAGATCATGCCACCTTCCTGGTTAAGAAATATGATTTTTGGGATGTATTCGATGGGATTGTTTTCTCTGGTCAAGTGCAAATGATCAAACCTGAACCAGATATCTACCTGCACTTGCTGCATGACTACAAATTGGAACCTGAGACTTGTATCTTTATCGATGATTCACCGGAAAATATTGAAGTGGCGAAATCCTTGGGAATAAACGGCATTGTATTTACTGATGTGCAGTCTTGTCGCCAACAATTACTTACTATTTTGAAGAATGAAGCAGACTAAATCTATCCAGGAAGTGATTGCAACTGAACGCCGTTGGGTGCAGGCACATCGCCATCTGGACCTCGATGTAATCGATGAAATCCTTTCTGAAGATTACACGCAAATACGCTCTGATGGAACTGTGGCAAGCAAGGCTGAAACCCTGGCCTCCTACGCTTCAGGGACAAGACGCTGGGACTATGCCGAAAGTGATCAGTATGAGGTGAAGGTCTTGGATGATGTTGCCTTATTGATCGGACGATGGGTTGGGCGTGGTGAGAATGCAGGCGAGAAGTTTGCTTACACCGCTCGCTTCATGTCCCTTTATGTCAGGACGCCAAAGGGATGGAAGCTGCTCGCGGAACAATCCACACCCATTGAAATGGATAGTCCTCAATAAGTGTGCAGTTCATCTTGCGACCCTTTTTCAGTAGAATCCGTATAGCATAGTAGCTTGACAATGCCAACTTTCAGACGAGAAGCCCGTAACCCCCTATTTTCGGGAGTTCTCGCGAAGTTGACATCGTCGAAGTAATTGCACAGCAACAAGATTTCATCGCATAAGGAGTGCTTTGCATGACCAAAAAAGTGGACTCATTTCGCTTTGTAAGTAAGGGCACAAAACGGGTTGCCAAGGCCTGGATCGAGAGCGCGGAACCAAGGGAGATCCCCTGGACACCGCTTTCAAAGCCATTGTCAGAATGTACGGTTGCCATGATCAGTACCGGGGCGATGGCTTTGAAAACGGATCAGCCTTTCGATCAAGAGGGCGAACGCCAGAACCCCTGGTGGGGTGATCCAACCTATCGCGTGATCCCAAAAGGAACCAAAGCTGAAGATATCAAAGTTTATCACTTGCACATCAATCCCGAATTCGCTGAACAAGATCTAAATTGCTTGCTGCCACTGGATCGGTTGGTTGAACTCGAAGAGCGCGCTGAAATCGGTGGCGCGGCCCCATCGCATTACTCTTATATGGGCTATACGACACAACCTGAGCAACTCTTGGAGGAAAGCGCACCGGCGATCATCCGCAACCTGAGAGATGAGTTTGTCGATGTGGTGGTTCTGGTGCCTGCCTGACCGATCTGCTGCTGGTCCGTGGGACTGCTACAACGTGAGATCGAAGCTGCTGGATTCACCACCATCACGCTATCGATCATCCCTGATTTGACGGCCTCGGTAAGCGCGCCACGCATTGCTGCCATCGAGCATCCTTTCAGCCTGACCATGGGCTACCCTGGGGATGCTGAAACCCAAATGGCTGTGCTGCGAGCCACCTTGCAAGCCCTGGTCGAGATGGAAACTCCTGGGGAACTCAGGCATCTACCCTTCGAGTGGCCGGAGCATTTAGCGGATGTGGCCTCTGGTCCGCCTGAGCCTCCGCCGATTACCCGTTATTTGCTCAAACATCCTTTGCAATTCAAGAAGCTGCTCAGGCGAGGCTTTCCCAAAGTAGTGGTGAAGTAGCGTACACTTAAGAAGTTCAACTTCTTTGTACAGCACCCCTGAAGAGGGACAGAGAAGTTGAACTTCTAGCTGAGTGTGTAGGAGATTGCCATGATCTACACGTATAACCTTGAAGGGTTGCCCCTTCAGACTGGGGATATCATCTGCACGACAGATTTTGAACTGGAGATCGAAGCCGGTGAGTTCTGGCGATTGCTGGGGAGACTCCTGCCTGGAGAAGTCGATCATATTGCTATCTATATTGGGCCTAAGGGCCGCTGTGTAGAATCGGGTGGTAGGGGGGTGGTAACTTTCGACTTGCGAGGCGATTCATGGACCCCAAAGAAGATGGTCAAGCATCGCGGGCCATTCTTGGATCAACTCTATGGTGTGGCCTATCCGCTTGCGGGGCGCGGCTTGTCGGAAGAGGAAGAAGATCGCATTCGCAAGAGCGTTGCGGAATACTGCCTTTCCCAAGCTCAAGCTGATAAGCCCTACAATATCAACTTCCTGGATTCAGAGACAGAAGAGGCATTTTATTGCAGCCAGCTGGTCTACAAGGCTTATATGGAACATGGCATCAACTTGAACACAGGTCAGGGTGTTCCCAACCTTCCTGGCACCAGCAGCATCGTTTTCCCACAGGAGATTTGGGGTGCGTGTGAAAATCGTAGGGTTGTCTGATGAAGCCAGCCGATGATCCCAATATTGATTACAAGGCTCTCGTCCAGCGCGGCTATGATCGCTGCGCGGCCAAACTAATGTTCCCAAGGCGACTTTTATTCGCGGCGATATTATGGATGTTCAATTCCCTATTGAGCATTTCGACGCGATTGTATCTTTCTATGCAATCTTCCATCTGCCGCGGGAAGAGCACCCTGTGTTATTTCGCCGTATCCATCTGTGGCCAAAGGAGGAGGGCTATTTTTTAGCGACTGTTGCTCAAACCAGCCAAGCACAATATACCGAGAATGATATTTTTTTGGCGTGACGATGTATTGGAGTAACTTTGGCCTGGAAGATTACCAAAAACTCTTGTCTGAAATCGGGTTCAAACTATTAGAAACCAGCGTAGTCGGTCATGGCTTCAACGAAAGTGAAGAGCTTTCAGAAGAACATCACCCATTGATCTTTGCCCAAAAGGTGGGGTAAGTTGGGATACAATATCTTCATCATCTCCTTCTGGGTGCATGATATGGACACCCTCAAACAGAAGGCTACCACCATTGGCATCATCTATGGAGTGGTTCTCGTAGAAATCATCGTATTTGGTGTGATGCTCAAGTGGGTATGATTTCTACTTCCCAGCAATTAATCACGCATTTGACGAATAGCGCGATTATTGTGGTAGTCAGTACCATCTTGAATAGCAAAGTAAACTTGTCATTCCGAACGAAGAGAGGAATCCCTGAGGATTCAAATAATTGTTATCCTTGAGAGCATTTGAATAGTTGATTGTCAGGGATTCTTCACTTTTCCTGGCTAAAATACAAGCCAGGCTCCGTTCAGAATGACAAAATCATGAGTGTTCTAAATCCTATTGACTAGCACATAGTTACATGAATTTCCTTTGATACGGAATAAGATCGTCATGTAGGAATTCGTGGCATTCGTAAAAAATTCGTATCTATTCGTGATTTTTGAAAGCATCAGGTTAAACACTTTGACGATGTCAACTTACAAACGAGAAGCCCGAAAATTTGGGGTGGCAGGACTGCGGAGCAGCCCTGCCACCCCAAATTTTCGGAAGTTCTCGCTAAGTTGACATCGTCGAAATACTGAGGAGTGTGAGCTATGGAATGGTTATTATTTGCTGTAAACATCATCATTGTGCTGGTGGTGATTCTGATCATTGTGCTACGCCGCCGCGCGGGGCGTTCAGAGGGCCAGCAGCTTGAGCGTCTGGGTAGTTTGCAGATCATACCGCCCGAAGGGATCAATGTACCCATTAGCAACTCGTTTTCGGGACTGAAACCCCTGGGTGGGGTGTTTGGTTTCAGCCGCAATAATTTGAACCCAAAGTTAACCCTGTATGATGAACGCATCGAGTATCGCGTCATCATCAAGGGGAGCAAGCGCTATGGTGACATCGAGCAGGTGAAGGTTCGCGGGAGTCGTCAGGTGCAGTTTGACTTTTACGGCAGCTTTGTGACCTTATCGGTGTGGTTGACCAACGCAGATGATCGCATCACGCTGCTGAACTTCCTCCGCTCCCGAGGGATCAACCTCGATGAGAAGGCGCGTGCTTTGGTTCATGGCTAAGAATAACGTAACTCGCTTACTGGATCAACGCAAAATCCCCTACGAAGTTTACGAGCTTCCTGAGGAGAAATTGGGTGCAGAAAAAACAGCTGAGTTGCTGGACGTGCATCTTGATATCGTTTTCAAAACGATCGTGGTCGCACGATTGGGAGGCGGTAAACCCATCCTGGCGGTAGTACCAGGATCAGCCGATGTGGATCTAAAGGCTTTGGCAAAAGCCCTGGGAGAGAAGAAGGTCAAAACGACCACGCAGCGAGAAGCTGAAACTTTGACAGGCTTACAGGCTGGTGGTATCTCCCCCTTAGCATTGATCAAGCGCGGTTTTCAAGTGGTCATTGACCGTTCGGCGCAAAACTTTGAAGAGATCCATGTCTCTGGGGGGCAGCGAGGTTTGAATATCCGCCTGCCGGTCTCAGATTTAGCCAATTTGACCCGGGCGCGCTTTGCAGAGATTTCACGCAAATAGAACAGGCCGGCTGCAACGCAACCGGCCTGTTCTATTTACAGTGTTATGAATTATTCAGCATCTTCAGCGGTGGTAGTGACGACCGCTTCCGAAGCGGGGATTTCCTCGGGGACCAGGATCATCATGATCACGTACACCCAAAAGAGGCCGCTGCCAGTAATGAAGGCGCCAAATACAAAGATCAGGCGCACCAATGTGGGGTCAATGTCGAAGTAATCGCCTAAGCCGCCGCATACACCGGCAATCATACGGTCATCTTGTGAACGGAATAGTTTCTTGGTTTGTGTAGACATTTTTCTATCTCCTGTTTGCAGGTTGTTCAATTCATTTCAGTATACGCAAAGGGGGCAGTAAGGTTGCATCGAATTTAGGCACCGACCAAAGCGGTTGGTCTGAATAGCCAGGCGATTTCTAGAGCCCCCCTCGCAAATCGGTGAATTATGAGAGTGCGCTCATCTCAGCGGCTTCAATGATACGCTCAGCCAACAGTTCGAATTCGTGCTGGGTTCTCTTGACAGCGGCCTCGATGACATATGGGAAAAATGGCCCGCGCTCAGGGTAGTCGAGATTCATGTTGGCATGGGAATGCCCAGGCAGGATGCGCCGCGTAAGCGGGCGCAGTGCAGGGATGAAGGCCAGCGCTTCCAGGAAGTAGATCCGACCTGAACACAGGTCTGGGTGGTTGATGATATCATGATCCAGCGCTTCGACCTGGTCAGGGAGTGGTAGTTCGTGCTTGGGGAAGGATTGTGCCCAAAGGACCAGATAGTTGCTGTGAGAGTAGAAATCCTGGGCGGCATGTGTCAGCCTGCCAAAAGCCTCCCAGCCTAGAGTGGGATCAGTTCCCTTTGCCAAAGCATCAAGGATGATTTTTCTCTGCTCTTCCAAATAGGCATAACCAGCCTCGAAGGCGCTATCGTCGAAGTGGTACTCGGGATGGCCGATCAGGCCGCGCAAATTGTCTTGGGCGATGTTTGCCTGGATGATCCTGTTCAAAGCGCACTCAGAGAACTTGCTTCCCAGGGCACGCTGGCATATTTCGACATGGTATTGTGCGAGCATTATTCGATTCTCAACCCCATGAGTTCATAAACGACGGCAGGCTCAGATTTCCCTTTTACCCGAACCGGGGGAAGCGCTTTTGCATGCACATGGATGGAGATAGCTTGGTAAGCATTTTCTGAGAGCAATATTTGTCCTGGATGAGCAATTGACTCCAGGCGTTGAGCGTAATTCACGGCATCACCGATGACCGTATAATTAAAGAGATCACTGGTACCCACATTGCCAACCATGGCTTCCCCGGTGTTGATGCCAATACTGAAATACAACTGATGTGCTCGTGTCACCTCAGCGCGGTGTTTGCGGATAGCTGCTTGCATGGCTAATGCGGCGCGAGTCGCACGCAGCACATGATCGGGCTGTTCGTCGGGAGCGTTCCAAAAGGCCATCACGGCGTCGCCCATGAATTTATCCAGCGTACCCTCTTCTTCCAGGACGGTAGTGGCTGCCACTGAGAGATACGAGTTCAGAATTTGGAGTAGCGCTTCGGGTTTGGTGCGCTCACTGAAGGGTGTGAAATTGTGGATATCCGCGAAGAGCACCGTCAAGGTTTGGCGGATACCATCCAGTCGCAGGTTGCTGGGGTCTTCTAACAGCCGGTCTCGGACGCGCGGAGCGACCACGCGCCCGAAAGTCTGCCGGATGCGTTCCTGTTCGGCTTCGAGGCTGCGCTGTTTGGTGAGATCGTCGATCACGATGGTGGCACCTTTGGTGTTCAGGTGAGCGTCTCGCAGTGGGGTGCTGGAGAGACGCAAGAATACCGGTCCACGATCCATCAAGATGGGATTAAATTCTTCTCCTTCGATTGCGCTACCATCGCGCAATGTGGAGGCGGCCATCAACAGGAAATGCGGCCCAAATTCTGGCAGCGCTTCGCCCAGGGTGCGGCCGACCATCTGATCTACGGGGAGGCCTAAGATGCGTGTGGCAGCCTGGTTGAAGAGCGTGATCTTGCGTTCTAGGTCGGTGGTGATGACCCCGGAGGACATCGAAGCGAAGATATCATCCATCAGGTTCTTCATTTCCAGGGTCTGGTTGAGGGTCTCTTGCAAGTTGGCAAACAGCCGCACATTTTCCAGGGCCAGAGAGGATTGCCCGGCGACGGCTTCCAGGAAGCTCAAATCGTCGCTGCTGTAGGGATCGCCAGAGCGACGCGGTCCCAGGGCCAGGAAACCGATCATCTTGTCTTCATAATGCAGGGGTATGAAGACCCGACAGCCCATCTCTTCCAGGGTAGCTGATTGACTGGCGAGGTGTAAGGGAAGAGTACGTCCTTGGGGGAACCAGATCCCCCCTCTGCCCTGGCGCAGAGAGTCCAGGAGCGGGCTTTCTGCTGGGATGACGACCTCGGTTTCACCTTGGCTCCCCTGATGTCGGAAGACTGTCTCTGAGTCATCATAAAGATAGATCAGCACGCGCTCAGGAGATAACGCCGCCTGGATCTCGTGCTCCAGCAATTTCAGCGTGTGGTCCATATCTGGCGAAATGGTCAACTCTTGAGAGAGACGCGTCAGCGCGTGTCGGTAGTCGGCTCGAGTGCGATAGAAGATGCGGTCGATGACTCGTTGGATGAAATTGCGCAATGGGGTCAGCGCCAGCACCAGGAAGAGCAGGTATAAGGCCACCTGGAGGGGATCGTTAGGCTCGATCTGCGAGGGCAGCAGTTGGGAAAGCAGCGTAAGCAGCAAATAGAAAAAGCCTACTGCCACGGTGATGGTCAGGGCGTAAGTCAGTGTTCTGCCCATGATGCGGTCGACATCGAGTAAGCGATAGCGAACCAGGGCATAGGCCACTGAGAGGGGGAAGATGATCAAGAATGGCCAGGAGATGATAGCCTGGAACTGTACCAGCAGGCCAAAAGCAGAAGGCAGCAGGAAAGTGAAGAGGATAGGGCTGAAGGCCAGGGTCGCACCAAAGACAATGATGCGGCTCTGCTGGCGGATCATTGGGGAGTCGCTGCCGATCATGCGGGAGATCAGCGAACCCAGGAAAAGCAGGATCGCCAGACTGATGAAAGCGTAGCTGATCAACCAGGTATTGATGTAGCCCCAGGGGTTAGATGGCGCTATGATCTGGAGTGTGTTCGGCACAATCAAAACCATTCCTGCTATCCAGGGAATTAAGCGGGTAATCGGGTTGCGGTCGACGAAAGCCATTTTTCGAGGAAATACCAATGCCAGATGGGCCAATGACCCTCCCGCAACGGGGAGTGCAATGGCCCAACCCAGCACAAAATGTTGGCTGGTATTCATATCGAAATAGCCGGCAGTGATAATCGTTGCTGCAGAAGTGAAAGCTAAGAAAGCCCGGGCAGGCTGCCTGCCTTTGCTCAGCCGGTAAGCCCAGACACCGGTAAACCAAAAACCAATCCCAATGAAATAGGGAATCCCAAACCAGTTTATCAGTTCTCTGGATTTGAATTGCCTGGGTGTCAAGGTGATTTGGTAAGTGTTCCCCTCTTGGGGTTGCAGTGTCACTACGATTGGGTCGTTGATCAGAGTTAATACTTCCCCAACCGTCCGTGCGTCAACGGTGGGGATATTATTGATGGCGATGAGCTGGTCGTAATCCTGAGCTCCGGCTTGCTTGGCTGGCCAATCTTCTCCAGATACCTGGCTGATGATATTGTTGGGCTCGATGAATATCCCTAGGAAGGGTTGCTGAAGCCATTGGTATGCCCAAACTGGGGCCAGTAGGAGAAGCCCCAAAGCAATAACAGTCAGTGACAGCGGAACAAATTTGCTCAACCAACCGTTGGGACTCTTTTTATCAGGCATATCACTCATTCACAGTGATCAGGTCTTTTATCTTTTCAAATGTAGCGGGGCCAATACCGGAAACTTTTTGAATACTCTCGATGCTGGAAAATTCACCATTCGTTTGACGATAGGCGATGATTTTCTCTGCAGTGACAGGTCCGATGCCGGGTAATGTTTCCAGTTCTTCTTGGGAAGCTGTGTTGATGTTGATTACGCTGAAAGTTGAAATCTCTGTGCTTTGATCGTCAGTGTTTTGGGCAGATGTCCCATCAGAAGGGGGAGCGGCAGACGTTCTTTGGGCTGGTACCTGTACCTGATCACCATCCTGCAGTTTGGCAGCCAGATTTATCCCATCTTGTTGGGCATCCTCGGTGAAACCACCCGCAACTTGAATGGCATCTTGGACGCGGCTATCGAGGGGCAGGTCGTAAACTCCTGGATTGTGCACCGCCCCGGTCACATGCACCTGAATGGGAGCCGGAGTCGGTGGCGGTAAAAGTTGGATCGGTGTGCCGCGCGGCGGGCTGCTGGCCAGGGTGACGGCTCCTGCTCCCAATAATCCAAATAACACCCCTAGAGCTACCAGCCACCAATTCTTCACATATCGCCCCCGTTACTATACAGCCGCAAGCCCAGCTGTTGGCGTGCCGTATCGATGTGTAAGATCGAGACTTGCACCTGTTGGCCCTCAGAAAGCACCTCGTGGGGACTTTCTGGGTTCCCATCAATTTCGGAGATGTGGATCAGCCCATCGAGACCTTTCTCTAACCTGGCGAAGGCACCATAAGGGACGATATTGGTAATGGTCGCCTTGGTGACTTGACCTAACTCGTAGTTGATATGGGCGGTTTCCCAGGGATTAGGCTGCAGACGCTTTAAGCTCAGGGCTACCCGGCAGCGTTCTTGATCCAGGCTGAGCACACACACCTCGATCTCTTCTCCTGGAGTAAGAACCTCGTCGGGGTGCGTAACCCGCCCCCAAGATAACTCTGAAATATGGATCAGGCCTTCTACGCCACCCAAATCGATAAATGCACCAAAGTTGGTAATTGTCGTCACCCTGCCCGAGACGCAAGTTCCGGGAGTCAACTTTTTGAGCAACTCCAAACGTTGGCCTGGTGCGGCCTGGGCGGCGCGCTCAGATAGCACGACGCGTTCACGCTTGGGACTGCATTCGATCACCTTCAACTGCAAAGATCGGCCGATATAAGCGGCCAGGATTTCTTTACGTTTTTCCTCCTTGGTTTCTTCAGAGATCTCGACCAGGTGTGAGATAGGTACGAAGCCTTTGATGCGCTCATCTTCTACGAGCAGTCCCCCCCGGTTGTGTCCGGTGACTTCTAGCTCGATGATCTCATCTAGATTGTAAAGTTTTTCTGCCCATTTCCAGTCGATGGTTTGGGCGAGTTGCCCCTCGCTAAGGTCAGAAGTATCCCCAGTAAACTCAGTTTGTGCTTCCACATCTGCCAAAACGGCAGACCACCAAGATTCATCAAGGGGAGCTTCTTCATCATACTGATACTTTTCTTTCTGCTCCATGTCTAAACCTTTTTGATACCTTCATGCCTCTCCAATAATCTTTAGCCTGTCGCTGAAACTTCAGCCTGGGCTTCATCCTCCATCTCTATTATAGCCTGTGCCACGGCTTCTATGGCAACACGTTGTTTGCGGTAAAGGTCAGCTTCTGACATCGCCAAACGTGTAGCAACGTCTCTCACCTTGCGCCCCTCCATAAACTTCATCTCAAGGATATTATACAAAAGCCATTCGGTTGTAAACCTTCGTTTTCCCTCCGGGCGTACTTGGGCGATGGCCTTTCGAAGGATCGAGCGTAGCGCATTCACAGAAATGCCTTCATGTTCCTCCAACGTCTGTTGGACAACTTTCAGACGCAATAAAGGGCTCTTTGATAGTTTAGGCCCTCCCCAGTAATGGCTAAGGGCGTCTTTGACCCAACGGGCCAATTCGCCATTGGTGGGTTCGTCCTGCAAAGCGGTGAGTATGCCAGCACCGTCATAGCTGGATGCAGCACGCAGGCGTTGTATCCAGTCTACCTGAGGGTTCAATGCTTCTAATGAACTGAAAACTTTTTGTTGTTGGGCGCGGTCGCTGAGCGCAAGTGCGGCTCGTTGAGCTAAGGTTTCCAAAGCAAAGAGCTGCTCTTCATCTGGGGGATTCTCAGGCAAACGTTCGGCCCCTAGCAAGCCTAACAAGGGGTTTTCATCATCCATGTCTGTGGTGCTTTCTTCGAAGAGCGGTGTGAGCCAAAAATCTCCCCAGGTGAACAACCGTCGTTGATCATCTTCGGGGATATTATTTTGTGTAACCACTTCGAGCAGTTCTTCAGAAAGATTCTCCTGTTGAAGTTGATGCACATCCCCAATTGTGACGACCATCTCAGACCCTCGCGGGACCAACACGATTACAAAAGCAGTCTCCACCTGCAGACGGTCACAAATCGCCGAAAGAATCGATTCCAAAAACTGGCGTAGATCACTCGAAGTGATCAAACGCTCTTCCAGAATTTGTACCAACTGCAAATCCTGGCGCGCGCCTCCATAAAAGAGTAATCTCTCCCAGACTGGCGCCAAAATGGTGATAGAGTATTGCATGACCAGCAATGTGGCAACCATGGCAATAGGAACCGCAGCTGAATACTCAGATCCGTATGATTCCCCCAATCGCCTTACAAGCGTAGATACGGCGAGCACAGTGGATGCTGTTACAGGGCCGCGCATCACCCATTTGAATAATCGGCGTTTGACAACCCGATCTGGCCAGGAGACACCGAAGAAAGCCACCGCGTAGGCCATGAGAACCAACATGACTGACATAACGATATTGAACAGGTCGGCCGACAGCCAAAATATCAGCGAGTGTTGCGAGGCGAACCTGGCCCCGTATGTCAGGTATGGAAAGGAGCTCAAGGCTGGTGCAACCGCGCCAGCAATTAGATAGCTTATGCGACGGCGGCTGGTGCTATTCACAGCACGGCGGTATGCTCTCCAAAAATTGACCCAGGCCCAGATCATACTGACTGTGTAGAAAGCAAAAAATACCCACAAAGCTGGAGTTGGCGTCAGGTATAGAGCAGGATAATCAGATACGACTTCCCCCATCAGATTAGGGAAGGGCAGCATCATAGCCAAAATCAACGAGAACAAATAAGTCAGTCGAATGATATTTCGTCGTCGGCCGCGTGACGGTCTCCCTGTTGTAGCCAGTAGTGCATCTGAAAAATGCAGATATGAAGAGGGTAGGAAGATGATCCCAATCCACTGCAACCTGAACCAGATATTTACCCACGCATATTCCTGTATAACGCTGGTGATTGCCTCGCCGACAAATACCACCACCACGCATGCAAAGATTGCAGCAACCGACCGTGCCACTCTATCTCTCAGGTTAAACGAAAGTGCATAGAGCAGCAAGGAGAAGGCAGTGATGGCGATCCCTGCTGTGAGAAGTTGGTTTAAGGTCTGTAAGATCCCAATCAGTGAGGGCATGGGTTGTTATTATAAATTGGAGTTACGCACTTGCCCCCCAGCCCCCCGCCTGTGGCGTTGGGGGGAATTATTGGACGTCTCCCCTCAGAATTGGGGGGTTGGGGGGACTTTGAGTGAACAACGCTCTCCATCTGCGTAACTCCTGAATTCAAAAAAGTGTGTTCAGTGGCAGCGTTCCTTGGTACACCATTTGCCTAGGAACTTCACTTTAGCCACTTTGAAAAGAAGAGGGCGATATCATGATTGGCGAAATAGTGGTCATTGTAACCGCAAAGCTCGAAGCCCAACTTCTTCGCCATCTGGATGGCAGGATAATTCTTGGGCTGTACTTCAAGGATCAGGCGCCGACTATTGTGTTTTGATGCCCAATCTTGTGCGGCCAAGACGAGTGAGCTGCCGATCTTTTTTCGGCGCAATTGGCGTGATATGGCCAGATCTGTTACGCGGGTGGCTTTGAGTTGAGGGTTTTGCTCCAGGCTAATATAACCGACAGACTGGCCCTCCATTGCGGCTACCAGCAATATATCGCGCTGTGACCAATCGTCAGCTAACCTATGCGGGTCATGGGGATATTGAACTTGAACCGAGCGAGGCAGCCTTACCTCACGGAATGTTATCTTGACTGTACCCCCATCGGGTTTGAAATCCATTTGCCAGACGTGGTCACTGGAATAGCTGTGCTCCAATGACATTAGGGTGTGGATATCTGTGGCAATCGCAGGGCGGATTTCGATTTCGGGCATTTTACTTGTTTCTGCGTTTATGGCTCCTCAGGGGCCTCGACCCTCACCTGGACTGTGCAAGGCTCTAATGCATTCCCTTGGTTGTCGGTCACGACCAGCCTGAGGGCATAATCTCCTACTGGCAAGCGCGTGGTATCCCAATATCCCAGGCGATCTTCTTTGGTTGGTACATCTCCAGCTTGAACGGTCAGCCAATTGATATCGTTTGCGGGGGTCATTTCGAATTTATAAAAGCCGAAATTGGGAATATTGGCTGTGCCGTAGATCTCAACGACATCCCTGATAGTTTCACCATTCGGGGGAAAAGTGATTTCAATTTGCTCTGGAATGCAGCCGCTTTCTTCGGCTGGAATAGCGGCTGCTGGGGCTGCATTTTCTGGTTCCGAATCCCCACTAGCCGCCTCGAGGGTGATGGTTGGTGTAGCCAATAAATCCAGCGTTGGTGTCAGCAAAGGAGATGCAGCAGGTACGCTGGGAATTATGAAGGAAACTAACCCAAATTCAGTAACACCCAGGATAAAGATCAGCACTAACATGGTAGTAGCCCAGTTCAAGCGGGAACGGGCACTTTCCTGTTCCAAACCAAAGGCTGCGCTGCGCAACTCATCCCAAGCCAAAATGAACTTACGTATCTGCCAGACCGCCAGAATCCCCAGGATCAGGTAGATGAAAACTTCGTTGCTCTTGAAAAATTCTAGAACTGCTGCCATGTGGAGGGCTAAAAATATTTGCCCGAATAGGGGTGTGCGCTAGGGGTGCTGCCCCCAGCGCATAGCCTTTTTGGGGAGTTTCTTTCTTGGTTGAATAATACCTATAATTTCTTCAATACCCCGCGCATCAGGCTTACCATTTTCGGAACGATCACCTGACCGGCTTCTAGGACTTCTTTATGGGTGGTTATGGTGCTGCCATCGAGATTGGCCTTGTTGCTGATACCGGAAACCCCTAACACACGCATACCCCCATGTCGGGCGACTGTCACCTCATGAACAGTGGACATGCCAACTGCATCGACGCCAATCCCTCTCAGGAAGCGCAAATCAGCTGGGGTTTCAAAAGAGGGGCCAGCCAGGCCAATATAGACACCTTCGTTCAGTTGGAAGCTGCTCTCGGCTGCCACCTGGCGGGCGAATCCCATCAATTCTTTGTCATATGCCTGACTCATATCAGGGAAGCGCGGCCCAAATTCGTCTAGGTTTGGTCCGCGCAAGGGATTGGGACCAGCCATACCTACGAAATTTAGATGATCGGTAATTAACATTAAATCCCCAGGTTCGAAGTCTGGGTTTACGGCACCGGCTGCATTGGTGACAAAAAAGAATTCCACCCCTAAGCGTTGCATTACCCGGACAGGCATGGTCACTTCTCCCATACTGTGCCCCTCGTAGTAATGAGTGCGGCCTTGCATTACCAGGACATCTTGTCCTTCTAGTCGCCCGATCACCAGGCGACCCTCATGGCCAACCACCGTGGAAACGGGCCAGTTGGAGAGTTCTCCATAGGGGATGAACACAGGATCTTCAACGTTATCAGCTAGAGGCCCCAGGCCAGAGCCCAAAATCATCCCGATGCGCGGTTGTATGCTGACACGTTTGCGGATTTCTTCAGTGGTTTGATCGATTTCCTTTAAGGAAATGAATTTATCCATGAATTTGTCCTCCTTGCCTAATGAACTTGAGTATCAAAACACCGCAGTCAGGCCCGTCGAGGGGCATCCTGCGTCCTCCACGTCCCCTGCGGCGTTCTCTAAAATTGTTCTGAGGTTGTATTCCAATATTGCAGACAATGTAATAGGCGATTGAAAATTATATCACGAATAGCCCCCAAGTACTTCTTCAAATGCTGCTATAGATGTTGTTATGGCCTGATCGTCAACCCAATAATGTGTAACCAGACGGAAACGGCGCTTTGCCACAACACCTACACGGACTTTGTGCTCGCCCAGCTTTTCGGCAACAGCACCGGCATCGAGGGGGACATCATCTCGCAGGGTCAGGTAAACCATATTGGAAGGGGGATCATCCGTGTCAGTGATCACTCCAGGGACATCACTTAATCCTTTGGCTAAATTGCGCGCCCGTACATGATCTTCATCCAGACGTGGCACGATCTCTTCCAGTGCTACAATCCCTGCTGCCGCCATGATTCCGGCTTGGCGCATGCCGCCACCCAGCTGCTTACGCATGCGATGGGCGCGAGCGATGAATTCTTTGCTCCCACACAATACAGATCCCACAGGTGCACAAAGCGCTTTGCTCAAACAAAATGTGATCGAGTCGACGGGATCGACCAGTTCCTTGACATCAACATCCAGCGCGGCTGCGGCATTGAAAATGCGCGCACCATCTAAATGCAGAATCAAATTGTGAGCTCGAGCGAGATCAGCAACTGCTTGGGTATATTCGACGGTTAAGGCTGCCCCACCACAGCGGTTATGGGTGTTTTCCAGCGTGATCAGACGTGTGATGGGGTGATGGGAATCCTCTGGGCGGATTGCTTCTTGAATATCATCCAATACGATGGTTCCATCGGGCTGGTTGTGTACTGTATGTGGGTGGATGCCGCCTAATGCAGCGATCCCACCGCCCTCGTAGAGAAAGGTATGTGCCACATCCCCCAAGATGATCTCGTCCCCGCGCTGGCAATGCGCCAGGATGGCGGCCAGGTTGCCCATCGTTCCTGAGGGAATGAAAAGCCCGGCTTCTTTGCCCAGCATCTGGGCAGCCAATTCCTGGAGCCGGTTGATGGAGGGGTCCTCGCCATAAACATCATCACCAACTTCGGCTATGGCCATGGCCTCTCGCATGGCAGGCGTGGGTTGGGTGACAGTATCCGATCGCAAATCTATGAATTTCATTGGTACCTCTTTGAACCGCGAAGTTCGCTAAGAAATATTAAATATTTTCCAATCTACTCGGCCACGGAACAGATTTATCCGAAAAAAGGGTGTGCTCAGGGAGCATAGCCCCCTGCGCACACCCTTTTTTCGGGGGATTCCCTTCTGGGCTGAGTTATTACATATTTCCCTTGAAATTTGCTTGGCGCTCTTCGCGTCTTGGCGGTGAATTATCGTCTGAGTGATTGCAGTATTTTATCTAATTCCTCTGGTAAAGGCGCTTCGAATGTGCGCGGGCTGTATTCCCCGGGGATGATGATCGACAGTTGTTGGGCATGAAGGAATTGCCGGCTCAGGGACAGACTCGCCTGCCTGCGCCCATAGATCGTGTCGCCAACTACAGGACACTTAATGAAGGCCATGTGCAACCGGATTTGGTGCGTACGCCCGGTGAGAATGTGTACTTCTAGCAACGTGTGCTTATCGAAACTCTCGCGGGTGAAATATTCACTGATCGCTTGTCTGCCTTTGTGCGGGGGTGTGATCGCCATGCGCTGGCGGTGAGACGGATCGCGACCGATGGGCGCTTCCACGCGCCCTTTGGGTGTGGGAGGTGCCCCATCTACCAGAGCAAGATACGTTTTTCCGACCTGCCGGTCCTGAAATTGATCACTCAACCAGTGCTGGGCACGGTCGTTCTTCGCCAGAATGATGAGTCCGGAGGTGTCTTTGTCCAAGCGGTGGACGATCCCGGGGCGTTTTTCGCCGCCAACCCCCTCGATCTCAGGCGCATGACTCAGCACGGCATGCACCAGCGTTCCACTGCTATGTCCGGCAGAGGGGTGCACCACCATGCCAGCTGGTTTGTTGATCACTAAGACATCATCATTTTCAAATACAATATCTAAGGGTATTGCTTCAGGAACTAACCCGCTGGGTTCGGGGGGTGGAATGACTACGTCTACCCTGGCACCCTGCGTCAGCGCGTACCCGGCCTTGTGGGGGATCTCCCCCTGCACCGTGACATTGCCTGCCTCGATTAATGCCTGCAAGCGCGAGCGCGATAAATGTGGGATACGCGCCACCAGGAATTTGTCGAGGCGTTGGGGATGGTCCTCTTCGAATATGAAGCTGATCGATTGATCATTCACTTTGGATATCTGCAATACTCGAGGATTGACCGACTTCTTCAGGGGGTTGTTCGGACTCCGTTTGAGAGGCTTTGAGTTTCCTCTCTTGGATCCACATCCCAATGATGAGTACAGCTGCCCCAACCGATATACTAGAGTCAGCCACATTGAACACGGGAAACTTGCCCACAGAGATCCAATCGGTCACAAAGCCGCGTGTCAGCCGGTCGACCAGGTTGCCCATAGCGCCACCCATTTGTAGACCCAGCGCCACGCGCAAGGGCCAGTCCTGGCGAGGGATTTGTGGGAAATAGTACAGGATCAAAACGATGACCACGAAGGCCAGGATAGTGAAAACGCCACCAAATTGTTGCAGCATCCCAAAAGCAGCACCAGTATTTTTCCAATTGATAATCCGAGCATACGGAGCCAGCCAATCCCAGGGAACCCAGGTCTGACTGAATCCAAGATTCGTACGCACCAACCATTTTGACCACTGGTCAAGGGCCAAAATCGTACCCGACACGAGAATCAAATACAAATAATCTGAAAAGTATTTTTTCAAGGGCACCTCCACAAGCCTAGTTTTGGGTAAGTCGCGCTAATTTTACCGCAGACGGCGAGTTACGCAGACCCTTCGATTGAATCCCCAGGTAAAAATGGGACTTTTGCTAAAAAGCCCAACAATGCCTCTGTGACATGGTCCGGTTTTTCGAGCATGACCATGTGCCCGGCTTCTGGGAGTATTTGAACGTCTGCATTAGGGATATGGTCGGCCAAATACTGAGAGTAGCGTGGTGGGGTAAGTTGGTCATTTTCCCCGCAAAGTGCGAAACACGGAACCTGAATATTGCCGAGAGTCTCTCTTACATCAAAAGCATCGCAAGCTGTGAAATCGCTGTGCAGGACCGATGGTCTGATCTCTGCCATGCGTTGCGAGGCCAGTTCAACGAGACGTGGATCGGCCTGGGGGCCGAATGCCCATTCGTTGATCGTTTCAATCACGGAAGGGAAGGTCTCTGAACGAGCGGAATTCTCTAGAAGAGCAGGGGCTACCTTCAAACGGGCCCCGGTTCCCACCAACCCTAGTGCCAGGACAGAGTCAGGGTGTTGTATTCCCAAAGTCAGGGCAACCGCGCCTCCCATAGAATGTCCCACAAAGACGGCTTTATGCATATTAAGAGCCTGCATCCAACCCAATACACTTTGAGCGTAAGCAGCGATGGTTTGCTGCCCGCGCCCCTCCGATTTTCCATGTCCGGGTAAGTCAAGCGCGTAAACAGGATATTCGGGCAGTCTCCGTACCGATGATGGCCAATGAAGATGTGTGCCACCCGCCCCGTGAATTAAAACTACCGGCGGATTACGGGCAGCCCCTTGATGTTCGAAATAATAAATGTTGGCTTTGATCGGCATGGTGACTCCAAGTTTATTACTGATTCGTCCACCTAAACATGAACAAGGAAAAGGGCAGGAGCGAATCTCCCTGCCCTTTTCCTTGTTCAGATCAATCCATACATTGGCAAGGCAGTTTATCAGGTTCAGTTTTCCGAGAATAAACCCAAACACCAAATCCGAATCCGAGGCATAGCCCGCCTAGCGCATAGAGCGGAATTTTTCGCAGCATAGATAGGATTAGATCTGCGGGGTAATCAGGAAAACCATGGCTATGTAAGCCCGTCTTGAATGCGAACAGGAATAAGGCGAGAGGGATAATACTCAAGCCACTCAGCAACCCTATCAGGGTGATCGAGAGCACTCTTTGAGATTTCTGCCTAAGTAGTATGACTCGTAAGGCAAATAACCCACTGATTAGCAACGCAATGATGATTGCAGTCACTTCATTTGTATCTTCAATGGGCAGCCACAATAGAATCAGTATTCCCAACCCGATCGCAATAAATCTGAGCCACAGAAGGGAAGGACGGGACGAATGTTCCCTATGGACGATTTTCATGTGGGAGGGATTTTGTATAAGATCTACTATGCTGGACTGACACCAATTCATGCACCATGATGGATGCGGTCAACAGCTTCTTCAGTTAGGGGAATGGCGACCTGGATATGAGTCCCTACACCAGGAGTGGAGTCTAGATTTAGCACACCTTTGACCAAGTCTGCACGCTCGCGCAAATTGACCATGCCTAGGCTGCCGCGGTGTTCGTATGAAGCAGTGACGGCTTTGACATCGAATCCTAAACCGTCATCTTGAATTTCCAATAAAGCCAACTCATCTTGTATGGGTCGCAGACGCACCCAAATATGCTCTGCTTCAGCATGTTTGCGAGCGTTATTGATCGCCTCTTCGATGATATAAAAGATAACGCCTTGTTGATCCATCTCCAACTGGGTCACCACATCTTCAGAGATTTCTAGCAGCACATTTTGATCGTACGTTTCTCTCATCTTCTCTGCCATGGATTGCAAGGCAGCGGTCAGCCCTTTTGATTCGAGAACGAGCGGCCGCAGGGTAAAGAGCATATGGCGGATTTCTTTTGTCGTCAGACGGGCCAGATCTTCGATTTTGTACATCTCATCGGAAGCGGCACTCTGGTCACGTTCAATTAATCGCCGGGCAAAATTCACTCGCATTGCGATTGCAGCCACGGATTGGGTAGGACCGTCATGAAGATCGCGGGCTAATTTCTTGCGAGCCTCCTCTTGGATTTCCATCATGCGTTCTTTTTCAGTTTCCAGGTCTTGATAAAGACGAGCATTTTGGATGGACACCACCGCTTGTTTGGCGATGATATTGAGCACTTCACGGTTACTGGTTGTGAAGAACTTCTCGTTAGGATGGGCAAACAAAATCACGCCATAAGTATCAATACCATGCCGCAGGGGAATACAGTAAACTGAACGGCAACTTTGGAAGGCCATGATCCTGCCCAATTCTGGGTCTTTGGCAGGATCCTGGGCTAAGATTCCACCCCCCTCATCGATCACATCACGCAGCAATCCTTGCATGCCTGGGAAAGTCTGGTGCAGGTCTGCGGGAGTCAGGCGCCGGGAAACCCCAATATACAGGCTAGCAGCTTCCTCGTCTCCACCAGAGAATAATAGAACTGCTCCGATCAAGCGATCGCCAGGATCATCGGCAGATGTCAGGGCTTGCATGCTAATATCCAGAGCCAGCTCTAAGACGCGATTGTAGTTCAGCGTAGCAGTCAGGTTGGTCAGCATGTTGGAAATCTCACGCAGTCGCCCGGCATCGAGTTGCTGGGTGTGTACCTGGGCCATTTTCTTGCGTTTCCTGGCTTGTGATTTAATTTGTTCCTTTTGAACTTGCTCTCTCCGAAGCCAAAAGACACTGGCAAGGCCACTCCCCAGGATGATAGCGATCCCCGCAGTGACGAGTATCAAGATTTGGGGGTCAAGCGATAAGAATGAATTAAGAATGTCCATGCTCAAATGAATATGGGTATGTAAGTGTATGGCATCCCGATGGAAAGTGCGAAATGTGCCTATAATCATACCCTAAATACCCCCAAATAGCAAAATGGTAGTACCTTGGCGCTATGTACCTAATTCGACAATACAACTTAGAAAAGATTTCCCGAAATTGGGGGTGCGGGCGAGGCATTCGCTGAGGCCACCCCCCCCAAATTCGGAGCTTCTCAACAAGTAAGTTGACATTGTCAAGCAAAAAAGGGGTTGGGATTTGTGGAGCAAGTCTCAACCCCTTTTTAGGCCTAATCTTGCATATGTTGGATGATTGCATCTCCAAACTCGGAGCATTTCAGTAGCGTGGCCCCCTCCATCAGACGATGGAAGTCGTAGGTGACGGTCTTGGCTTTGACGGCCTGGCGCATCCCTTTCAAAATCAGGTCTGCGGCTTCGTGCCAACCCAGGAAGCGGAACATCATCTCACCGGAGAGGATCACGGAGCCGGGGTTGACCTGATCTTTATCAGCATATTTGGGAGCTGTTCCGTGGGTGGCCTCGAAGATGGCGTGCCCGGTCTCATAGTTGATATTGGCACCGGGTGCAATCCCCATTCCGCCAATCTGTGCAGCCAGCGCATCGGAGAGATAGTCACCGTTCAGGTTCATGGTGGCCAGCACATCGAATTCTTTGGCACGCGTGATGGTTTGCTGGAAGACGATATCGGCAATGGTGTCTTTGATGCGCAGTTTCTGCTTCCACTGACCGTCCCCATGAGTTTCCCAAAGGGTCAGGGCTACCTCGACCTCTGCGAGGATCTCCTGCTGCTTGTCAGGTGCCATCATATCGAATCCGGGGTCGATCATGCGGGCATTCTCCTCAACACTAAGATCAGGGTTGGCTTCTTTGTTCCCCAAGATCCAGGTCTCGCGTTCAGTAACGACTTCATTGCGGAATTCGCGCTTGGCTAGCTCGTAACCCCAATTGCGGAAGGCTCCTTCGGTGAATTTCATGATATTGCCTTTGTGCACCAGGCTGACTCCCTTGCGATCATTGTCTAGGGCCCACTGAATTGCGGCGCGCACCAGGCGTTCAGTACCTTCTTTAGAGACTGGTTTGATGCTGATGCCTGCAGTATCAGGGAAGCGCAGTTTGGCGTATTGTTCGGGGAATTTTTCCTTCAGCATGCTGCGAAAGGCGTCATTCTCTTCGGTACCCAATTCAAATTCTGCGCCCGCGTATATGTCTTCGGTGTTTTCACGGAAGACGACCATATTGACATCTTCCGGGCGCTTGACCGGAGAGGGAGTGCCTTCTAAATATTGAACCGGACGCTGGCAGACATAAAGGTCAAGGTATTTGCGCAAAGCGACATTCAACGAGCGGATACCGCCACCAACTGGTGTTGTCAAAGGGCCTTTGATCCCTACCAGGAATTCGCGAAAGGCATCTACCGTCTCATCGGGTAGCCATTCGTTGAACATTTCGTAGGCTTTTTCCCCGGCGTAGACTTCCATCCAATGAACTTTGCGTTTACCGCCATAAGCCTTTTCGACCGCGGCATCGAATACACGCACCGATGCCTTCCAAATATCCCGACCAGTGCCATCGCCTTCGATGAAAGGAATGATGGGGTTATCGGGCACCTGCAATTTTCCATCTTTGATGCTGACTTTGGATCCATCTACGGGGACTTCTATACTCGAATATGACATACTACAACTCCTTGTTTTGTATTGTTTTACCCCTCCAATCGTGATGCAATTTGCAGAACTCTGATCGCTCAACGCAACTTGCATGACGCTTGGAGCCATTATTTAGATGCGCCGGGTGCAAAAATGTTACTTAACGCAATTTCGAGCTGATTATAGCATTCCCAGAGAGCCGTTCAACCCCCAAATAATATCTGTGTACCAGCCTCGTCGAGAGGTATTATAGGCCCTCTAAGAATTCCGTGGTAAGGTCCAGGTTTGGGGGTATGGGGCGTGTGGAGCACGCCCCATACCCCCAAACCTGGAAGCTACCCTGTCGATTCCTGGAAAGCCGGGATATTTGGCACGGTATAATCCTAATATTACTCGAAGCCCAGGGAGTTTTTATGCCGGAACCAAAGGTTGAATCTAAATCCCCCGTAGATTGGCACACAATCGAAGCCAATGAAGTGCTAGAGCGGCTTGCTGTTTCACCTGAAGAAGGACTGACACCAGCAGAAGCTGATCGTCGTCTGGAAAGGTATGGCGCGAACCAATTGAAAGAAGCCCCTCCCACGACGATATGGCAGATGCTCTGGGAGCAGTTCCGCGATTTTGTGGTTATGCTGCTCATCGTAGCGGCAGTTATATCGGCGCTTTTGGGGGATTGGGTCGAAGCGGCGGCGATCATGGCCATCGTGGTTTTGAATGCCGCTTTGGGTGTCTTCCAAAACCGTCGTGCTGAGCAAGAACTGGCCGCACTGCGACAATTGGCCGCCCCCGAGGCCGACATCCTGCGAGAGGGCCATCGCATCAGCGTTCCTGGGCGCGAGCTTGTGCCTGGAGACATAGTTTTTCTAGAGGCTGGAAACTATATCCCTGCCGATGTGCGGCTGATCGAATCTGTCAACTTTCGAGTTGATGAGGCTCCCCTGACGGGGGAATCGGTCCCAGTGAAAAAAGATTGCCGGGCGGTTTTCCCCCCCAACACTCCCATTGCTGATCGTGAAAATATTGCTTTTATGGGTACCGTGGTTACCTATGGACGCGGGCAGGGGGTTGTTGTGGGTACCGGCATGACCACACAGATCGGCCGCATCGCTGAGATGCTGCAATCAGTAGAGCAGGAACAGACCCCGCTGCAGAAACGTCTCGATCAGTTGGGTCGCACCTTAGGTTGGGCGGCTCTGGCAGTCTGTGGACTGGTTTTCATCCTGGGCTGGCTGCGCGGCACCCCTCCTTTAGAGATGTTCATCATCGCTGTTAGCCTGGCGATTGCTGCTGTCCCCGAAGGGTTACCAGCCGTTGTGACCATCAGTCTGGCCCTGGGTATGCGCGAAATGATCAAGCGCAATGCCCTCATCCGGCGCTTGTCTTCAGTCGAAACCCTCGGTTCAGCCACGGTGATCTGTTCCGACAAGACCGGCACCCTGACCCAGAACGAGATGACCGTCACGCGCGTGGCTGCCGATGGCGAATTCATCGATGTCACTGGCAGCGGTTATAGCCTTGACGGCGAATTCAAGGTGGATGGGAAGCCCGTTCGATTGAGGGATTACCCGGCTATTCTGACAACTTTGTGGATTGGCGCTCTCAACAACGATGCGGTACTCGAAACTGAACGCCTGAGTGCCGATGAATTGGTTTATCGAGTAGTAGGGGATCCTACTGAGGGTGCCTTACTGGTCGCAGCCGCCAAAGCAGGGGCTATGCCCATTCTATTGAACGAAGCCTACCCGCGCATTCAAGAAGTACCTTTTGATTCGGAACGCAAGCGCATGGTTACGGTGCACACGGTGCGCGACCCGCAGCCAGAAGATATCTCTCCCTTCTATGATCGGAAGCAACGCGAATGGTACGTTGTCGCCGAAAAAGGCGCTCCCGACGTCGTGCTCCAGCAATGCACCCACTACCAGAACCGCGCAGATAAAGCCGTTCCCCTGGATGATGAACAGCGTCGACGCATACTGGCTGCCAACGATTCTATGACCCAAGATGCTTTGCGTGTGCTGGGGGTCGCTTATCGTGTCTCCATTAACCTGGACAGCGATCATGATGGCGAATTCATGGATGACGGCATCGAGGAAAACCTGATCTTCGTGGGGTTGATTGGCATGATCGACCCCGCTCGCCCTGAGGTAACCCCTGCCTTGGATAAAGCCACTCACGCCGGCATCCGCACGGTGATGATCACCGGTGATTACCCCAACACTGCCCGCGCTATTGCCAGGGATATCGGCTTGCTCCGGGAAGGTCATGATGTGCTAACTGGGATAGAGCTCGACGAAATCAACGATCAGACGCTGGGTGAGAAAGTCGTCCACACAGATGTTTTTGCCCGTGTCTCCCCGCAACACAAGATGCGCGTTGTGCAAGCCCTGCGCTCCAATGGCGAAGTGGTCGCCATGACCGGGGACGGCGTCAATGATGCTCCCTCCATCAAACAGGCCGATATCGGTGTGGCTATGGGTATCACCGGCACCGACGTCACCAAAGAGACCGCTGATATGGTGCTCACTGATGACAACTATGCCAGCATCGTCTCCGCAGTAGAGCAGGGGCGGGTGATCTACAGCAACATCCGCAAATTCGTCTATTACCTGCTCTCTTGCAACCTGGCCGAGATTGCCATCATCTTCCTGGCGACCTTGATGGGGCTGCCCTCGCCCTTAACGGCCATCCAATTGCTGTGGCTCAACCTGGTTACTGACGGTGCTCCAGCCCTGGCCCTGGGCGTAGAGAAGGGCGACCCTGACATTATGGATCGACCCCCGCGCCCGCCCAAAGAGCCGATCATCAACCGGGTCATGCAGATCGGCATTGTTGTGCAAACTATTGCCATCACAGCAATTACTCTGACAGCCTATTGGATCGGGTTGACTCTGTTTTCAGATCAGCATGAGATCGCCATGTCGATGGCTTTTGTGGCGTTGTCCTTCTCTGAGTTGCTACGAGCCTTTACTGCTCGCTCGGAATATATCCCCATTCTGCAGATCGGCTTGTTCAACAACCGTGCCATGAACTGGGCGGTGGTTTCCTCGTTGCTCTTACTCCTGGCCGTGGTCTATGTGCCTTTCCTGCAGCCCGTCTTCAACACCGCTCCCCTAACCTGGAGCCAGTGGCAATACCTGTTGCCCATGCTCTTCGTCCCGGCCCTGGCTGCGGAGGGAACCAAGGTTTTCCTTTCAAGGCGAAAGGAAATGGCGGCTGTATCAATTTAGCGTAGCAGAATCACGAATTGAACACTTTTTGATGTCATTCTGAACGGAGCCTGGGTGAAAATCAATGGAACCCAGGCGGAGTGAAGAATCCCTGATAGCCTGCTTATAGATGTGCCTGCGAAGGTTTAGATTAACCTAGTTGAAGATGAAAATCCTTTGGTTGGCGCGTACACCCAGGCATATTTACAGCCTGGTTGACGGATGAGCTTATGCGTGCCTTACGCGACAAAGATGAGCTAGGAAAGTGGCTGATTGAGCAGGAATGGGATGGGGTGTTGAAGCAGAGTGAGAAACAGCAACTTTTGGGGATTGTTCAAAGTATGAGCGGTTATTTGAAAGGTGGCGTGACATCCTTAATAGAAGCTGTTGCGGGAGGGATTGGAAAAACGATTGGCGGGGGATAAGAAGCAAGCATATTCTGAGAACCGCGTTACTGAAATTTGCTCAGTAACGCGGTTCGATATTCTCCTTTTATACGATACAGAAGTTTAGTTCGTAGTAGTGCACGTCAGTGCACGTCGACGCACTCCCGTGCGTCACTACAAACTACCTGCTATTCAAACTCTTCCTTGCTAATAAACTTTCCCCCCGAAATCTGCCGATCCATCAGCTTCTTGTCCCGGTCGAAGGTCATCTCGACCTCGATTTTCTGGTAGCAGCGCTGGTTACCGATGATCATCTTGCGGCAGAAGTAGGTGTCTCCCTCATCCTTTTCCCCATAGCGGATGCTGAGGTCGTTGTGCAGGTTGACGCGCGCTTTGATCTTCTCTCCGCAGCGATCACACTGCACGTAGAGCCAGTAAGCGGGCTGGCCGCTCGAGCCTGTGGATGTGAAGAAGTCGGTTATTTTCTTTAGGAATCCCATGGTGTTTTCTCCATTTGGATGGAATTTTAACCACAAAGGTCACGAAGAAACACAAAGGTTAAATCTTAGTGCAACTTTGTGTCCTTGGTGGTAAATCATGCTCCGCGTTGTTAAAGGACGCAGAGCGTCCGGTTGGCGTTCCACCGCAGAGCGGCGGAACGAGTCGACGAATCGAAAACCGGGTTTCCGTCATCGATTATTCGCTGGAAGAGAGTCTTCCCAACGGTGCGATCAGGAGTATGTTGCCAACCAGACCAACCACACCCCAACCGATCACCCAGGCGATTTCGAAACCGACGGGCATCACCGCCTGGCCAACTAAAAAGCCAATGCCTCCGGCGATAGGCCAGGCAATCAGGTTGGCCAGAATCCACCAGCCAGCTCCTTTATATTTACCCAGGCTGATGAATTGCAGCAGGCCGATGGCCAAGCCCGCTACAAACCAGCCACCCCATGGGCCGCCAAAATTGAAGGTCATCCAACCTAGTGTGGAAGCCACCGGCCACCAGGGGCCGACCTCACGGTAGTTGTGCAGCACGAACCATTGTGCCAGTCCTAAGGCTGCACCATAGACCGCCCAGTTGCCGAAGCCTTCGAAGCCCATGGCGAACATGGTTAGCAGTCCGCTGGCAAATCCGCCAACTGCACCGCCGATGAGTCCCGCCGCACTCCAACTGACCCAGGGCAGCGATGCATCTGGGCTGATCTCTTTGCCGGCTTTGGCCAGGGCGCGCGGCACAATGTAAGCGATTGCTGCGCTGACCACAGCTTTGAGGATATCTTCAGGTGTCATGGTAACCTCCTAGCAATCTGGAGAAACCCGGTTTATCTGGTTACGATGCTCTGCGTCGTAACCGTTGGTGTAAATGCTCCGCGTTGCCTTAGGACGCAGAGCGTCCGGTTGGCGTTCCACCGCAGAGCGGCGGAACGAGTCAAAATCCGTGAGTTAGGCGAAGATCACATGCTCCTTTAAGAACTTTTCGACCGTTGAGAAGAAATGCTCGATGGTCTCAGCTTTGCGGAAGCCATGACCCTCACCTGCGTAGAGATGATACTCGTGGGGAATCCCGTTACGTCGTAATGCTTCCACGATAGCATCGGATTGAGCCTGGGGTACAACTTTATCATCCTCGCCCTGGAAGACAATGATGGGGTCTTGGATCTTGTCGGCGAAGAAGATCGGTGAGCGCTGGCGGTAGACCTCAGCAGCTTCGGGCAAAGACCCTAATAATGAGTCTGAGTAGCGTTCCTCGAATTTGTGGGTGTCCGCAACCAGGGTGAATTGGTTGGCTACACCATATAGGCACACCCCGGCTTTGAACACGCCTGGGTAATCTTCCAGTGCCTTGAGCACCGTAAAGCCTCCGGCGCTACCGCCCATGATCACCAGACGATCGTTGTCGGCGCGACCCTCGGCGACCAGGTGACGCACACCACTGACGGCGTCCTCGACATCGTAGATGCCCCAACTGCCCCTGAGTTTGTCCCTGTAAGCGCGCCCGTAGCCTGTGCTGCCGCGATAGTTGACCTGCAAGACAGCATAGCCGCGTGTGGTGAAGAACTGCACATTGGGATAGAAACTGGCCCCGCGCTGGCTGGTAGGTCCACCGTGGATCAGGGCGATCAATGGCGGGCTGCCAACACCCGCGTATTGATCGGATTTGGGTTCAAAGAACAGGCCGAAAACTTGCTCACCGTCCATGCCTTTCCAGGAAATTGCCTCAGGCGGGGCATAGGTGGTAGGGGATAAATCCTCGGATGTGGAGCGACGCCACACGCGAGTTCCTTCTTCTGTGGAGAAAGAGATCACCCGCGCGGGCGTACCCCCTCCGGATGCGATCAGCGCCAATCGCCCATGGCTTGGATCGACAGCGATCTGCTCTAACCATGTGTAAGCATTATCAAGGGGTAGCTGTTTGTTTTTCCCGCTTGAAATATCCACCTGCCAGAGATTTTTGAAGCCATCCTGTATAGGCGTGTAGAGCATCTTTTCTCCGCTGGGGTCGAATCCATAGGTGCGCATGCCCTGAACCCAGGCCGGGATGCCGTGTTCGGCTTCTGCATGGGTCAATTGGCGCTGCTCTTTACTCTCCAGATCATACATATAAAGCTGCCACCAGCCCGTCTCGTCGGAGGCGTAGGCCAGGAAGCGGCCGTCAGGCGAGAACTGCGGCTGGAAGATAGAAGTGCCTTCGTCGCCTGTTATGGTTGTGACTTCTCCAAGCCTCGGAAGATCCTTTTGCCTACTTGCAACTTGCAAACGTGCAACTTGCAACATTGTCCCATCCCACGGCATTTGCGGGTGGTTCCAAGAGATCCAGGCGATACGTTCCCCATCAGGGTGCCAGCAGGGCTGCATGTAGAAATCATCGCCCCAAACCAGCTTTTGGGGCCACGATTCCCCCGCCGTGTCGACGATGGCCAGAGAGTCCTTGCGTTCGTAGGTATGGACAAAGAGTAAATTTTCTCCGTTTGGGGAGACAGTCGGGGAAGCGGCCGCCCCAAAGGCAGGTGTGATGGGATGCGCAGTCCCGCCTCCAGCATTGGTTGGCTGCCTATAGATGCGCTTGGATTCCTTCTCGACAAAGTACACATCCCCATGCCCGACGCTGAAATCCCCACCCCCATATCCGACGCCTGCACTGACGGCGTAGTCACTGTTCAAATCGCGCGGCGCACTGCCATCTGGGGGCTGCACGACCAGCACACCTTGTCCCGAACGACTCTCCCGCCAGACCAACGTGCCATCGTGATCCCAGGCCACATCACTAAAGCCAATGCCGCGCGACAACCTTTTGGGCGAAATAGGGCTGGGCCAGAGGCCGTATTGTTTTTGAACTTTTTGTTCGTTCATAGTTGATCTCCAGTTTGCAGGCAAGGGGGGTTGAGGAGGCAAGAGGCTTGGGAGCCTCACCCTGATATCCCGGCTCCCGTACACCCTTACTCAGGGGTTCTAATACCAATCAGTAATCTGCAGTTGTGGGATTTTCTGGAACTCCCTCGTGTTATGCGTGACAAGGATTGCATTGTTTGCTGAAACTGTCGCAGCGATCAGAATGTCATAAGGACCAATCGGATTGCCTTGTTTTTCCAAAGTAACCCTGATTTGTGAAGCAGTTTTGGCTTCTGTCATTCCAAACGGGAGTACATTAACGGTTGCGAGTAGGTTGCTGAATTGTTCGGTTCGTTTTTCAGGCGAAGTGGATTTTGCGATTCCTACTTCCAACTCATAAACTACGATGCTGGGGATGCTAACTTCGCTCGGTGGTGAACTCAGAAGGTTTTTAGCGACATTTCCCATTCCCTTGAAGAAATAAATCAGTGTGTTGGTGTCAAGGACGTACATTACAGCGATTCCCGGGCGCTATTAAGCGTAACATCATCACGAATCTCTTCTAGGGTAGGGAAGTCTTCCCACGCACCGGCGAGAGCAGCCACATGATCGGGCCATTCAGTACGCAGTTTCTCACGTATCAAACTGGCCACCCATTGGCTTTGCGAGATATTCTGGGCTTTGACAAGCGCCCGCATTTTCTCTTCTGTGTCCTTATCCAGATAAATGGTGACTTGAGCCATGAGATAGAACCTCCATTACAAGTATATGTTATATTATATGTGTAGATATTATACCTGTCAATCTAGTGCTGCACATGAAATGATGAGCCTCTCTCCCTCTTAGCTCCCCTACTCCCCTACTCCCCTACTCTTCATAGGGGCGAAACTCATCCTATGAATGGCGGATGGCCCCAAAAGCGCGATCGCTTCCCGATGCGCCACCGTACCGTAGCCTTTGTGATCTGCGAACCCGTAGCCAGGGTATTGTTCATCGCGTTCGACCATCAGGGCATCACGGCTGGTTTTTGCCAGCACAGATGCCGCAGCTATGCTCAGGGAGCGCATATCCCCTTTGACCAGCGAAGTTTGAGGGAAGCAAGAATTGGGCAGAGTGATGTAATCTAAAAGCAGGTACTCGGGGGCGATGTCCAAAGCGGCCAGGGCGCGCTGTGCAGCCAGTTGCGTAGTGGGGACGACGCGCAGCGTGTCGACCTCACTGGGGGAGGCAAATCCCACCCCAAAAGCCAGTGCAATCTCCTGAATGAGCCGGGCCCAAGACTCCCGCTGGGAGGCAGTCATCTGTTTGGAATCACGCACCCCCTCTAATTCCCGCACGATGCTCCCCTTTGGAGGCAGGATTACCACAGCAGCAGCAACAGGTCCCGCCAGCGCGCCGCGCCCAGCTTCATCAATTCCAGCGATCTTCAAGATGCCAGCCCCCCATAGCTTCATCTCCCATTCTAAATTCGGTTTTCCTGGGATCAGCGCAGGGTCAATCCTGGGTGTCATACAGCCCTCGCCGAGCATTCCGACGCACGGTCCAGATGTCCAGAACCATCTGCAGCGCATCGCGAACCGGGCTGAGTTTGGTATCGGCGTTGAAGTACCAGGGAATGGGGAGTTCGACAATGCGATAGCCGCGGCGGCGTGCCAGGTATAACAGTTCGATATCGAACGACCAGCCATTCAGGGTTTGGTGCCTGAAAAGATCTTCAGCGATGGCAGCGCGAAAGCATTTGAAGCCGCATTGTGTATCTTGTATTCCGGGAACTGCCAGGGTACGGATTATAAGGTTGATTGCCCTTCCTCCCAGGTGACGGTATTCGGGTTCGTTGAAGCGTACAGCCCCTGACGCCTCGCGCGATGAGATGGCCAGATCAAAATCCTTCAGCTTTGGTGGAATGAAGCGGTTGACCTCGGTGATGGGCATGGATAGGTCAGCATCGCACATGAAGCGGTATTCTCCGCTGGCCATCAGCATACCTTTGCGCACCGCCGAACCTTT
This sequence comes from uncultured Anaerolineales bacterium, assembly GCA_964622645.1. GTDB lineage: Bacteria > Chloroflexota > Anaerolineae > Anaerolineales > UBA11858 > NIOZ-UU35. The sequence continues at coordinate 34,747 of CAZUSV010000025.1, forward strand.
GCCCGGAAATGGTTCGTGCAAAACAGTTAGTTCGGGGTGTTCGCTGATAAATGATCTGGCAATTTCGAGTGTCTTGTCCTGGCTACCGTTTTCGACGACGATAACTTCAGAAGTATAATTTTGATTGTCTAAGAAATCGAATACCTGCCCTAGAGTGTCGGGCAGGCGAGTTTCTTCATTGTAAGCAGGGATGATAATGGATAAGGAGGGCTGCTGCACGATGTTTTTCCGTTGTATGGAATGTAGGACGCCTCGGGATTAGGTTTGGGTGGGTACCCATTTTCGAGAGTTTGCTGCTCCCGATGGTTTACGAGATCAGGCAGTGGTCAGGATCAGGAACAAGAATACCAACAGGATGATTACATCAGCAATTACGAATGCTCCCAAGATCAACCATTGACGACGGGAGAAGCCGGCCTTCCTGCGCAAAGGTTTAACAGCCTGGTCGAAACTTGAATCCAGGGCTTGCGGCAGTGCTGCGGTTTGGGGTGTCTCTATGGGTGTCTCCGTCTTATCAGATTCTCGACTTAATTCGATGGTCTGGGTAAGCTTATAGCGTCTCTCGCGGTCCATGATTGGCGCTGTAGCTGAGATTTGGCTGGCAAATCTATCGAGTCCATCTATCAGAACAACGCGCACAGCGGGTCTATCTGTGTCGACATGCGTGCCTGGGTCGGTCAAAACCAGAACGCCGTCTACAGAAAATTCTGTAAAGTTTTTTTCTTTGAGATATGTATCCACGGCGCGCGCCAGCAGGGTAGTGCGCGTGAGCAGGTTCGGTTTTGATGATCGGAAGGCACCGTCACGCTTATCCATGACTGCCCAAACGTTTTCCCTGGCTCGGAAGATGCCACTGGCCGGGCTATTATTGAAAACAGTCACTCCCGGCGGTCCAACCAGGATGAAAGGGATTGTGACATCTGTACCGGGTAAGGATATATTTCGCAGCAGTGTGTACGAATTATCAAGAGACCGCATTAAATGATAAACCACAATGTCCTGGGATTTCATTTCCCCAGGCCAACTCAACCCGTTATTGAGAATTGCCTTCAGTAGGTCAGTAAAGGGAAGTTTGCCGCCCTGGTAGGGGATTGGAGAAAAATCTCGTATGATCATATCTTTGGCTCTCTACTGAGATGCTCAAGGTATCATGCCTTACTGGAGATTATACCAGTGACTTTAGTGCAAATAATTCGCATATGAGATTCTCCTGAATATAGATGGGGTGGGGATGGAGCCCCCACCCCATCTATATTCAGGAGAGAATTCTGCAAGGAGGAAATTAAAAAATCGGCACACCTTCGAGATGGTCACTTTCTCCTTTGGAAGCACCAGCTATGATCACTTCAGAGCCTTCTTTTCCCTCTAGACGAATGGCAGCCATGATTTCAAAATCGTTGCCCATCTGAGCTTTGCGATGCCCCACATGGAAGCGAGCGCCGTCTTTGAGCTTTTCTACCAGCGTTGACCGTTCGAGTTGCAACCAATCTGTGAAGACAAATCCCTTACGCTCATAGGCCCGTACCCACTCAATTTTCCCATCGGGAGCATAGTGAACTGCTTCGATCACGCCATCATATTTTTTCTTTCTGATCATCGGTGTTCCTCCGCTATAAACGCAATGCGTAAAACGCGGGCAGAAAGGCGTTTTACGCATTATTTGTCCTGGTCGGGGTGCGGGGACTTGAACCCCGGACCTCTGCGTCCCAAACGCAGCGCGCTCCCAACTGCGCTACACCCCGGCGAACGGGAGTATAATGCCAATCAGCCTTATGCGCAAGGAGTTTTTATGTCTGTTACACTGCAATCAGTCGAGGAAGGGATTTTTGTGCTGGAAGTTTCCAGACCTCAAGTTCGGAATGCGTTGGACTGGGCTGCGATGGCTGACTTTGCTACAGCGATTGAGAGCGCATATGCTGAAGAAAACTTGAGAGCACTTATTGTCACGGGAGCGGGGGATGCTTTTATTGCTGGTGGTGATCTCAAAGCGCTGCACGATTCTTCCACCGAAGATGATGGCTGGCGACTCTCGAGAATAATGACCAATGCTTTGAACCGCCTTGAATCTTTACCTTGCCCGGTGATCGCGGCGATCAATGGCCCTGCCAGAGGCGGTGGCGGAGAAATCGCCCTTGCCTGCGACCTGAGAATAGTCGCCGAGAATGCCAATTTGGCGTTTGTGCAGGTTACCCTGGGATTAAGCCCTGGCTGGGGTGGTGGTCAGCGCTTGCTGCGTATGGTGGGGTACAGCATGGCATTAGAATGGCTGCTCACAGGGCGTGTCTTGAGTGCCCAGGAAATGCTCTCCCATGGGGTGGCAAACCAAATCGCTCCTACTGGCAAGGCGCTTACTCAAGCTATTGAGTTGGCCCAAGGCATTCTAGAGAATCCTCCGGATGCAGTAGAGGCGGTCAAACGTTTGCTTCGAGCGGAGGTTACTCTTCATCCTGCCACTGCAGCAGCTCTTGAGCAAGCTGAATTCCCTACGCGTTGGGCATCTGATGTTCACCAAGAAGCTGTGCAAAATTGGTTTCAACGGCGAGGCGGGAAAACGCGTGGCTGAAAATTCGCATATCCCTATGCTTTATCACATGCATCACAGTCAGGAAGCAGATGATCTGCTCTTTTGGCTGGATTGGAGCGAAAAACAACGTGGACCGATTCTCGAGCTAGGCTGTGGGACTGGGAGAGTGCTGATTTCATTGGCTGAAGCTGGGCACAGAATCTTTGGATTAGATCGCGATCCGGCTATGTTAGATTATCTACGAAATCGAATCCCTGAATCAGTAAAAAATAGCGTGATACTTATACGCGGTGATTTGCGGAGTTATTGCCTGGCAAGTCGCTTTCCGCTCATTTTGATGCCATGCAATACTTACAGCACTCTCATACTCGAAGATAGGCGAATTGCGCTGAGTAGAGCGCGCTTGCATCTTGCCCCGCAAGGGGTTTTTATCTTGAGTATTCCTAATCCAAATCTATTGTTGGGACTCTCGGAAGAAGGCGAATCCGAGAATGAATCATCCTTCATTAATCCTATAACTGGCAACCCCGTGCAAGTCAATAGCCAGTGGAAAGTTGTGGGCAAGAGAGTTCAATTTCATTGGCATTACGACCACCTGCTGCCTGATGGCCGCGTGGAGAGAAACACGATTTCCTCGAGACATTACGTCCAGGATGTAGATGGCATTCTGAAGGATTTCCAAGATGTTGGATTCGATATAATCCACACTTTTGGGAATTTTGAGCAAGGATCATTTGACAACAACTCGCCTGATTTGATCATCATCGCTCGAGGTAAGTGATATAAAAAACGAATGTCGCGAAGATATCACTTTGGAGACCTCACACTTGACACAGCCGCCATTTCGCAGATAATTAGTGCTAACAACCAAAGACCAACCCAAAAGGCAACGACGGAGAAAAGTAGGTCAGAGATAATCTCTAGAGAGGCATGGGGCACAGGCTGAAACCCCATCCAGGTGAAAACTGACCGAAGTTCCCTCCCGAGCCGCTCAGGGGAAAGGTGTGCGATTTGCGGTACAGAACACACTGATTAGTCTGAGACGTGACCCCAACGTTACAAGGGGAGCCGATCGCCCTATAGGGGCCGTCAGCCACAGAG
>CAZUSV010000026.1:0-38285 GCA_964622645.1 uncultured Anaerolineales bacterium
CAAAGAGACGCTCCCGCGGAATGACAACAATGCTGTGGAGAAGCGCTCAGAGCGGGGTTTTTTCTATACCTTAGCGACATTTTTGCGGTACACTTCACAGAATTGCTGAAGGGTTCATAGTAGAATTGAAATGATACCTGATTAATGATTTGGAGGGCATGCTTGACGCTGACAGCGACACTCACAAACTACGACAAGAACGCCTCTGGGTATGACCAGTTTCGGCGACCTAGTCCAATTCTTCTTGAAATCTTAAGCAATACATTTGCCAATGCAAAGGGGGAGATCTTGAGTGTTGGGTGTGGAACAGGGCGCTATGAAGAGATTCTCGCCCAGCACATGTGCGTAATTGGTTTGGATCGGTCCGCTGGAATGTTAAATTTGGCAAAGGATCGCTGCTTGTTTCTCACCCAGGGAGATATGACCTGCTTGCCTTACGCAGATGAATCGGTATCGGGGGTGTATTTTATGCAGTCGTTGCATCATGTTGGTGCAAATCTGAATATCACCTCTCAGGAAAGGGATCAGGCCCGCCAACTTGCCCTGCGCCAAGCAATCAGGGTCCTCGACCAAGGGCCTCTCATCATCGTGCAACGGGATCCCTCTCAAAACCAGGCGGTCTGGTTCTGGAAATATTTTCCCCGCGCCCTGGAGACCAAATTGATTATCCAACCAAAGATCTCCACCCTGGTTGCCTGGCTCGAGGGCATGGGGCTCACTCAGGTGACTGCGCAGCCGATCAACGATCCGATGAACAGGCGATTCTATGACCCGCGTGCCCCACTGGATGCTGAGTTTCGTCGTTCCCACTCAGATTTTAGCTATTTATCTGCGGCAGATGTCGTTCAAGGCGTCGAGAAACTTCGCCTAGCCATCCCGAGTGGGGCAGTAGACGATGATATCCAACGTTGCCGACGGAAATTTGAAGAAATTGGGGGGACAGTTTTCATAGTGTCGGCAATCAAGTCTTAATAATCCTCTGAATTCATGTGATGGTAAAAATTCCAATAAAAATTCTATTGCCAATGTTTTTTCGTGTATAATGGATAATTGTTCGTTGTTATCAATCGCCCCCAGATTACCATACACATGCTTTGAAATCACTTCTAACCAGATGACTCGGAGCATTGAACACAATTGCAGGTTATTTCGTAGTACATATTGAGCATTCCACATAACTGCGTCCAATTGGGCGTGCAATTAATTCTTTAATAGGGAGCATCCTATGGAATTGTTTGAAGCGAAACAAAGGGTGATTGCTGAAATTGACGCGCTTCAAGACGTCTTGTGGGAAATAAGTACACAGTTATATCAAAGTCCCGAAATTGCCTTCGAAGAATATCAATCGTCGAACTTGTTGGTCGAATTTCTCGAAAAAGCTGGTTTCGGTATCGAAAGAGGCACAGGGGGTTTGGAAACAGCCTTCCAGGCGACAAAAAGTGGTCCAGAGACTGGCCCTGCATTCGCATTTCTTGCAGAGTATGATGCTTTGCCTGAGATTGGCCATGCTTGTGGGCATAATCTTATCGCCGCTGCTGCCTTGGGGGCTGGGGTGGGGATATTGCCAGTTTTGAAGGAATTCCCTGGACAGGTTCGTGTCATTGGCACACCCGCAGAAGAGGGCGGTGGCGGAAAAAGGATCATGGTCGAAGCCGGGGTTTTTGACGATGTGGGTGCCGCCATGATGTTCCATCCTTCTGCAAAGAATATGGTGTTGCGGGGATCGTTGGCATCGCTGCGCTTGAATTTAGAGTTCTTTGGTAAAACTGCGCATGCAGCCGCAAGCCCCCAAGAAGGCATCAATGCTTTGGATGCCATGATCCTGACTTTTAACAATATCAATACCTTTCGCCATTACATGCAACCCAAGGATCGTGTTGCTGGAATCATCCGTAAGGGAGGGGATGTAGCTAATGTAATTCCTGAGTACACTTCGGCTGAATTTAGTGTGCGCGGCAAAACAGAAGCTCGGCGCAGTCAGGTACTGGAGAAGGTGATTGCGTGTGCTGAAGCAGCCGCACAAGCAACGGGGTGTACATTGAAATATGAGGCTTTGCCAGGCTATTCTGAAATGGCTCCTAATCAAACGCTTGGCGAATTGTTTGCCAAGAATATCGATCAAATTGGCCGAGAGCTCATTCCACCCCTGCCTAATGAGCCTATGGGTTCCACAGACATGGGCAATGTCAGCAAGGTTGTGCCAGCCATTCACCCTTACCTTGCCGCGGTTCCTGAAGATGTAGCTGGACATACGGTTGAATTTCGCGAAACCTGCATGTCCCCCACCGGCAAAGCCGCCATGTTGGATGGCGCAAAATCGCTGGCCATGACTGCGGTAGATTTCCTGTTTGAGCCTTCATTATTGGATAAAGCCCGCGCTGAGTTGGATGCCTATCTTGAGGAAAACTAGCTTGGCAATGTCAACAATTCAGACGAGAAGCCCGAAAATAGGGGATTCTCGCGATGTTGATATTGTCGAACTAGTACTTATCAATTCATGAGAGCGAGACGAGGAGCATCATGGCAGGTGAAACAAAAAAACCCCTGTTAGAAGTCAAAAACCTGGCAGTTCGATTTCATACCAGTGATGGTACTGTAAACGCCGTAAATGGGGTCTCCTACGAACTCAATGAAGGGGAGACGCTGGGTGTTGTAGGAGAGAGTGGCTGTGGCAAAAGCGTTCATGCCCGCTCGATTATGCGCCTGATACCCATCCCTCCCGGGGAGATTGCTAGCGGAGAGATCTGGTACGATGGACGGGATATCTTGAAGCTCCAAGAAACCGATCTGTTCCAGATGCGCGGGCCAGAAATTGCCATGGTATTTCAAGATCCGATGACGTTTCTGAACCCTGTTTACACGGTTGGTTTCCAAATCGTCGAGGCTCTCAAGTTACATCAGAACATGGGTGTTGATGAGGCTTATGAAAAATCTGGGGAGTTATTATCCCTGGTGGGGATACCAGAAGCAACTCAAAGGTTGAACGATTATCCGCATCAGTTTTCAGGAGGCATGCGTCAGCGGGCGATGATCGCCATGTCCTTATCCTGTAATCCCAGGTTGTTGATTGCCGATGAGCCGACAACTGCGCTGGATGTGACCATCCAGGCCCAGATCGTCGATCTGGTCAAACGCCTTCAGAGCCAACTGGGCATGGCAGTCATGTGGATTACCCATGACTTGGGAGTTGCTGCCAGTCTTGTGAAAACAATCAATGTAATGTATGCGGGTTACCTGGTTGAACGCGGAAATGTAAAGCATATCTTCAAATGCCCTCGGCATCCTTATACGCAAGGTTTGTTAGCCTCACTGCCGCGTCTCGATGAAGAGCCGGGTTCAAAATTGCCATCAATTCCGGGGAATCCTCCCAACTTGATCAATCTGCCAGCGGGATGCCCATTTGTGCCACGCTGTCTCTATGCTGTAGATCAGTGTCGAGAGGAGATGCCGCCGCTGGAACCTACCGATGAAGAAGGTCGTACAGTCGCCTGTTGGCGCTGGAAGGAAGTTGCTGAGCAAGCTGAAATTGTTTGCTAACTCTGAAAAGGACCCCCTATGTCTGAAGCGAATACTCCTCTGGTAGAAGTAAAAAATCTCAAGAAATATTTTCCAATCACGCGCGGGGTAGTCTTCCAACGGCGTATCGGCGATATAAAAGCGGTTGATGATGTTAATTTTGTGATCTACAAGGGAGAAACCCTGGGGTTAGTAGGCGAAAGCGGAAGTGGTAAGACAACTATTGGACGGGCGATTTTGCGCCTACACGAACCCTCTGGGGGTGTTGTCAAATTTGACGGCATGGATTTATTAGCCCTCGAACCTGACGATATGCGCGCCATGCGACGACGGATGCAGATGATATTCCAGGATCCTTATGCATCCTTGAACCCGCGCATGACTATCGGAACTATTATTGGGGAACCTTTAGAGGTGCATGATAAATTACAGGGGGAAGAAAAGAATGATCGAATTAAAGAATTGCTTGAATTGGTTGGCATAAACTCGGGGCTGGTGAACCGCTACCCCCATGAATTCTCGGGAGGGCAGCGGCAACGGATTGGTGTGGCGCGCGCCCTGGCACTCAATCCCGATCTGATCGTTTGCGATGAGCCAATTGCTTCATTGGATGTTTCCATCCAGGCGCAAGTGGTCAACCTCTTGAAGGATTTACAGGATGATTTTCAGTTGACTTATTTATTTATCGCCCATGATTTGAGTATGGTTCGTCACATTAGTGATCGCATGGCAGTTATGTATCTTGGCAAGTTTATGGAATTGGCTAGTGGGATTGAAATTTCAACGAAACCTTTGCATCCTTATACAAAGGCATTGATGTCAGCCATTCCCGTTCCGGATCCAGAGGTAGAAGAGGCACGTCAGCGGATTCTCTTGGAGGGAGATATTCCCAGTCCGGCAAATCCGCCTGTCGGGTGCAATTTCAATACCCGCTGCCCGATCGCGGAAGATATTTGCTTCCAGTCTGATCCCGAGTTTCGGGAAGTGGAACCAGGTCATTTCGTTGCTTGCCATTTAGTGCAATGAGAAGGAGGTCAGCCTATAAGATCAGGATTAAGCCAGAAATGTTTTTGACACTCTATTAAGTTTCAAATAATACAGGAGAAGGAAGATGATACCAAAGAAACACATTTTAATAATCGCTTTGATCGCTTTACTGGGTGTGCTGTTAGCAGCATGCCAACCTCAGGAAGTGATCAAAGAGGTGATCGTGACCCAAGAAGTCGAGGTCGAGAAAGAGGTCGTTGTCGAGAAAGAGGTCATCGTCACTCAAGAGGTTGAAGTCGAAGTTGAGAAGGAAGTGGTTGTCACTGTCGAGGTCGAGGCTGAGGCACCCCCCGAATATCAGGTGATCTTTGCTCTCTATCAGGAACCGCAGATTCTCAACGACTACATCGCGACTCAGACAGCTTCCGGCGAAACGACAGCTCCCATCACAGAAGGCCTGATTGCTGTGAATAACCTGGGTGAATACTATCCTGTGTTGGCCAAGGAAGTTCCCACCGAGGCAAACGGTTTGGCAGTGCTCGAAGGCGAAGGCGAGGAATCCAAGCTCACCGTGACCTACAATCTGTTGGAAGGTGTGCTCTGGTCCACCGGACAACCTTTCACTTGTGATGACGTTGTCTTCACCTGGGAAGCTGTGATGCATCCCGATAGTGGCGCAGTCGCCACTGCTAACTTTGCCAATATCACCAGCGTCGAATGCCCGGATGACAACACAGCAGTTGTGACCTTCGAACCGTTCTATGGCCCCTACCTGCAGGCCTTTAGCACAATCCTGCCACGGCACGCAACTGGAGCCCCCGAAGAAATGCAGAAGTGGCCCTACAACTGGCACCCCGTTGGCACCGGCCCCTTCAGGTTGACTGAGTGGGTTCCCGGCGATCACATCACGATGGTCAAGAACGAATTCTATCGTGACTATCCCGATAAGCCCTATCTCGACAAGTTCATCATCCGCATCACCCCCAGCCGCGAGGCTGGTATGGCCATGATCCAGACCGGTGAGATCGACTTCCTTTGGGATTTGATCGAAGCGGTTGTGCCCGATCTCGAGGGCAAAGAGGGTGTGGTTGTGAACAATACCCCTGGTATTGGCACCGAGCGCCTGCTGCTGCTCCTGACCGAGCGCCCTGGCGGCCCCAACAATGTGGATTGGACTCTCGAGTCCGGCTTGCCAGATCCTGCAGACATTCCTCACCCGCTCCTGGGTGACCTGCGGGTGCGCCAGGCTTTGCAGGCTGCCATCAACAAGAACGAGTTGAACGACATCCTGCTCTTTGGCGCGGCTACCATCGGCACCATGGAACTCAACATCGGGTGGGGCGGCGCTGGCTGTGTAATTGAAGAAAGCGTTTACGACCCCGATGCCGCTAACGCACTCTTGGATGAGGCTGGCTTCACCGATGAAGATGGTGACGGCGTGCGTGAGTGTAACGGTTGTCTGTACGCTGCCGATGGCGAACCTCTGCGCTTGAAGCTGCAGACCACCACCGGTAATAAGCTGCGCGAGCAGGCTGAACAATTGATCATTGAGTACTGGGCCGAAGTTGGCGTCGAGGGGTATATCGAGAATGTGCCCTCCTCCGTGCTGTTTGGCTCTTGGGCCAGCGCCGCTTTCCGCAAGATCGGTGACTTCGATATCCTGATGTACACCACTAGCCCCGCCGTGGACCCCCAGAACTTCATGGTTAACTATCATGGTACCGGGAAGTGGCCTACGGGCGAAAATGCTGGCTCTGGCTGGAACTACGCCCGCTGGAATAACCCCAAGCAGGCAGAGCTAGATCTAGCTGGAACGATCACTGACCTGGAAGAGCGAGCTGCATTGTACTGTGAGGTCATGCAGGCCATTGCAGAAGAACTTCCTCACATCTATCTCTATAACCGCGCAGAGATCCACGCCACTCGCGAGGGTCTGATGGGCTATGAGATCAGCACCTGGAGCAATCAGCCTTGGAACGTCGCTGAATGGTACTGGGAAGGACAGAAGTAGTCTAGTAAACCTAGAGAAGTTTGATGGCAGGGGGGCTTTCCCCCCTGCCACCTCTCAAATTTCTACAAAAGTGAGTGCGTGTGAGTTGAACTCTCACTCATTCATTTTTGTAGGGTAACTACTTAGCCGCCCCTTCGACTATACTGCGGAAGCATTCTGAGCGGAGAGCAACGCAGTCGAAGAACGGTTCCGCAGTTCCGCTCAGGGTGCTTGACCTGAGTAGTTACTTTGTAGAAATCTCTGAAAGGAGAACATTATGGGTAGATACATTGCTCGCCGCTTACTTCAATTGATCCCAGTGCTCTGGATCATCAGCGTGATTGTGTTCATATTGTTGCAACTCACGCCTGGTGACCCGGTTTCTGCGCTGGAGGACAATCCTAATATCACCGCTGAGGACCGTGAACGATATGCAGAAGCGCTGGGTCTTAATGATCCTCTCCACATCAAATACTTGAAATGGAGCAAGAATTTGGTCACTGGAAACTGGGGCATATCCATTGCTACCAAACGACCTGTTCTGGAAGAGATCTGGACCCGCTTCCCCAATACAATCCAGTTAATGTTGGTGGCTCAGATCACAACACTGTTATTGGCGCTGCCGATTGGGATCATCTCAGCGGTAAGACAATACTCGATCTTCGATCATATCTCTACATCTTTTGCCTTCATCGGTCAATCGATTCCGGTTTTTTGGTTTGGATTGCTCCTGATCATGATATTTTCCATCATACTGAAAGACCCGGATGGCACACCATTTTTACCAAGTGGAGGTATGTACAATCTGAGGCTTTACGATAGTACCAACGCGCCTTTGTCGAATCGCATCGAGCACATGATCCTGCCCGTTGCCATGCTGACCATGTTTGGAGCTGGACGGTATACGCGCTTCATGCGCTCCAGTATGCTGGACGTGCTCCACCAGGATTATCTTGATACGGCCAGGGCGAAAGGGTTGCGAGAGCGAATTGTTATTCTGAGGCATGCCTTGAAGAACGCGGCCATTCCTGTGATCACAGTCCTGGCATTGGAGCTTCCCCTTGTATTCAGTGGAGCGGTATTTACGGAAACTATTTTCTCGTGGCCAGGCATGGGACGCTTGTTCATTCGATCTGTCGAGCGCACAGACTATGATCTGGTGATGGGGGTGGTGATGATCAACGCCTTGCTGATTCTGTTGTTCAATCTGCTGGCTGATATCCTTTACGCATATCTTGACCCGCGGGTTCGGTATGATTAGCTTGACAATGTCACATACGAGCGAATTTCCGAAAATAGGGGCTGGCAGGGGGGCGGAGCCGCTTTGCGTGCCAGCCCCATTTTTCGGGCTTCTCGTCCATTTGGAAGAAATTTTTGGAGGTATAAAAGATGGCTGAAGCGACAGCAGACATAAGAGATGTGAACGTAGCCGAAACCCTTAGCACCCGTCCTGAAACCATGGCGGGGCTAGCCTGGAAATACTTTATCCGACACAAATTAGCCTTGGCTGGTGGGATTGTCGTCCTTCTATTGATCCTGGGGTGTATTTTTGGCCCGATGATCTCCCCTTACGATGTCGAAAAATCCAGCCTGCGCATCCGTTATCAATCCCCATCTCTGGAACATGTTTTTGGCACGGACGATTTAGGCCGCGATATGCTCACCCGCCTGATGTTTGGTGGGCGGATATCGTTGTCGATTGGGCTTTTGTCGATGACTCTGGCGGTCATCATCGGAGTCACTACCGGTTCGATTGCAGGGTTTTATGGCGGAACAATCGACAATGTGCTCATGCGACTGACGGATTTGATGTTGACCATACCGCGCTTGTTCTTGTTGATCTTGATGTCAGTTATCTTGAGAGGTATCGACTGGCCGTATTTGCAAGAGGCTGGCGGCATTGCTGCGATCACCCTGGTTCTTGGCATCCTAAGTTGGATGCGCATCGCGCGCCTGGTGCGCGGGTCTTTCCTATCTTTGCGTGAGAAAGAGTTCGTCGAGGCGGCGCGTTCATTGGGCCTCTCGAACTTCCGCATCATCGTGCGCCACATTCTGCCCAATGCCATCAGCCCGGTTATTGTCGCCGCCACCCTGGGTGTGGCTGGGGCAATTATCTCTGAATCTGGATTGAGTTATCTGGGATTTGGTGTCCAGCCGCCCACGCCCACTTGGGGCAATATGTTGCGCAACGCTCAGGACGAAATGATGCGCGGCAATATGTGGATGGCCGTCTTCCCAGGTCTGATGATCTTTATTACAGTGCTCGCAATAAACTATATGGGAGATGGCCTTCGGGATGCCCTGGACCCAACACATGTAGAGTAACACAATTCCCATAGTTTCTCCCTCGATTCGACAAAAAATACAGGGCTGCCCAATTGAGGGCAGCCCCTTTTTTCACCTAGGAGTTTTACCAAATGGAAAATGAAAAAGCAAATACGAACACGAAATGGATTTTCTCCAAAGTGATTGCAATGCTGTTTTGGGCCTTAACCGCCATTATTGCTGGCCTGGAGATCTTCTTTACCCGGGCCATGAGTGAATCTATCTATTACAGACTTCAGATAATGCGTTCCATTCCTATCAACATTCTCCATCGCCTGACTGCCCCAGCAATAGGAAATATTGCTGCGCTGATCATGGCCATTGTCGCCATCGCCATCGTCATAGGTGGTTTCGACTATCATTGGAAATATGCCGGTGAATACCGTTCATACAAGACCTTTGCCTGGACATTCGCTTTTCAACTGGCGTTTTGGGCGTTGTATTTGATCCTGGTGTGAAAATCTGATCGAATTTCCTAATCATGAAACCCCCTCAGCACACTGCCACAATGTTTTTGTGGCACCATGAAGAAGATGCAGAATTTGCTCGGGGTTTGGCCCAAGATTTAGCGCTGCAGGGATTGGAAGTCTACTCCAAGGGAGATGAATCCACCTCAGGGGAAAAAGCCTTTAATTCTGCCGACTGGCGGATGGCGAAAAGTGCTGCGATCGTTTTCTTGATATCCTATCAAGCCCTCGCAGATCCCCAGCTTATCAATGATATAGAAAAGGCCTTGCGACGCGAGGCGGTTGTGGTGGTTCCTGCTCTGTTAGAGGAAATTGCCTCCAGGGATCTTCCTGTTCTATTAAGATTCATGCTATTTATCGATGTACACGGAGATAATCATCAGGCTGTTAGTCAATTGGCGGCATCTATAAACCGCCCGAACCAGTCATACACTCGGAACCCGATCCGCTGGATCATCGAACATTTCCGACGTTACCTGATACTGCCACCACTAACCTTCTGCTGGCAGATCACTGTCGAAAATCTGATCGTGTCCTTGTTGCTGACTGGGCTTATTCATCTCCTATTCCAGCCTGAAACCAGAACCAATTTGAGCGCGCTCAGCGCCTCAGCTTTCTTGTGGTTGGTCATCATCGTAGGTCCCGTTGTCGAAACTGTGGCACTGCAAGTTGCCCCCGTGTTTTTAGCCCGTCGATTGGGTTTGAGTTTCTTTGGACAGATCCTCTTCTCGGTCATCCCTTTTGCTTTGCTGCACTTCACCAGGAGCATCGGGACGGGTATCGGCGCAGGGATTATCGGTGGTTTCTATAGCGCTTTCACGTATGTTCATTGGCGGCAGAAGTCGCTTTGGAAAGCCTATTGGGTGACGGCGCTTTCCCACGGTCTGCATAACCTGGCATTATTTGCCATGTTGATTGGTGAATTTTGATCATGAGAGTATTGGAAGCCCCCTCTTCAGAAGCATTTGCAGGAGGTTGATTTTTGGAAAAGCGTTTGATCTCCATAGAAGATCTATATCATATCAAGGTCGTCAGCGACCCTCAGATCAGCCCAGATGGCGAACAGGTAATCTTTGTCGTCAAGCGGATCGATAAGGAGGTGAACCGCTATCAAAGCCATCTCTATCTCGCTGAGATCGATAATGGTCAGGTACGCCAATTCACCTATGGTGAGGTCAATGACATTCAACCACGTTGGTCGCCTGATGGCGAGTTGATTGCTTTCGCCCGTACGAAAGAGCAGGATTGCCAAATCTGGCTCATCCCTGCAAAGGGCGGTGAAGCACGCCAGCTTACCTGCCTGGACGAAGGGGATATCGGTGCGTTGCTGTGGTCACCTGAGGGAGATCGCATCCTCTTCGAATTCCGCCCCGCGCATGAAGATTGGACGCGGGAAGCTGTCAAGCAACGCCAGGAGGCAGGCTTGTCGCATCCACCGCGCCTGATCACCCGTTTCCATTACCGGCTGGAGGGGCAGGGGTTCCTCGATCTGCGCCAGCATTTGTGGATCTGCGACCTTCACAATGGTGATATCAATCAACTCACAGATGGGGATTGGGACGACCGCGACCCAACCTGGTCGCCGGATGGGGATTGGGTAGCCTTTATCTCCAATCGTAGTGAGCACCCCGAGAGCAGGCCTTATCTGGAAGATATTTGGCGTATACACCTTGCCGAGGCCGATCTGCGAAAAGTCCCCACACCACCGGGATATAAACGGGGTCTAGCGTGGTCTCCAGATGGGCAGCAGGTAGCTTATATCGGCTCAGAGACCCAGGGAGACCCCTGGGGTGGTCGCAACGACCGCCTCTGGGTTGTGCCAGTCCATGGCAGTGATGCCGGTTCTGCTCGCTGTCTGACCGCATCCCTCGACCGCATCGTCGAAAATGCCACCCTCTACGATGTACGCGGCAGCGGCGACCAGAGACCCGTGTGGTCGCCTGACAGCCAACGGCTCTTCACCCTGGTCAGCGACCAGGGGAGTTGTCATCTATTTGCTGTTGATCTGCGCGCTGAACTGGAAGTGCTGGCTGATGGTGCACTAGATATCACAGGTTTTAGTGTCTCCACCGGCGCCCAGCGCTTTGCTTTATTGTTGAGCCGCTCTATTCAGCCAACGGAGGTGTTTTCTCTTGATCTAACTTCTGATGCTCAGGCTGTAGGTTCGCTCAGCCAGATCAACACATCTTTCCTTGAAGGTATTGCCTTATCCGAAGCAGAAGAGATTAGATTTGAATCATTTGATGGCATGGATATTCAAGGTTGGCTGTTGAAACCCCCTCAATTTGACCCGCAGAGAAAACATCCCTTGGTTCTTTATATCCATGGGGGGCCACCTGCGCAATATGGAAATACCTTTTTCCATGAGTTTCAAGTCCTGGCGGCCAGGGGGTATCTTGTGCTGTACACCAATCCGCGCGGCAGCCTGGGACGAGACGAGAGCTTTGCCACTTGCATATCCGGAAATTGGGGTGATCTGGATTACAAAGATTTGATGGCTGCGGCAGATTACGCTGAGGGCCTGCCCTATGTGGACAGAGAACGCCTGGCTGTGGTTGGCGGCAGCTATGGAGGGTTCATGGTTGCCTGGATCATTGGCAACACTCAGCGATTCAACTGCGCCATCGCCGAACGTGGAGTATACAATCGTCATAGCGCCGTGGGCACCAGCGACTTCCCTCCCATGCCGGATGGCTACTGGCCGGGCAACGCCTGGGATCAACCAGAAAGATTGTGGCAGCAATCCCCCCTGCGTCTCGCACAAGAGATGCACACGCCTACTCTCATCATCCACAGCGAAGGGGATTTGCGCTGCCCGATTTCCCAGGCAGAGCAGTTGTTCTCGGCACTGCGCAGGCTCAATCGCCAGGTTCAGTTTTTGCGCTATCCCCAAGAGACCGGCCATGGCTTGTCTCGCAGCGGCCCACCTGATTTGCGGGTGGACCGCTTGCAGCGTATCCTGGCCTGGTTGGATGAGCATCTTCGCGAATAGTTCCGAAATTTGGGGGTGCGGGTGTGAAACACCCGCCCGCACCCCCAAATTTCGATTCGCCAATTCACGTGAGCTGGCAAGGTCTCATGATAGTAAAATTGCCAGACACCTTATGATTGCCAGAAACCGGGTTTCTGCGTCGAATACATAAGTTCTTATCGGAAAGTATCCTTACAAACTAGGAACGCGGTTCCTGCCAGGAACCGCGTTCCTGGACAAAACTTTTGATGACGCATACCGAAATCTACATAAAGGAGAAATCTTGCTAAGTCTGCCATTATTGAGTGAAACCGAAATCTTAGAAATCCATCAGGCGACCCTGCGGATTCTGGCTGAAACGGGCATTGTGTTGACTCACGCTGGAGCAAGAGAAATGCTCCTCGAACATGGCGCCCGCCAAAAGGGAGATCGCCTGCTCCTTCCGGAAGAATTGGTAGAGAGCTGTCTGGCGGGAGAATCTCCCCAGGTCAAATTGATTGGTCGTGATCCAGAAAAAGCCATCGATCTTGGGAGTGGTCACTGCTATGCCCACAATGTTGGTGGGGTACCGAATGTTTATCAGCCTTCGAGCAATACCCGTCACCCAGCGACCCGTGCCGATGTGGCCCAGACGACCCGTTTGCTGGATGCGTTGCCCAACGTGGCCAGCATAACGCCGCTCTACACCCCGCAGGATGTCCCCCCAGAGGCGATGGCTCTGTGGATGACCTACGACACAATCCTAAATACGACCAAACCAATTCGTGCACCCGGAATGCAGACGGGTCGAGAAGTAAGTGCCCTGGAGGAAATGCTCGCCATTGCCTGTCCTGATGCTGCCGTGACCGTGGGGATATCACCCATCAGCCCCTTGAATTTTCCAGACGACATCGTCGAGGCTATTCAACAGGTTGCTCGACTGGGTTTGATCTTGGGCCCCTTGCCCTGCCCGATCCTGGGGGCGACTGCCCCGATGTCGATCGCCGGGGGATTGGCGCAACAGAATACCGAAGTTTTGGCCAGCATTGTCCTGGCGCGTCTGATTCGCCCAGGGCTGCCGATCATCTATAAGGGTCGGCTCAGCGTGATGGATGCCCGCAGCGGACTATCCGTTTGGGGCAATCCCGAGATCGGCCTGGTTTCCGCAGCTACCGTCGAGATTGGCCATCATTATGGCATCCCAGTGGATGTATATGGCTTGAGCACCAATTCACATTCGTTGGATCTGCAAAGCGGATACGAGCGCGCTTTCAATGCCCTCCTGCCAGTGCTGGCTGGAGCTGACGAGATCTCTGGGGTGGGCGAGATGGCTGGCGGCGTGACCAGTTCCCTGGCGCAAATCGTGATCGATGATGAGATCTTGTCCAATATCAAGCGCATCAAGCGGGGTTTTGATGTCAATCAGGACTCCCTGGCTGTGGATGTGATCGGCACAGTCATGGGGGGTGACCGCAACTTCTTGGCTGAAGAGCACACCATCAAATATTTGAGGCGGGGCGAGGTTTTCCTTCCAGAATTGGCCGGGCGTCAAAGTTGGGGCGAATGGGCGTTATCTGGAAAATCCGAACTCGTTGAGCGTGCCCATGATAAAGTTGAGCAATTACTGGCAAATCACCAGGTACTTCCTTTGAGCGATGAGCAAATATCGGCCTTGGATGACGTGATTAGGCTTTATAATGTATCATAAAGAACAGTTACCCGAAAAAAGGGTGTGGGGGGGGGGGGGGGCCCCCCCCCCCCCCACACCCTTTTTTCGGAAATTTCCTCTCGAAGAGGTGAAATGATGAACAAACCGCGTGGTCTCAAGTATCGCGAAATCCAACTTGATCTCAATTTGTATCGTGAAGAAGTGCCTATGCGCGGCCTCTCCGACGTAGCCTTGAGCGTTGTGGATGTCTGGCCGGATGGGGCGCAGACAACCCTGATGCTTATGCATGGCTATGCGGGCTGCGCCGAGACCTGGGAGTACCAGATCAATCACTTTGGCCACCAATACCGCGTGGTAGTCCCCGATTTGCGCGGCCATGGCCAGAGCGATGCACCTTTTACCGAATACACTATGACGGAGCTGGTCGAAGATATCAACACCATCGCTGACACGCTCGATCTGCCTGAGAAATTTGTCCTGGTGGGGCATTCCTTTGGGGGTTCGATCTGCGCCGAGTATGCCGCCTCCCACCCTGAACGCTTGGATAAGCTCGTCCTGATCGCCACCGCGGGAGAATACCCCTTGCCACGCGGCGCTTCCTTACTTTCGAAAGTCCCCGTAGCAGTATTTCAACCCTTTTGGCGCTATCGCCCGCGCTGGAACGCCGAAGTGCATGTCATGAAACGCATGATGCTCAACAACTTGCGCAAATGGCGCGGTTGGGACCTGCTGGGGGAGATCCGCACGCCAACGCTGATCATCACGGGTGAACGCGATCGCTATTTCCCTCGTTGGGCTTTCGAGCGCGTGCGCGAGTCTGTGCCGGGGGCCGAGGTGCTCGATATCGGTGCCTCGAAACACAAAGTCCAGCTCGAGCGCCATCAGGCGGTCAATCGGGCAATCGAGCGGTTTATCCAGGGTGAAGGCCTGGGCAAGCGTCTCTCATGGCGGGAACAAGATGCCGAGACGCGCTTGATGAGCACGCGACCCTGGCTGAAGAGCTATGGCAAATTCACGCCTTACACCTGCCCGATCCCGCGTCAGCCTCTGCATACGTTTTTGGAGGCGGCTGCTGATCGAGTTCCTAACCAGGTCGCCACAGTCTTCTATGGCTCGAAATTGACTTATCGTCAGCTTGACCGGCGCGTGAATCAATTGGCGCATGCCCTGCATGGCTTAGGTATTCGACCAGGGGACCG
Source organism: uncultured Anaerolineales bacterium (assembly GCA_964622645.1). Classification (GTDB taxonomy): domain Bacteria; phylum Chloroflexota; class Anaerolineae; order Anaerolineales; family UBA11858; genus NIOZ-UU35. The sequence goes on from CAZUSV010000026.1 coordinate 15,104, forward strand.
CGTCATGGTAGTCCTGCCCAATATGCCCCAGATGATCATGGCCTATTATGCTGTGCTCAAAATCGGTGGTGTCGTCGTTTTGTCGAACCCGGAGGCAAACGCCCAGCAGATTTTGCAGCAGATCCACCAGACCCAGACCAAAGTGTTGGTGACGCTCAGTGAATTTGGCGATCTTGCCAGAGAAATTCAGCAAAGAATCCCGCTCAAGGTCATCCTGGCAGACATTCGCAATGTGCTCGCCCCAAGAGTGTACAAACAGCTCCTGGCCCGCTGGCAGGCGGCCGGTTTCCGACCCAAAGAAGAGGCCTATGAGAGTGAGGCTGTTTATTTCATGGATCGGTTGATCATGGACGCACCTTGGGATGCGCCCAGCTATCAAGCCACCTGCGAGCAGACAGCTGCTATTCTCTTCACCAGTGGTACCACAGACGAGCCCAAGGGTGTGCGTCTGACTCATGCCAATCTGGTGGCCAATTCGCTTCAGACCCGGCATTGGATCCCCGAAATTCAGTATGGGGAGGAGACTTTTTTGGCTGTAATTCCCCTGACCCATAGCTACGGCATGACCACGGCTATGAATATCCCCATCGCCATCGCGGCCACAATTGTTTTATTGCCGGTCTTCGAATTGCAGCAAGTTTTAGACCATATCAAAGAATATAAGCCAACCATTTTCCCCGGAGTACCCTCGATTTACGCCTTGATCAACCAGGCTCCTAATGTGCGTTCCTATGGATTGTCGTCGATCAAGGCCTGCATCAGTGGAGCAGCGCCTCTGCCCGTAGAAGTCCAGGAGGCCTTCGAGAAGCTCACTCGCGGGCGTCTGGTCGAGGGCTATGGCCTGACTGAAGCTGCGCCTGTGACCCATGCCAACCCTCTCACCAGCACAGGAAGATCTGGCTCGATTGGCATCCCCGTCCCCAATACGGATGCCAGGATCGTCGACCTGGTCAGTGGCGAGAACCTGCCGCCAGGGATGATCGGGGAGTTGTTGGTCAAGGGTCCTCAGGTCATGCCCGGGTATTGGGCACCTGATCATAGCCACGATCCTGAGAGCGTGCTTCAGGATGGTTGGCTGCACACTGGCGATGTCGCCGTGATGGATGCAGATGGTTTCTTCAAGATCATCAGCCGCAAGCGCGATACCATCATGGCTGGGGAGTTCAGTGTCTACCCGCGCGACGTTGAGGAGGTGCTGTACGAGAACAGCAAAGTCCTGGAAGCGGCCGTGGTGGGAGTCGCTGGGGATGAGAGCGGGCAAAAAGTCAAAGCCTTTGTTGTGCCCCGTCCAGGGATCCAACTTTCCGAAGAGGAATTACTCGATCTTTGTCGCAAACGCTTGGATGAATACGCTGTCCCCTGGGAGATCGAGTTCAGAGAAGAATTGCCCAAGTCCTTTGTGGGCAAGGTTTTACGCCGCATGTTGGTAGAGGAATAGATGATTCTACGCGTTGCACTGATCATTGGCTCGATTGGGGCCTCAGTGTTCATCCTTTTTGGTGGAGTTCTGCTCTTGCAGCCTGAATGGCTGTTCTCACGGCTACGCCAGCGCTCCCCTGAAGTACTCTATGCTGTTGACACTCAAAGCAAAGTCGTCGCCCTGACCATCGATGATGGTCCCGACGAGAATACCACGCCGCAAATATTGGATATCCTGGAGGAGCACGATGCCCGTGCGACATTCTTTTTGATCACGGATCGTGTCCCTGGAAACGAGGCGCTTATTCAACGCATGACCGCCGAGGGGCATGAAATCGGTAACCACATGACCGCAGATGAACCCAGTATCAACATGTCGCTTGAGCTATTCGAGGAGAAGATGGTCGCGGCCGATACTGTGCTCTCTGAATTTGGCGATGTGCTCTGGCTGCGACCGGGTTCGGGCTGGTATAACGATGATATGTTGGCTGTAATAGAGGAAAAAGGTTATCGCTGTGCCCTGGGCTCGGTCTACCCTTACGACCCCCAGGTTGGTTCTGCATGGTTTTCGATTCACTATGTCCTGTGGAAAACCAAGCCCGGCGACATCATCGTCTTGCATGATTATCAAGCCCGCGGCCGACGTACGGCCAGAGCGTTAGAGACCATCCTGCCAGAGTTGGTACGGCGCGGATATCAGATTGTTACCTTATCGGAGTTGATTGCCATAAAATCCGAACACAATTAGATCGCTTGACCAGGAGGGGCAAATCCCAAAAGATGGGTAGAGAAATGGTTTCTTCGAATGAATCAGAATTAGGGGACAGGGATCGGCTGCAAAATCTTATTGCTATATTGATCTCTATTACCTCCATTGTTGGCACACTGATCGCCTGGCGAGCGGTGACCGCTTCCATCCAGGCCAGGGGTGCAGATGCTGCTGGGTTTCAAGCCAGTATGAAAGCTTCCGAGTCCCAGATCAGCAGTTCGGCTGAGGCATATGAGCATTATCGAGCTTTCACAGTTTACAAGCGCTTCAGTGAAGAGGTCAGGCAGTTGAATGAAATGGTCGCAGCTGCGGATCCAGAAGATTTTGCCACTTTGGAACGCCAACGTGATGAAAAAGAAATCTCTGCTGATATATTCCTTTGGTTTTTCCCTGTTATCTATGTGGATAAGGATGGCAATTACGATGTGCAGCGGGAGTTTGGTGAATTGATGGCTTACGCCAGCATGGAAGATGATACAAACCCATCCCCTCATATCGCCAGAGCAGATCAATTTTGGGAGAAATCTAGAAATTTGATGGCCATTTTTATCCTGCAGATGGCAGCTTTGGTATTCTATACCTTTGCCAAGATATTGAATCCTCATTTCGAAAAGTGGCGGCTATCCCTATTGGTTCTCGGGACGCTTTGTCTTTTGGTTGGCAGTGTGGCTGGGATCCTGGTTGAAATTGGTGTGTAAAGGTCGGGACGATGAGTGAAAAAGAATATTTCCCCAATTCCTCTCTTTTCAGCGGTGACCCTGTTGACTATTTTTCGGCTATGATCGCTGTCTTGGTAACTTTGCTAGCTGCTGTTACCAATTTTCTCAGGGTGGCTGCTTCTGCTGAGGCCAATCAAGCGGCCCGCGATGCGCAAATTTATGCTATGCAGGCTGTGGCCGTGAAAACCGCTGGTGAAATTCAGACAAGTTATGCATATACCGATCATTCAGCATTTTGGCATGAATTAGATAGCCTGGCATATTATGCACTCTTGTTGGAGGACGAAGAAGCCCGTGCCCGGTATCTGGAATTGCGTGATAGCCTGACAAAACTGAATCCACTGTTTAAAAATCCATATTTTGATTTAGATACCTGGGATGATGGCAAAGGATTGTTCCCCGATATTGGGGCGTATATGGCAGACACCTATGTGGTAGAAACCAGGATCTTGGAGCAACACGCCAAAAATGCCCTAGAGGTAAAAGCAGGCTGGAGTGATAAGTTCAATGCCTATGTAACCCAGATGATCCTGATCTCCCTGGCTCTATTTTTCTTGGGTATCTCTAAGATCATTGCAGGACGGCTGCGTTGGCTTTTTGTTACGTTAGGTTCGATCTTTGGTTTGGTGACTCTTCTTTGGATGGTGATCGTTTACCTGAGGCCGATAAATGACATTCCAGATGAGGCGATTGAGGCTTTTGCGGATGGGGTTGGTTTAATCTACCGCTGGGACTATGCAGGTGCCTTGGAAAAGTATTCTGAAGCTCTAGAAATTGCCCCAAACTACGCTGCAGCTTATGAAGTACGAGGGGATATCTACTATCAGTTAGGTGATCAAGAAAGCGCTGAATTGGATTACCTAGATGCGTTGACCTCTGGATCCAATGATCTATATAGATTTAATGATTTGGGATGGATATACTACCTTCAAGGTCGTTTGGATGAGGCAGTCGACGTGTATCAAAAATCGCTTGAGTTAGATGATCAAAATCTGATGTTTCGTTTTAATTTGGCACTGGCGTATTTAGCGGGGGATCAAATCGAGGAGGCGCAAACTGAGTACGAGACTGGTATTGAGATTGCTCATCTACAGGTACGAGATGCGCTTTCTATCGGTGAACACCCTTCTGTTCGATTGTGGTGGCTACTGTGGATGGGGAGTGACGACCTGAGGTTATTGCAGCAATGTATTCACTCTGAATACTGTGAGGAGTCAGCTCCTATTGAGGTGTTGGAATACGGGGAGGACATCGCTGATGTCGCCAAGCAAATCGAGAGAAGATTAAAAAATGTTGCTGTAGCCCTGGAGTATACGGGTCAACTGCCTGGTGATGCATCAGCTGCTCTAATCGGTCCATTTGTATTTTCGGCAGCGCTCTATGAAGAAAATGACCGCTTTGTTGGGCCTGAATCGGGCAATATTTTTACTGGCGAGTTCACCGAGGTACGAGTTGCTTATGAGTATGAAGGCATGAGAGACGGCCAATTGATCGTAGCAAAATTCTTCGCTGATGGAGAGGAGTCAACAGCCCTGCGAGTCGTAGAAGAATGGTCAGGCGGGGAAGTCGGAGAGGCTGAATTATCTTTTGGATCGGACAGTACGCGCTATATGTATCCAGGTGATTACCAGATAGAGCTGTATGTTGATGCCCATCTCGTTCAAGTAGGTGAATTTACAATCGAGGAATAGATGTATGCAAGAGCAAAGAAATATTGCCCATGTCGTGGTTCCACCCGAAAAGGCTCGCCAGATCGTCAGCCATGTCGACAAGGCCTATCTGCGCGCTTGTGTGTGCCGACAGAAGCAAAAGCAATGCCCCCCAGAGTGGTGGGATGTCTGCTTGCTTTTCGAGGCCGCTCCCAAAGAAGATCTTGAGTCAACAAGAGAAATATCCTCTGATGATGCTCTTGACATTCTTTCAACAACCGTCGAGCGCGGTTCTGTCTACCGCCTCTTCTTCTGGGAAGATGATCACAGCATTACCGAGCTGTGCAGTTGCTGCAATTGTTGCTGTAGTCCCCATCGACGTTTAATGGAAACCAGCGCTTTCGAAGATCAGTTGCGTTCCCCCTATCTTGCTGTCACAGATGGTGAACTCTGTCTTGTGTGCGGCGATTGTGTCCCTGTGTGTCCCTTCGAAGCCCGGGCAATCGCTGGCGATGAGATCGTTCTTGATGAGATGCGCTGTTTTGGCTGCGGGCGCTGTCTCAATGAATGTTCTCAGGGAGCGATTCGATTGGTAGCCCTTGAAGGGCGTGGGATGGATTTGAATGTGTTTGACTGAGTGAATTAACCAAAAAATGGCTGAGAAAACCTAGAAAGGTTCTTGCATGGATATGAATGACTCCCTTTATGTTGATACGCTCCAATGGTTGCTGGAATCAGACTCGCCAGGTGTGCGTTATCTGGCGCTGCGCGACCTCGTTGTGCTTCCGTCCGATGATCCTGAGCTGATCGTTGCCCAGAAAGCCGCCCATAAGCGAGGCCCAATCGCAAAAATCCTTGACGAGATGCATGAGGATGGATACTGGGCTGAACCTGGTCCCGGTTACAACCCCAAATATCGCGGCACGGTCTGGGCATTGATCATGTTGGCGCAATTGGGAGCCTCTGTTGATCTTGAGGAACGGATCCAACGTGCCTGCATGTACATGATGGAGAACAACCTCTCTGAGAATGGACAGTTCACCGTTTATGGCACTCCCTCCACCACAGCAGATTGTCTGCAGGGCAATATGTGCACCGCACTGGTGGATCTGGGTTTCGATGATCCCCGCATGGAGAAAGCTTATGACTGGCTGGTGCGCAGTGTTACCGGAGAGGGGATTGCGCCGAATACTGACCGAAAAGCCAGTTTGCGCTATTACGCTGGGAAGTGCGGTCCGACTTTTGCCTGTGGAGCCAACAACAAATTATCTTGCGCCTGGGGCGCGATCAAGGTGATGCTGGCTTTGAGTAAGCTGCCTGAAAAGTATCGCAGCCCGCTTGCTGAGAGGGCGATTGACCATGGAGTCGAATTTCTATTCAGCACCGATCCTGTGGATGCAGACTACCCTATGGGTTGGAATGACAAACCCAGCCGCAACTGGTGGAAGTTTGGATTCCCTATTTTCTATATCACCGACATGCTGCAAAATGTCGAAGCCCTGGTCGATTTGGGGTACGGCGCTGACCCCAGACTGGCACGCTCGCTGGCGTTGATTCGCGAAAAGCAGGATCAAAATGGTGGCTGGATCTTAGAGTATGACTATACTGGGAAGACCTGGGAAGATTTTGGAGAGAAGAAGAAGCCCAATAAGTGGGTCACGCTGAGAGCGTTGCGAGTGTTGAAGAAGGTTGATCAGAATTAATAGAAACCCGGTTTCTTGCGAACCACCTCCAAAAGAGGCCGAGAAACCGGGTTTCTTTAAAATTGGCGGGAAAGTAAAAGCTTAATCAGCGTCCATTTACAAGTTTGAAGTGATGACTTTAGTATTACAGCGCAAAGTCGCGCTGAGGCCGGTCGGCCTCAGCAGATAGAGGAATGATAATAAAATCTAACCTTGCGCTGTAATATTAGTCATCCTGACTACTGAAGTGGTCACTACGAGCCTAAACCACTAAGTTATTCTTGGACAAGCACTTAGAATCGCGAACCACCATTATTGCCCCGGTCGCGATTGCCACCATAAGGAGTAGGATGGTACGTAGGCTCTTGTGACGAGTAATCTGGATCGGAATACGCCGGCTTGGGGGCCGGGCTGAACGAGCGTGCACCGACAGCGCGCCCAACGGGGTTGGCGCGCCGATTGCCAGTTGCCGGCTGCCGCTGATTGTGCGGGGAAGGCCTTCGGGTGGTCTGCTTGCGCGCGCCGCTGCGGGCGGACCTCAAATGAGCCTGGCTGAAGATGCGATCACCGGCGACAGAGATGGTACCGATAATCAATACCCGGATCAACCACACCATTATGGCCACGAAGATGGGCACTACCTTGAGTAATGTCCCTCGGGCGACGACGGCGTTTCCGAGAGTATCGTGGTTGAGGATAGCGATGGAGACACCCCACCAGGTCAGCATGGCGTTCATCACGGCAGCCAGCATCCAGGCCCCAAAGAGGTACCAGACCTCAGCCGGTTCGTCGCGCCCTTGTTCAGGCGTGAACAGCCGGGCGATGCCAGCGAAGTCGATGCCGCAGAAAGCGATGGAAAGGATGGTTGACCAACGTACACCCAAGAATCTCAGTTCGCCGAGTAAATCGGAAAGGGCGAAATCCGTCGTGGAGTAGTTGAATACTTCGAAGGCCAGTAAAGCGGTGACGATCAGGGCTCCGAAGATCAGACCGCGTTGGAGGCGCAGCCGATTTTGAAAGAGTGAAAATTCCGATAACATGCCTAACCTCCATAGAGTAGTTCGACAATGTCAACACCGCGAGAACTTGCGAAAATTGGAGGTTACATGGGTGCGGAGCCGCTTTGCGTGCCCCCCCAAATTTTCGAGCTTCTCGTCAGATATTTAACTTTGTCAAGGTAGGTAAGCGGAAAGTGACGACTTTCTGCTTATATGGATAATAGTTGTCGTTAATATAGAACACTTGTTCTAATTTGTCAAGGGTGTTGCTATCCATAATAAAAAAGCCATCCGGCTCTTTTATCTTACCCCCAAGTTTCTGCTACCAATCTAGGGAGGATTTCACCTGATTGGCCTTCAAGTGCAAAGGTGACTCGTTTCGTGATCGGGGTGGGATTGGGGTTGATTTCCACAACTATGGCATTGGCTTCCAGCGCCATCATAGGCAGAGAAGCAGCTGGCTGAACTAATGCGGACGTACCAATGCTGAAAAATACTTGACATTTTTGAGCAGCTGCCATGGCCTTGTGTAGCGCCTCAATAGGCAGGCCTTCTCCAAACCAGACCACATCGGGGCGCAGCAATCCCTCACAATTTTCTTGGGGACAGCTTGGGGGTGGGGTATCCGTTCTCTCCCATCGCTCCGCGGGTTCCAGGCATTTATTACAGCGTGTTTTGAAGATATTGCCATGCAGTTCGACCACATCTTGACTACCCGCGCTCCAGTGTAAACCGTCCACGTTTTGGGTAATCAAAGTGAAATCTGTTTCCTGGGCCATGAAATTTTGTTGCATCTCAGCTAAAGCATAGTGACCTTCGTTAGGCGATACACTTCTGATCAGTTCACGCCGCCACTCGTACCACTCCCATACGTTCCAGGGATTCTTTTCGAAAGCATTGGGAGTAGCCAATTCTTCGGCTTCATACTCAGCCCAAATTCCCGCCTGAGCTTCCCGAAAAGTAGGCACGCCACTCTCAGCAGAGACTCCCGCACCAGTCAGCACGGCAACACGTCTGGCATTTCGTAATTTGAAGACCAATTCTGGCGGAATAAATGGATTTGCCTTGAAGAGCATAATTTTGAAGACCAGCCTGAGCTAGGCATTCATTCTAAACTTGTGCCAATACCTTCGGATCCCTTCAGCAGACATCCAGGCGGGACTGGCTTTTTCGTAGGGTTCTAGGGCCGCCGCCTCAATACCATCAGCAAGGGCGCGCTGTGTTTCCCAGGCAGCCACTTCAGCCTCCAGGGTCTCGATGCTTGGATCACTAGGCATGATGCGTTCCATCCAGGTTTCGATCTCATCGAGCCCGGCCTTAACGGCAGCCAGGTGTTTCTCAGGGTTGTCGAACACCCCAAAATGGGTGGGCGCAATGAAGGAAATCTCTTCCTCTGCCAGGCGCGTGATACTCTGCCTCCACTTCTCGAGGTGGAATTCTGGCGGTGGGGTGGGGATGCGTAGATGGGCGGGTCCAGGTGCGCGTCTGCGCATGCGCACGCCTCCGACATCGCCAGTGAAGCAGATATCTTCGAAAATGTAGGCCATGTGGTGATAGGCGTGTCCGGGCGTGTCCAGGGCGCGTAATACCAGGCCTTCGATTTCGATTTCGTCATTGTCATGCAGGATCGAGATTTGCTCCTCAGGCACAGGCAGGAATTCGCCCCACAACGCTTCCATCTTATCCCCATAGATGCGGGCGGCGCTGCGCAGCAATTTACTGGGATCGATCATATGCGGTGCGCCGATATGGTGGACGTGGATGCGCGCCCCCTGGCGGGCGAACCAACCTGCCGCCCCGGCGTGGTCCAGATGGATGTGACTGACCAACACATCTGTGATCTCGCTGGGAGTTAGGCCGTGCGCACCCAGGCCTGATTTGAGCGCTTCGAGCGTAGACCCAGGCCCACACTCGACCAATACTCCGCCATGGGCGTGGGGGATCAAGTATGCGGCGATGGCGTTGGGGATTCCCAAAAATTGGAGATCGATTGTAGTTACGTTGCTTATAGATGTCATTTATTTCTTCGATGATAGAACTCAATAGTTTGAATGTGTATATTTTAGCATGGCATCGAGAAATCAATGATTCTTCGGTAATCCCCCAGAATTTGGGGTGAACCGGGTGCTCCGCACCCGGTTCACCCCAAATTCTGGAAGGTTCCACATCGATTCCTAAAAATCCAAATCAGTTGAAGCAGGCGGTCATGAATGTGACTGCCTGCGCATTAACTCTCCCCTTTCGTCCACGTCTCGTGGACGTGCAGCCACTCCAGCCCATTGGGTGTGCTATCTTTCTTCCCAAAGAGCACGCTGCTCATTCTGGTAGTCACACTGCCTTCGATCTGCTGCCATTCTTGATACGTGGCCAGTATGAGTTGATCAAACCAATGCAACACGCCTACCTCTTCGATCCAGATGCGAATTCCTTGCCTGGCATTGTGTGCCTGAAATAAACCATCCAGCAGTGTTTGTCGCTCATGGATTCGTCCATCGGGAGAGACGAGTCTGAAGGATTCGCCAAGCACGTCGCTCAAGCGGGAGAAATTCTTCTCGCTGGGTTCTACTTCACCATTGAACCAATCTTGGAAGAACTGGTGCAGTTGGACGATCTCTGCTTCGATATGCAGGAAGTCGAAAGAGTGGATGCGAAGTTTGTTGGGCATGTAATGTCTTAAGATTCTTGGCGACCTTGGCGTCTTTGCGTTAAATCCTTTACCTATCCAGAAAACTACACGCCCCATCCAGGAAGCTTAGCATGGCCCATTTATCGCTTTCAGGGTTGTAGCGTTGGATCCACTCACCGCTGCCGATGGGGATGGTCAGGATGGTGATTTCTTCTTGGATACACTTTGTGATTGTAAAAGAAGGCTCATCGATGCTTGAGCCTGGTAAGGGCTTGCATCTCCCTGCCGGGATTTCGTCCAGGTACTCTGGGACCAAGACAGTGATGACCTCGGGATAGTCGCCAAAGTCTTGGTGGTAGTTTTCCATCGCGCTCAGGATGGGTCCCGCAGCGCGCTGGTTCAGGTTGAAGCAGGCTGAACGGAGGAGGATCAAGTCGAAGAAGGGTGTCAGCGAGATCAGGGGGACCAACAGTACTCCCAGCCAGTACATTCGCCTGAGAGATTTATTGGCCTGATATACCTCGATGTTTTTCCCACGCCAATAGAAGAGATAGAGCACTCCGATCAGTGCTGCAGGCAGGGGCAGACATGTCACTGCGGCGACGAAAAAGGTGCCCGTCGAGAAAAAGATGTAATAAGCCTGCCCGGTTGCGAGAAGAAAGAGAATCAGATAGAGAGCGTAAACCCACTTCCAGTTGCGTCCCTTTAGCAGGTTTCCAACCACTGGGCCTGAAGCCAGGGCTAGGATGATCAGCGAAATCGTCAACAAGGTAAGCATAGCATCACACCAATTCGAGTTGCCCGGTTCTACGCGTATCCATAACCCGCTTGCGAAAGATCAGCCAGGCGATGGTGGCATAGATCAAACCGATGGACAATTCTAAGCCTATCAGGGGAGCGACTTCCAGATAAGAAGCCCCGTCGATCACTCCCCGGATGGCCAATAGACCATGCGTCAGGGGCAAGGTCTTCCCAATATATTGAATGATGGGTGGCAGCGCCTCTACAGGGAAGTTGACCCCGCAAACCACGAACATGGCGTAGGCGACCATGTTGCTGACTAACATGCCTATGCGCGTAGGCAAGGTCAGGGATCCCAGCAGCCAGCCCAAACCGGCCAGCGAAGCGGTGGTCAGCAGCATCAAGGGGAAGGCCAGCATCAAGGAGCTGAAATCCAATCCCACGTTTGCCATGAAGGGAGTCAGTACGATGAAAGTCACCAATACTCCAATCAAAGATTGAATATAGCCTGCCATGGCGCGGCCGATCATCAGCGGCAGCCAGTTGGCGGGGACAGCCATCAGCAGTGAGAAAGTGCCGGCCCATTTCTCGACCTCGATTGAAGCGCCCAACATCACCAGCGATGTGATGGCGGCGTTGCCCATAGCATTGCCGATCAGCGCAAAACGCGCTAATTGGGGACCTCCCGCAGTCTGGGCCAGGAGCACGAAAAAGAGCGGCTGCAGGATGAAGCGCGGGATCTGCGACCCTAAAAAGCGTGCTAGGGCGTCGGTGGTTTCCATGATGATCGAGGCGCGTACGCCAGCCATGAAGGTGCGCCAGGTCTTTCGGATTACCATTGCTGTAAGCCTCCTTGTTGGCGCACACGCCGCTCGATGACCCGGTAGAGATAATGCCCGGCGATGAAGTACACGATCGATAATCCGCCTAAGGTGAGGTAGGTCACGGCGATGGAGTAGTCGGCGATGACCCCTGCGGTGCGTGCCAGGGAGATGTTTCCCCAGGTCGAGACCAGGCTATAGCTGAGTGGTCGCGTCCAAAGGGGCAGAATTGTCAGCGGGAAGGTCAGACCGGAGAGGATGAAGATGGGGTAATTGAGCACAGTGGCCAGGTTTCCAGCCGCCCGCGCCAGCACGAACAGGCTGCCGATGATCAATCCCAACATGGTCATGGCGATCAATGTCAGCAGTACAGCGCCTAAAAAGGCCAGGGGATTTTCGATATCCAGGGGGAGTTGAAAAGCGATCATGCCAGTGGCCATGGTCAACCCCAGGGCGATGATCGAGGCCACCGCATTGGAAAGCGATTTGCCCAGCAGGATGACTTCCAGCGAGGCCGGCGCGGCGACCAGGAATTCCAGCGTGCCGCTGCGACGCTCGTCTTGCACGATCGAGCCCGAGGTCCACAGGTTATTGTTCCAGATACCGATCATCCCCGCGCCGATGACTGCGTATAGGCTGAGATCAGGCTTGCCGCCGTAGCGATAGATGCCCACACTCAGCAGCGTGAAGATCACCGGCTGGATGAAGAGCGTGCCGATGAAGAAATTATCCGTAGCTCGGCTGATCGCCTGCTCGCGGAAGGAGCTAAACATGGCTCTTAGATAGCATTGAATTGTTGTGATCATCGCTCGCAAATTTATAACACGAATTAACACGAATGGTGCGAATTTCACGAATATTGTAGTAGTCGAATAATATTGAAAACAAGCGCTTACTTATGTCACTGCGAGGAGCGTTCTTTGCGACGAAGCAGTCTCCTGCTAGATGGGAAGATTGCTTCGCTCTGCTCGCAATGCGAATGCACGCAAAGCGATGACAGCTGTTCAGGATTTTCCTGACCATCACAGAATTTCACGAATATTGTTGTTAATATTTCAGCGCAAGGTTGACGTTTTCTATCACTCTTCAAGCTCGCTTCGGCCGACCGGCCTAAGCGTATTATTCAATGACTTTGCGCTGTAATAATAGGTAAAGCCTGCGAGAGTAAACACAATCAGCGTAATCAGCGTTCTCAGAGCAATCTGTGTTAAGTTTTCATCGCCTCAGGGCCGACGAGGCGGACATAGGCATCCTCCAAGGTCGGCTGGCGGGTGAGCACGCGTTGGATCTTGGCATTGCCCAGGATGTTGATGAACTCTCCCACCAGCGCTGCACCATCAGGAGCCTGGATCACCAATCCCTGGGCAAGATCGCGCACCTCAACATGCACAGCGGCGACTTTTTCGTGCTCCCGCAGTTGTTCGATCGAGTTCTGCTTGGCGCCAATCACCTCGATCTCTACAATCTCCATATCGGCGACGAGCTCTTTCAGACAGGCGGGAGAATCGACCATCAAGATTTCGCCCTTATCGAGCACCGCCACGCGTTCGCACAGCTCATCGATTTCATACATGTAGTGACTGGTCAGGAAGATGGTCTTGCCCTGGCTGCTGAGATCACGGATGATGCGACGGATTTCGCGCGCTGCCACCGGGTCCAGCCCGATCGTAGGCTCATCGAGGAAGAGTACCTCCGGGTCGCTGATCAGGCCGCGAGCCAGGTGCAAGCGCTGCTTCATCCCACGACTGAAATTCTCGACACGCTCGTCTGCGCGCTCCGACAAGCCGACTAATTCCAGCAGGGCGGGGATGCGTTCTTTGGTTTCATCCGGAGGTACGTGGTAGAGATCGGCGAAATAGCACAGGGTGTCCACGGCATTCAAGCGCCAGTACAGACCGCGCTCACCCCCGAAGACAATGCCAATGCGCGGCCGGATTTGGCGGGCTTGCTTGACGATATCAAATCCCAGCACGCTGGCGGTCCCAGTGGTGGGCAGCAGTATCGTGCTGAGCACTTTGGTCAGTGTGGTCTTGCCAGCACCATTGGGGCCTAACAGACCAAAAAGTTCACCAGCCGCCACTTCCAAATTGATATCAATGAGAGCCTGGATCTCCTTGGTCTTCTTGCGGATCACCCCCGTCTTCGAAATGTAGGTTCGTCCCAGGGATTCGATTTTGATGACTGCCATAGCACTCTCCAATTCCAAGGCATAATTATAATTGATGGTTCGATTTTGGATTCTTGGTAAGATTAAGTCTCACATAGAACAGATTATCCCGAAAAAAGGGTGTGCGCTGGGGGCGCGCCCCCAGCGCACACCCTTTTTTCGGGGGATTCCCCGATTGGCTGAGTTACTTCATTCAGAGAAAGAATCATCGAAAACGATTGAAAATAGGAGCATAGATATGAAGAAATTGACTGGCATGGTTTTCGTAGCAATGCTTATCACCCTGGTTGGGATGGTAAACAACCCTATTGTGGTGATTGCCGGTAGCTTTGCACAAACGTCACCGGAGCTGGGGGGAGATGAATACACCGTCACCTTTGGATCCTATCCCGATGATGAAAACAAACTCGATGCGCAGGTATATAACCGTACCACCGGTGAGCAAGTTTTCTTCGTTGCCATCGATGATGTATACGTGAATCATTATCATGGTTATGAAGTGCACAACGGCAATTTGTATATCATCAAAGAATTCGTTGATGCTTCTGGAGAAAACTATACCCGCGAACTTTGGTTGTACAATGCCGGGGGGGAGCGGTTACTTTTCACGGCACAGGGTATCGATTTCCGGGTTTCACCGGATGAAAGTTGGATAGCACTGGCGTACCCAGTTGGAGATAATTTTTCGCGTACACTGGGTTTTCTCGATCTTCCTGGCGGTGAGATTTTTCAAGAATTCAATTTTGAGTATGTCGATGAGTTTTTGTCACTTGATCTTGAGAACTGGTCAGCTGATAGCCAGAGTTTTTGGGTAAGCTTTAAGGGTGGCCCAACTCCGCAAGCCTTCTCGCTGGTAAACAGCGCAGATTGGTCCGTAGTTGATTATGAACCGGGGGATGTGTATATTGGCTCAGATTACGCTTTGGAACCGAATTCTGGCCAATTGGTATATAGCGACTACCCAACTTTCTTTGATGCTGTCTCCGCGCAAGCTTTTGCTGATAGCGGTGATCCCGTTTCGTTGTTCCTTTACAATCTTGACAGCGGCGTGGCGTTGAAAATTGCCGAATCCTTGGCCAAATCTTTTCGCCCTTACTGGATCGATGAGATCACGGTTGGATTCAATGATCCAGCGGGTGATGGCAGAGCAGTTCTTTCTTATTCAATTCTATCTGGTGAGATGAAGAGCCTTGAGCCAGTGCAGAGAGATGTTTTCCCAAAAGTCATCCCCACCGGATTCGAAATGCCCATGCAGACCCTGGTATTGAGTGATGTGCCACCAATCCTGCCTGCGGAGTTCCAGGTAGAAGCGGGACTTCCGGCCATCTACCCCTATATCTACAACACGGATAGTGGCTTTTATGAAGCTACCCTGGATTATGGGTCAGATTGCATGGGTGCGGGCGCCTGTAATTATGGATCGATGATGGGCCGCTTGACGACTGTCGATGACCCTCAGGGCACAGAGAACATCCCCTATGATTTCGGTGCGGCGCATAGGGTCATCCTTACGAAAGGTATTCAAGGATACTTCATCGAGTCGCAGTGTGGAGCCAGCTGCAGCGATGCCCAGGTGTTTTGGGTCTATGATGGATTTGAGTATATGCTGGGAGTCAAGGCTGGGGTGAAAGAAAATGTCATCGCCCTAGCCAACGCTGCCATCGAGAACTCCATCCCCTAAATTTACAATAAGTGACTTTCACTTATTCCACTTTGTAAGAAGTACTTCGACAATGTCACTTCGCGATAACTTCCTAAAATAGGGGCTAACGGGGGTGCGGAGCACCCCCGTTAGCCCCTATTTTAGGACTTCTCGTCTAGAAGTTTGACATTGTCAAGATGCTCACCTAGCTACATAAACATGGTACTCAAACACATGCGTACCCGCAGGGAGATCCTCTGCCATGATGCCGTCGTTGATCGAATCTGTAAAGGTGACCGAGGTGGTGACGATATGCTCGCCAACCGCCCAATCGCTGAGCACGGTATAGTAGGCCCGGCAGTGGTTGTCGCTGAAAATCCCTTCTAGCTTGGCGAAATCTTCGATGGGAACATTTTCCCCGTTGGTGGCGAATTCCAATTCGATCTTGGACCAGTTGTCCTCGAAGCTGGTTTCGTCTGCTGTGCACCAGGCATAGAGCCACATCAAGTCGCGCGAACGGCCCAGGGGTATGGTGTAGGTATATGTTTGCCCGGCCCGAGCCAGTTCTGACTCTTCGTACTGTTCTTGCGCAGCAGCGTCCAGCGAGTCTGTTTGGGCCTGGAAGGCAGCCTCTGCTTCGGACTTAGAACCAACCTGGGGGGAATACTCAGGGGTCACACCTGCACCCAGGGGTTGAGATAAAACTTCAAGCGCATAATCCAACACCACGTCCCGTCCAGCAAGGTATTCAAGTTGCACGGTTTCTTCATTCAAAGGGACGCGCACATCGGGCAGCACACCTGTGCCCTCGATGATGGTATTCCCATCCATGTCCTGGGTCATACCGGTGGGCGCCTGGAAGCTGTAGCCGCCAGGTAGCAGATATTGTCCCCGGGCAACCTCGCCATAAATGCCATTCGAAGCGTAGTATCCCAAGACACGCGTTTGGGGCAGTTCGCCAAGCACATAGGAGACATTCTCACAGGCGCTGGCGCAGGCTGGGCTGACCAGCACCGCCAACTGCCCATCGTAATAAAGCTTGTCGTCAGGCTCAGTGTAGTCAGGCGGGCCGAAGGTTTCGAACTCGCCGCTCTTCTCGCTGTAATAGTAGGAACGGCTGATGTCGATGCGCTCTTCGACGAAGAAGCTGGCGAAGTACGTGCCCAGGGGGCTGCCACCGCTGTTCTGGCGCATATCGATGATGATGCCCGGAACCTGGTTGAGGATCATGCGTTCGAGGGCCCACTCCCATAGGCGGATGATCAGGGTGATATCTTCCGAGAGCGTATTCATCTTGATGTACCCGAAGCCGCTGGGCAGGATTTCGTATTCTACAGGCAGGCTGTTGCGGTCGAAGCCGGCGTAGATGCTGGTGGCGGAGAAGGATTCGCGTTCAGCAATCGACTCGAGCGTAGCGGTTGTCGGTTCTTCGTCCTCGGGGTTTTGGAAAGTCACTTCTGCCTCGACACCTACAGGGGCGCGCAGCAAGTAGCGGTACTGCTGGATACGCAAAGCCTCATCGGTGGAGAAGGGCATTGACCAGGGGGTTACTTCGGCGATGGCGTCATTGATGGGTGTGCCGTTCCATTCCAGGATTTCCGCGCCCCAGAGTATCCCAGCGTCAGCCGCCGGGCCATCTTCCAAAACGATATGGGCGATGACGCGCCCGTCATCCAGGCCGATAATGGCAAACCCGTAGCCCCCGGCGGTTTCCTGTTCGAACATTTCACCGGCGATGCTGCCGCCCCCCAGCCCAACATGTCCATCGGGGATGGACCAGCTGTAATCGCGCAGCGCCAGGAAGTAAGCCTCTTCGTCGCCATCAGCCTCGGCGGTCTCAACCAAGGGAGCAAATTCATCGTACAGCGCGTCCCAATCGAGACCTTTCATCTCTGTGAAGGGATACTCGGTGGAGAGCTTGCTGTGCAGGGCCTCGAAGCCTTCACTCCAGGTCATCTCGCTGAAATCGTTGACCGTCAGTTCACCCTCGTAGAGAGTCAGGTCTGCGGTGCTGTCTTTGAAGACAGTGAAGGGCTCTTCATCGAGATCCACCAGCGAGTACCCGGCCGAGAGGGAGGCTGAGGGGTCATCGGCGGTAAAGAGCAGACCGTCATCGCCAAATCCATTGGGGAATTCTTGCTGATCGTCCGGCGCCCAAACCAGGATGACACCTCCAATGATCTCGTTCTTGTTCTCAGAGTCGATCCGCGCTGAGGTATAGTTGGCCCTCCAGCCGGCAGTTTCGTCTTCCCCCAGGAAGGGATCGTCGATATAGTTCGCCCGCATTGCGATCTGCCAGATTTGCACGCCCTGGTCCTCGTTATCATCGTTATCGACATCGTTGAGCGGGCTTGACGGTACGGCTGGCAAACTAAGTGTATATGTGAAATTACCCTCGTCGTCCAGCATGATCGGACCAAGGATCTGAGATTCCAGAGGCTGCTGGTATTCGTAATCTCTGCTAATGAAGCCGGTCAGGTCTTCGAGCATGACAAAGCGTTGGTTGAAATAGATTTCCATGATGGCGGCGTTGGATATCTCGATGGTGCCGGAGATTTGGGCTGGCTCATCTGCCGATTGCTCGTCCGTATCTGCAACGCTTTCTGCGTCGGCAACTTCTTCAAGCTTAGC
The DNA here is from genome assembly GCA_964622645.1 of uncultured Anaerolineales bacterium. GTDB lineage: Bacteria > Chloroflexota > Anaerolineae > Anaerolineales > UBA11858 > NIOZ-UU35. Next base: position 32,968 of record CAZUSV010000026.1, read on the forward strand.
CGAATCCGCATCCTCTTCAACAGAGGTCTCAGAATTTGAACTCGGCCCGCAGGCCACCAGTATGATAGAAAGTACGATGAATATCGCTAGCGGTTTGATTTTAAGCATTGTTTTCTCCACCGAAAATTAGGATGAAATTTGTCTGGAATTGCCATGAGCCGCAATTCTATCATGAAATTGAGGTGTGTTCATCTTGCCAATGTAAAATCGCAAAAGAGAAGCCCGAAAATTGGGGTGCAGGGATGCTTGGCATCCCTGCACCCCAATTTTCGGTATATCTCAAAATGATACCTTTACTGATTAGCTGTCGTTCAAATTGCTTACTTCCTGGTATGCGCACAAAAAATTAGGTCAAGAGAAATTCTTGCGATACAATATCTGTATCGGATTTATTCATCATTTGGAGGTGGAGAATGGTAACCCCCTTTATTCAATTCGCTCCTGAAACCTGCGCCTGGTGTGAAGGCTCGGGGAAATATGGACAATATACCTGCCACATGTGCAAAGGTGAAGGCAGTGTGCTTGTGGCACAGCCAGCCAGGCGCTGCCCCTGGTGCCAGGGCAGTGGTCAGGATGTTGAGTCCGATACGCTCGATCGATGCAAGAACTGCGATGGTGCCGGCTGGGCGCATGTATTCAGGCCAGGGTAGTCGCGCTGATGGAGGACAAAGTCCCTACAAATTCGGTGAATAGTTCCTTAGTCGAAGAGCGCCAGCGGAATATCGCTGCTGCAAGGATCGTTGAGAAGCGCTATTTCAGTGGTGAGATCGACCTCGATGATAGCATCGAAGAGCTGCGACCCATACGCATGCGAAATTATGGCATAAACTGTTTGTTGATTGAATTGGCTGAAGGCGATTCGGCCCCAGAATAGGATATGCTTTGAGAACCAACAAACCCATCATTGATGTCATTAAGGCTAGATTTTCCTGCCGAACCTATCTAAAGAAATCCATTGATGCCAATACTCTTGTTCGATTGACTGATTTCATCACATTGACATCAACTGGTCCCCTGGGTAACCGGATGAGGTTTGAGTTGGTCTCTGCTACTGAAGGTGATGCTAAAGCCCTGAGAGGGTTAGGCACCTATGGCTTCATCAAGGGAGCGACGGCCTATATTGTGGGGGCGATGGGCGCGGATGACAAGGCGCTAGAAGATTTCGGCTATTTGATGGAATCGATCATCTTGAAGGCTACAGATCTTGGCCTGGGAACCTGTTGGTTAGGGGGCACTTTTACCAAAAGCCGTTTCGCAAAGAAAATCGCTCTCAATGGCAATGAAATCATTCCGGCAGTGACCTCCCTGGGATATCTCGCCGAGCAGCCCCGTTGGGTGGATGGAAAGATCCGCGAAGCGGCCGGCTCCGATCAGCGTTTACCATGGGGAAAATTGTTCTTCGATGGTGATTTCGAGACACCACTTTCAGAGGAAACGGCCGGGGAATATGCTGTCCCACTGGAAATGGTGCGCCTGGGTCCCTCGGCCTCCAACCGGCAGCCCTGGCGTATCGTGCGAGATGGGAGCCGCTGGCATTTCTATCTGCGGCGCACGCGCGGCTACCGTACCAGCAATTATGCCAGGATGCTCAATATGGCCGACCTGCAGCGCATCGATATGGGGATCGCCATGTCTCATTTCGAGCTGACGGCATGTGAGGTTAAATTGAAAGGTCGCTGGCTGGTTGAAGACCCTGGAATTGAGCTGCCAGGAGAATTAACTGAGTATTCGGTTAGCTGGGTGGGGATTGGGTGATACCCTATTTTTCGACTAACGCTATCTCTGTAATCTCAGGGCGGCAATTGAAGCGCACCGGAGGCCCGATGACCCCCAGACCGCGGTTGACATACATCATTGTCTGACCCACCTGGTGCAGGCCGATATCGTATTTGCGGCCATATTTGGGCAATGCCAGGGGGCCAATCCCTGGCACTCTCACCTGGCCCCCATGGGTGTGCCCGGAAAGCTGTAATGCAACCCGCCCATCCTGGGCGATGCCATCCACGAAATCGGGCTCGTGCATCAGCAGGATCACTGGAGTCTTCATTGGACAACCCTCCAGGGCAGAATCCAGGTCAGGTTGGCCGCTCCAGCCATCGTCCAGACCTGCCAGGTATAGCCCCTCACCTTCGATATCCAGGGTCAAACCAGCATTGATCAACACGGGTATGCCTGATTCTGCTAATCCCTTTTGGACGACTTTTGCATTCGTCCACAGGTCGTGGTTCCCCAGAATGCTGTAGATGCCGTAGCGGGCGTTCATCTTTGCTAATGCAGGAGCCAGCTCGAAGATCGCCTGGGCGCTATCGAATACATAGTCCCCTGTCAGGACGATGATATCGGGTTGAAGTTCATTGACGATCTGGACTGCCTCTTCGACCAGCCCAATTTGGGTGTAGGGATGCAGGTGGATATCGCTGAGCTGCACGATCTTCAGGCCCTGGTGCACGGTTTTCAAGTTTTTTATGGGCACCTCGACACGGTCGACAACCAACCATTGGGGTTCGACTTTTGTAGCGTATGCATAGCCCCCAATCCCTGCTGCGGTGTAAGTCAACCCAACATATCCAAGGGTTTTGAGGAATTCTCTGCGGGTGAGTTTCATAGAAGGGGTAGCCATCTTAGACCCCAGGGGTTTATAAACCCCTGGGGTCTTGCGCACTCTAGAACTAGGTTATTTCTCTGGCCAAGCTTTCTGATACGCGGCGATGATCTGGTCGTTCAGCGCATCGAAAGCTTCATCCACCACTTGGCGTGCAGGATCGGCATCGTACCAGGCCACGATCTGCCGGGCGCCCTCGGCAAAGGGGATCTTGGGATCGAACTCAGGCACCAGGCGCCTGATCTTGGAATTGTCGAAGATCATAGAGTGAGTCTTGTCACCGAGCAGGCTGGCCCCCCATTCAGGATCGAAGGCGGCGATCAATTTCGAGGGCACGTGCACTAATTCCCCTTGTACGCCAGCGGCCTGGGCGATGAAGTTGTAGATCTGGTTCCAGGAGAGCCATTCGTCTGAGGTGATGTGAAAGGTGTCTCCAATCGCACGTGGGTTGGCGAGCAGGCCGATTAGCCCAACCGCGAAATCTTGGTGGTGAGTCAAAGTCCACAATGAGGTGCCATCGCCATGCACGACGACCGGTTTGCCCTGCCTCATGCGATGCAGCATGGTATAGCCGCCATGCATCGGAAAGAGGGTAGGGTCGTACGTGTGGGAGGGTCGCACAATGGTGATGGGGAATTTCTCGTCCTGATAGGCCTTGATGAGGCGCGCTTCGCAGGCGATCTTGTTACGAGAATATTCCCAAACTGGATTATCCAGCATAGATGACTCAGTAACTGGCTGACTGGCGGGCGGGGTCTGGTAGGCTGATGCCGAGCTGATGAAGACGTACTGCTTCACGCGGCCGCGCAGCACTTCGATATCCTCTTCGATGTGTTCAGGGACGTATGCAATCCACTGCACGACCACGTCGAAATCATGGCCCTCGAGGGCAGCTTTGTAGGATGCACGCTCACGCACATCGCCTTTGAGATGGATTACCGCTTCTGGGATAGGTCGGGTGGTCTCACCGCGGTTGAGGTGATATAACGTCATGCCTTTTTCAATAGCTAATCGGGAGCAGGCCGAGCTGATGATGCCTGTCCCGCCGATGAATAATACTTTGGTCATAGAAAGGCTCCTTCGGTCGTTTGGGATAAAGTTTACCTCAATACAAGCACTCCTTAAAGGATTCAATCTATTGATCCATACTCAACTGCTCAGCCACAGTACGAACTATCCCGAAAAAAGGGTGTGCGCAAGCGGCCGCGCCGCTTGCGCACACCCTTTTTCGGGTACTTTCTGTTTGAAAGGCCTAAGCCATGAAAGGATAACTTTCTATACCTTTGTTTACAACGTACTTAACTGCGCTATACTGTAATTTGCCTTATGTCTTATCCTCCAGGAGGAATTCGTGCAAGAACCAACTCCACAACCTACGCTGATCGAGCGAGCAGCCAATTTTTTTGGCCTGAGTCTCAGTCTGATCTTGCTAATCTTCATCACCCGTCTGGTGGTGGATACCAGCTTCCGCATTGCGTATCCTTTCATCCCTCAAATATCGGCAGGGTTGCGCTTGAGCATCAGCGCTTTTAGCTGGCTGCTGACCTTGCGTTCGTCTATGGGTATCCTCGGTCCACTGGTGGGGGTTCTAGCAGACCGCCATGGCCGCCGCAATATCATGACGATTGCACTTGTGTCACAGGTGCTTGGTACGCTTGGATTGTCGCTCTCCACTGGCTGGTGGAGTGCGATCCCGATGATCTTATTGGGGATCGCCGTGAATTCGTTTATTCCCGCCCAACAGGCATATATCAGCGACCTGGCTCCATACGAGAGACGCGGCCGGGCTTTGGCCTCTGTGGATATTGCCTTCGCTGTTTCTGGTTTGGCCGTGATGCCCCTGGTGGGCTGGGTGATGGATACCTGGGGCTGGCGCACACCCTTTATGATCTTGAGCGCTTTGAGTTTGATGGCTACCTATGTCATCTGGGTGAGATTGCCTGCTACTGAAGAGCGTACACAATCTCACGCTATTCGCAGCGGCATCTGGCACGTATTCAAGCAGCCTACTGTGCTGGCGTCGGTGATTGTATCGATGTTGTTCTTTATTGCCGTGGGCATTTATATGACTTTCTGGAGCATCTGGCTGAGCGCAGATTTCAATTTCGATGCGGTTGCTCTGGGATTGGTGGCGACCATTATCGGTGGGGCGGAATTGACTGGGGCTGTAATGTCTGGCTTGTTTATCGATCGCATTGGGAAGCGGCGCGGCAGCCTGATCGGCATTTTGTTGACGGCAGTGGTAATGGGGTTGATCCCATTGACGCAGGGAAGCTTGTCGTGGATTCGGGTGGTATTAGTCGTAACTGGAGTTTTGGTGGAGTATTGTATTGTGTCGTTGTTCCCACTGTATGGCGAGCAAGCTCCTGAGGCGCGGGCAACGGTTTTCTCGTTAGTGGCTTTGGGAAATGGCATCGGTTTGGGCATTGGGCCACCCCTGACGACAGCATTATGGGGCTGGCAGGGCTTGGGTGCAGTGACCACTGTAGGCACGGTCAGTCTATTGTTAGCGTTTGGTGTGGCCTGGGTATTTTTGCATGACCACTCACCCCAATCTAACCTGTGATAGGCTCAGAACAAACGAAAATTCCCAATTTGGTTATTGGTCAACACTAGTACGTGAGCAGGAAACCGTGCGGCATATATGGGGGTATATGCGCTGCACACACCCCCATATATGCCGCACGGACCTCTCTTCTTTGGCTTTTTTCAGTGG
>CAZUSV010000027.1:0-12382 GCA_964622645.1 uncultured Anaerolineales bacterium
CCCCCCCCCCCCCCCCCCCCCCCCCCCCCCCCCCCCCCCCCCCCCTATTTTCGGATAAATCCGTTCCATGGCGCGGAGAACTGGGGCTGATTCCAATTATGAATCTTGTTCGGTAGTAGAATTAGAAAAATGGCAAAAGCAGGATTAGCTGCTGATCTCCCCCATAAAGCCCATCTCCAGGAGAGCTGCCAGGACTTTTCCCTCAGCCCCAGATTTAACGATGATGGCTGTCGGGCCGAGGGGATCCCCTAAAAAACGGGCGGCGCGTGTTTTCTGTAAGGCATCCAGGATTTTTGGAGAGCCCACTCGCAAGATGACCTGCTGCTCGATATGGATTTCGGTGCCACGCAGCTGCCATTGTTTCAAAGCTTTGGCGATATTAGGAGGCAGGGAATCGGCATGTTTTTGCAGGATGGTCAAAAGATGGCTGGTCTGCAATCCTTGTTGGCGAGCGCGTTCCAAAGATGTAGGAGTAAGCAGATAGCGATATTCATGAGGGGTGTCCTGCACCCAGCGGCAAAAACGGGCAATCTGATAGCGCACCGATCTGGGCGCGTTCGGGGGTACACCCACGCGTCCATCGGAGCGAACATGCACAGGGTCAGTTTCAACAGAGACACCTTCGGGCGTAGTATCTGCAAAAAGTGCTGCAGCCCGCTCTGAATAACGAAACGCAGTTCCTTTTGAAGCAGGAGCATCCTCTTCGGGAACTGCCAGGTCCACAAACCCCAACCAGTGTAAAGGAGCAGTGATCAGATAACGGATCAGAGCTCCTTCGACATCATCCCAATGTTCGAAACCGCGTAAGTACTGGTCGGTTTGCATGTCCTTTATGTACCAGGAGTCGTAATCTCCGGCAGGACGCTGGAAATCTGGATGAGCGCGGCGAATATCGGCGATAAACGCAGAGAGATTCCACCAGGTATTTTCCGGCAGGGCATCCAGCAAGCTAATAATGAAATGCCGCGAGGTCAGGGGATCGTTCTCCCATTCACCCTCAGCCTGTAGATGTGGCACCAGATGCAAATCGTTGTGCGCGACGCTATTCAGCCAGGTTTGGGCGAGCTGCAGGATGGCCTCCCCGCGAGGCGCTTCGAGGTGGGCGCGCGTCGCGTCGATATCGGGTTGCCGATCCGAGCCGAGGATCCCAGCATTGGTGAGCAGTGACAATAAAAATACCTCTAAGTTTTCGGGCAGAGGTAAAGGTTCCTGGTTTATGCGCAGCGCTGCCAAAAGGGTACAAACGTGGTCTAGGATACGGTCATTGGCCGGTATGAGATGAGTACGCTCTGCGGCCGTGGCCGCTCTGCCCAACGGAGTTCCCTCTTGTGGGGAAGCTGTCTGAGATATCAGTAGCATCAAATCATCAGGGATGTAAGCGAATTCTTCAGTCCCCTGTGAAGTATCGAAAAAAGCGCGCCCTACCAAGGCACGATACGAGAGCACTTCTGCTGTCGAGACAGGTTTTTTGTCGGGTCGTAGACGGTCACGTCGCCCAGGCCCCATTTCACGCACTTCGCCATATTGACGGGTGAACTGCACCCAGGGAATGCGCCCATTCTCGATAAGAATGGCATTCAGCGTTGTGCGCGCTTCAGCAGGTAAGGTGTCGAGAATTTCCTCTACCAGAGCGGCATCAAGTACGAAATTCGTCAATTCCGACAAAGCCGTTTGGACATCGGGCGCGGTCAATTCTAATCCCCATCCTTCAGCAATCAAGCGCAAATGGCCTAGATCGTACCTGTGAAGACTATGTTCGAGATCAGGCATCACAGTGAAAATAAAACTCAATCCCAAAGATGCTAGTTTTATTATTTGATTTCACTTTCAATCAGCTTTATAAGATCAATAATGTTGATCGCTATTCCAGGGATAACATTCCCCTCTTCTCCAATGTGGATATGATGTGGAAAGTTTGGCAAATTGGGAAAATGCCCTACATTGTCCCAACGTTTTCTTAGTTGCTCTTTCGTAGAATTCATCCACTGGTAGCGGTATCGTTTGGGGAAGAAATGATCTACTTCTAATACAAAGTACTCTGCAACTTCTAAGAAATCCAAATTGCTTAAGGTTATTCGAACACGAAAATAACCCCGATCTGGTAGAGCCCATTCTTCAATAACTGAAAAGGCTTCTATTATGGGGCTGGAAACTAAGGTTGTTTTTATTTCTGTAATGTAGTCTAGAGAATCCATTACTTAGGATCTCTGCCAAGAATTTCGAGTCGGGATAGGGTTGCATCCTTCATTTCGATAAAAGCACTCCACTCGACATATTCAGCATCATCACCCAATTCGCCAGTTTGGAAACGCTGAAAGAATTTCTTAGAAGTCATCTGATGCCGTTTCTCACACTCAGCTAATCGTGTTTCTAAATCTGAAAGCGTTTGTTCAGCCTGTTCAATTTCCAAGGCGACAATCTTAGCGACTGCCTTATCGACGACTTCACTGCGATAACCTTGCTGGTAAAGAGTCTGGAGGCTTTTTAATGTGTTTTGGGTATGGTAAACGGTCATTATTACTTCTCACAATAACAAACTGGGCCAATCCTAGTCAGACTCAATTAAACCACAACCTCGATGGCCTGGGGTAACACATCTATTTTGAGTTCACGAACATCAGAGCCAAAATCCGCAAAGACCTCACCATCAATATGGATAAAAAGCGGCCGATCTGAATTCAGGCGCATGGTTCTGAGATGCCCCATACGGACCTGTTTGAAACGCCCATGAGTTCCATTCATGACTTCGGGTACCAGACGGAACATCATTGGACGGGAAACTTTGTTGATTGCTGCGTAATGTAGTAAACCATCAGTATTGATAGCGTCAGGAGCGACCATGAATCCGCCCCCTTCGCGCGGCCCATTGCAGACGACTAACATCAACACATCTTCTACCCAGCGTTCTTCATCAGTCTCGATCTCCATATGGGCAGCATCATGGTTCAGGATGATGGTTTGCAGGACAGCCACCAGATACATCAAAAACCCACGTAGCAACGGCAGAGAATGAGATCGGATCGTGACCGTAGCATCAAACCCGATGCCGATGGTGTTGTCGACAAATTCACGGCGACCAAGATTGTCCTCAACCACAGCCAGGTCGATGGGTTTGGGTGTGCCTGCAAATATCTGTCTCAGTGCTTCGACATGATTGTCCTTCATCCCGATACTATGAGCAAAGTCGTTGCCTGATCCCATAGGTACGATGCCAATGCGCGGGCGCTGTTGGGCAGGCACTTGCATGACCCCATTGATTACCTCGTGGATTGTGCCATCTCCTCCGACAGCAACGACCAATTCGTAACCATCTAAGGCTGCCTGACGCGCTAATTCGCTGGCGTGGGTGGGATAGACAGTCCCTGTCCAATCTGCACCACCATACTCATCGACAACAGGGCGCAGATCAGCAGCTAATCGCCAGGCGTTGCCCATATCGGCATTCGGGTTGAGGATCAGTTTTGTCTTATATGGGGGCATGGTTCTTCTCCAAGATTCCAAAATCTATTGATACACTGCTTTTAACACCTTGGCTGGCAAAACGATTTGTCCTTCTCGCGGATCTCCCATTACTGAGATTCTCTCGGGGTGTTCAATTGCTGTCCAGGCAGTATATGCAGAGACAAGCGCGTCTAATTCATAGGGAGAGTAGAGTCTCTCCAGGGGTAATATTCCTTGCATAATTTTGTGGCGAGTAAATTCTTCGAAAATCCGCATGGGGTCGGGAATCTCTAGACCCAAATCATATAATTTTAGCTGGCGCTGTAGGCGTCCTTCCAGGCTGGTTTTTGGGAAGGGCAGGCATTCGAGCAGAACCGCATAAGTAGCATAAGAATTGACTTCCATCAGTTGGTATTCATCCTTAGGACCGGGAAATAGTTGAAATCCCATTTCGGCAAACCGTTGAAAGAGTGCAAAGCTGTTCCGCATAGCACTTGGAAAATTCCCACCTGGGGGATGCGTGCGCGGTACACCAATCTTATGCGTGTGAAGTAAATATTCAACCACCCGATAATCTTCCCAGCGCCCCTGACGCGGCGCAGGGGTGAGGGTTGCGCGAATATCTTCCTGCTTCATCAAACCCTGATTTGTTTGTCTTGGCCCACTAATTGCCAAGGCAGGTTTTTTTTGTCCGGATACAAAATCAATCACGGATTCCATATCGCCGCCACCAACATCTAACAGGCGTAAATCGCGATCTATTGCAGCATAAGCAATATCGAATTTACCAGCTGTAGGAGCAATACCTATGAATGCGCTATGTTCAAAAAGCATGAGAAACCCACATCCTCATCGACTGATAACAATTTGAGTGTAGCGTAAAAATTTGTAGATGGCAATAGGGGAACTCGAAAAAGGGTATCAGGCGTGTACACGCCTGATACCCTTTTTTCGAGAATCCTTATGCCAGTTTAATCCTGTGTCTTTGTGGGGCTGATATAATATACGTTTGGCAGTTTAATGAAGCTATTTTTAGCACAAGCGTGCTATAATTGAAAGTAGATTGAGACAAAACATAAGATACTCTTTCCGAACAGAATTGTTATGACATCATCTGCTGTAATCCGTGTAGTGGGCGCGCGCGTCCACAATCTGAAGAATATCACTGTCGAGATCCCCCGTGATGAGTTTGTGGTTATCACCGGGCTGTCAGGCTCAGGTAAATCTTCACTGGCATTCGACACCATCTTTGCTGAGGGGCAACGCCGCTATGTAGAGTCGCTCTCCTCCTATGCCCGTCAGTTCCTGGGCCAAATGGACAAGCCCGATGTTGACTATATCGAAGGCCTATCCCCTGCCGTATCTATCGATCAACGCGCCACGTCTCGCAACCCGCGCTCAACCGTGGGCACAGTCACCGAGATCTATGACTACTTGCGTTTGCTTTTCGCTCGCGCCGGCATCCCTCATTGCCCGGAATGTGGGCGAGAGGTGGCTAAACAATCTGCACAGGAGATCGTCGAAGCCATTGAAACCTTGCCTGAGGAAGCGCGTCTGCTTGTCTTGGCCCCAGTGGTGCGTGGCCGAAAAGGGACTTATCAGGCCACGCTGGATGAGATTCAAAAATCCGGTTTCCTGCGCGTGCGCGTCGACGGCACGGTCTACAATTTGGACGAAAATATCGAGATGGATCGCTATAAAATCCACCACATCGAGGCCGTGGTAGATCGCCTGGTAATCCGCAAATACGATGATGCTGAGGAAGCCAAGAACTTCCGTACCCGCCTGACGGATTCGGTGGAGACGGCGCTCCAGTTTGGGGAAGGATATCTAATTGTTCATATATTAAATCCTCAAGGAGAGGGAGCCATGGTGCTAGGGAGCGAGGGAGAAGAATCTGCTCCCCAGCGCCCACACACCCCAGCACCCGAACCCATGGATATCTACTTCTCCGAACACCTGGCCTGCTCTGAGTGCCATATCAGCCTGCCGGAGATCGAGCCGCGCACCTTCTCCTTCAACACACCCCATGGGGCCTGCCCTGAATGTCAAGGCTTGGGCGGCAAACTGGAGATTGACCCGGACATCCTCATCCCCAACAAGGATCTCTCCATCAACGGTGGCGCGATTGCTCTTTCATCATGGGATGGCCCCCGAGAAGAAGGCGGTTGGTACTGGCAAAATCTCGAGGCTGCGGCCCGTCATTATAAGATTGATCTGGATACACCAGTCCGCGAGCTGAAACAGAAGGATCTTGATATTCTGTTATACGGCTCGGGTGGCAAAGAAATTACCATGAAATATCGCAACTCGCGCGGAAACGAATACACCTTCAAACGGGTCTTCGAAGGGGTGATTGGCAACCTGGAGCGTCGCTACGGTGAAACCAATTCGGAATACATGCGAGAGCGCATCTCTAGCATCATGAGCATGAAAACCTGCCCTTCTTGCCAGGGAAAGCGCCTGCGCAAAGAAGCCCTGGCTGTGACGCTGCTCGATACCAATATCATCACCATCACCGGGTGGCCTGTACATGCCACCCTGGAATGGGTTGAAAGATTGGCTGCCAATGATTCACCTCTCTCGGAGCGCCAACGGATCATCGCTTCACGGATCATCAGAGAATTGCGCGAACGTCTGGGCTTTCTGGTGGATGTGGGACTGGAATATCTAACGCTGGATCGCTCAGCGGCCACCCTTTCAGGGGGTGAGGCCCAACGAATCCGGCTGGCCACCCAAATTGGATCCCGCTTAATGGGCGTCCTGTATGTGCTCGATGAACCCTCGATCGGTCTGCATCCCCGAGATAATTCCCGACTGTTGCGAACCCTGGAGGGCTTGCGTGATATAGGCAATACGGTCCTGGTAGTCGAACATGACTCCGAGACCATCGAGACCGCTAATTGGGTCGTTGACCTGGGCCCGGGTGCCGGAGAACATGGTGGCGAGGTGGTCGCCGAAGGACCAGTAGCAGATATCCTGGCGCACCCCACTTCTCTTACAGGGGCCTATCTTTCGGGCAAGTTGCAGGTTCCCATTCCCGATAGACGCCGCAACGGCAACGGTGACTACATCAAGATCATTGGCGCGCGCCAACACAACTTGAAAAATATCGATGTCAAGATCCCCTTGGGCAGGTTGGTTTGCATAACTGGAGTCTCTGGTTCTGGCAAATCCACTTTGATGGTTGATGTGCTCTACCAGGCCCTGGCCAAGGAACTCCACCGCGCAAAATCCCTGCCTGGAGATCATGATCATATTGAAGGATTGGAGTTGATCGACAAAGTCATCAACATCGACCAGTCCCCCATTGGGCGCACGCCGCGCTCTAATCCGGCTACCTATACCAAGTTGTGGGATTATGTCCGCAAGCTGTTCGCCGAGCTGCCGGAGAGCAAAATCCGCGGCTACAAGCCGGGGCGTTTCTCCTTCAATGTGCACGGCGGTCGCTGCGAGGCCTGCCAGGGTCAGGGACAACTGCGCATCGAGATGCAGTTCCTGCCAGATGTGTATGTGCCTTGCGAGGTCTGCAAGGGAACGCGTTTCAATCGCGAGACCCTTCAGGTGCGCTTCAAAGAATACAATATCGCTGATGTATTGGATATGACCATCGAGCGTGCCCTGGAGGTCTTCGAGGCGTTTCCCCCCATGGTCAATCGATTGCAGACTCTCTTCGATGTTGGTTTGGGCTACATCCGCGTGGGACAGCCCGCGCCGACCCTCTCGGGCGGTGAGGCGCAGCGTGTCAAGTTGGCTCGAGAACTATCCAAGCGCTCCACAGGTAGTACTCTGTATGTCTTGGATGAACCTTCCGTGGGTTTGCACGCCGCAGACGTGCATAAGCTGATCGAAGTATTGCACCGCCTTGTAGATGGCGGCAACACCGTCCTGATCATCGAGCACAACCTGGATATCGTCAAGGTGGCCGATCATATCATCGATCTGGGTCCCGAGGGCGGCGAGGCGGGCGGTGAGATCATCGCCGAGGGTACGCCCGAGGATATTTGCGGTAACCCCAATTCTTATACCGGACAGTTCCTTCAGAAGTACGTCCAGACGACGCACGAACAAGATTGTGTATAAGAAAAATAAGGGTGATTGAGTTTTGCTCTCAATCACCCTTATTTTTCAGACTCTGTCCATTCCCACTCAGTTACTTCACCTGATCTGATCTCTACCACTTCGCTTTGAACACCAGCGCCGGGAATTACAACACTAATCTTATATTCTCCGGAAGTAAGATTACCTATGGCAAAGGTTTCATACCAGGGCGCTTGAAGTAGTAGTTTGGGGTCAGCATAAATATTCAGATAATCAGGGTCTTGCTCCAAATCTCCGAGATACTGCAATACGATTTGCTCCACGAGGATAGGTTGGCCATCCTGATCCAGAATGCGCCCAGCCAGCGCCCCTTGGAGTGCGCCGTTTTCATCCCTTTGAGCCAGCCACAACTCAGGATTGCGAGTGCTTTCATAGAGGTTGTCACCCAGGCGGACTTCGAAATGCAACTCGCTGCCTGATGTATCCCCTGTCGAACCGACCAGTCCGATCACCTCACCTGTATTAATTGATTGCCCCATTTCCGCTTTTATTTCTGAGAGATGACTGTAAACTGTATAAAAGGGCTGATCGAAACCAGCCAGATCGTGTTCTAAGATAACCACTAGACCATGGAATTCCGCATAGGGACCATACTCTCCATGTTCATCATTTCCCGTATATACTACTATTCCAGACTCAGCAGAAAGCACTGGCGTGCCTTGGGAATTTATGAAGTCAACGCCGTGTTGAACAAGGAGTGCACTTTGAGCTTTGCCATACCGTTCGGACTCATCAATGGTATCGCGACCGTCAGGGCCAATCGGTAACGAGAGGGGAAAAACAGCCCGCTCTTCAGGCTCTATTTGGAGAGAGGTAGTAAACTCCCCTTTGATCGAATCATAGAAAAATGGTCTGAAGAACTCGTTGATCTCTGGAGGAGCATATTCAACAAAAGTTTGCTGAAAGGTGGCTGTGAGATTGTTTTCTGGTATGCTGCCGAATCCCCCTGTGGTGATCATGGTAGTCGTCGCCGCGGTTGCCAGTAAGGCGCGTACCAGACCAGCCTTTTTCCTCCTTCGTCGGTCATACCTGGTGCTCAAACTTCAACTCCATCCTGGGGAGTCAGCACAGGTGCTACGCCCACCGAAATATTCTGTGCTTTTAATGCCTCAACGAGTTGTAAACGTAGCTCACTGGACTTGTAGACGGTATCCGGCCATTCAGATACATATATCCATACTTCGTAGAAGTTGGTCTGCGCACCAATACCAGAAAACAAGATAATTGGATCGAATCCATCCTCAATGATGCGACCATCGAAGCCAGCTGCGGTATCCGATAGTACGTTCATGACCTGTTGGCGATCATGCTCTCCCTGAACAGGAATACGCACTTTGACTCGATACCCGGGAACGCGCGAATGATTGATGAGTGTTTCTTCGATCGCCTCGGCATTAGGAATGATGATCTTTTCTTTATCGATGGTGAGCAGGCTGGTGTAGTTCATATTGATCTCGATGACTTTGCCGAAGTATTCACCCAGGGTGACGTATTCGCCGATTTTGTAATAGCGCAGGAACATCAGCTTGACCCCTGAGACCACATCCGAAGCCATACGCTCAGAGCCAATTGCAAAGGCCCCGGTTACGGCAGTCACGATAACTACCAAAGCACCGGCTGTGCCCGTCAGGTCGATGATGATCTTGCCCGTCAGCAAAAATAAGCCCAGGCGAACGATCCCGGCCAAGAAGTCTGTCCAGGTACTCTCGATAATCCTCGATAGCAAGCTTCTAATCAGACGGATGAGCACCAGCTCAGAGATGACATAGCCAACCACTGCGATCACCACAGCCAGCCCTGCCATGCTCAAGAAATTCAGGATAGATTCAGTAAGTGTGGATTCCATAAAAAGACTCTCTTTTGTAATATATTGGATATAACAGGTCTACTTACTATATAATAGAAGTGACAGGATGTCAAGGAAAATATGGTAGCGTTCTATGGAGGCCAGTATTGCTCTCATCCGCCCCTTATGCTAACTTTTAGAAACCGAACTATACTGACCACGGGAATAGGAGCACATTTTATAGGACACGGACGCTCTGCGCGCCTATGGCGAACACGGATTGGACGGATTTTTTTATCCGTGTTCATCCGTGAAATCCGTGTCCCATTTTATGTTCTTATTTGACCGTGATAAGTATAACAAGGTTGGCCAGGGTCAACGATTTATCTCCACCCCCACTAAGAACCTATCCGAAAATTCGCTTGAACCGGTCTCCTGACCGTGTTCGGCTCGGTCTGGAGACCGGCCTAAGCAATTTTCGGATAGATACTAAGTGCATTCACATAAATTTTGATGGGCTGGTAGTGACGACCCTTCGTCGCGCTCAGGTCATGCTTCAGTCGTCCGCAGAAGTACCGCAACTATTGAAGATTAACAAATACTGTGACAATAAACCGGCGATTCGCTGGCCGCAGGCCCACCTTTGGGTGTGCGTGCCTTCGGCAAAATTGCAGCAACAGTTGCGAAACCTGCCTACGCAGTTGGAATCTAGTCGCCGAAGGGCGACTTTGCTAGTGTCGCTGCGACTTCCAGTCGCCGGGAAAGAATATTGCGATTGTCAGAATAATTTGTAAAAGTGCAAAAGTTGCCACTACAACCCCTTCAGTTTTTGTGTGATTGCACTTTGCCTGTCTGTGCAGTGTTCACACTAGCCGCTAAGTCGGGTGTTCTCACCCGGCTCGAAGTCTTCAGGCAGCAGCTTTTCTTTGCTCTGGCACTTTGATCAGGACAATCGCAGAAACCAAGAACAGAGCAGCGTAAATGCCGAAGATCAGCATATATCCCAAGCCTGGCATCTGGGGAAAGTTGGCCGTAAAATAATCAGCCAGAGGCCCGCCGATATACGCGCCTACAGCCCCTGCACCTGCGCCAGCCAAGTTGGAGATCCCCAGGAATTTTCCGGCATCTTTCCTGGGGACGATATCCGTACCTAAAGCCCAGTTGGTGGTAAAGAACATGCCAATGCCAGCACCAACAATACTGCCTCCGATCATGATCACGGTCATGGTTGGGGAGAGCAATAGAATCACTGTGCCCACAGTGGCCATGATCCCGCTGATGGCTACCAAAACCCTCCTGCCGATCTTATCGGCCAGCCAACCGCTGGGGAGGGCGAACAGCAATACAAGCACCCCCACCACTAACTTAAGTCTGGAGGCCGGTCCGGCCGCCGCATCCCCCGCGTAACCCAGGCGTCCCTGCAAGAAATAGACTGCAAAGGTCGACAAGTTGTTAGCACCCACCAGAAAGGCCAGCCGGTTGATCACCCACCAGGTAAAGGCTGGGTTCTCGCCAGCGACCTGACGTCCAATGCTGACCTGAACGCTGCCGTACACTCCCAGGATTACAGCGACCAGCATGCCAGCCAACCCCACCAGGCCCATGACGATCAACTGCGTGGAGAGCGCGCGATCATCTCCCATGACTTTTCCAAAGAATTCAACAACTTCCCCCGACAGCAAGATAACCACCATGAATACCAGGGTCATGCCCACCAACCGCCCAAAGGGTTTCCAATCCAGGGGATCGGGCTTTTCAGTCAGGCGTTCTTCACGCACAAACATGGTGAAGCCTGTCGCCAGCAGCAAGATCAAGATCACCACAGCGATCCCGCCCCACATATTTCCCTTGGCGATCATTGGCCCGATGGTCAGGGCGATGATGATCACAGGCAGCAATTCCAGGACAGCTTTTATCCCAGAGAATCGACCGCGACGATCTTCAGGAACCAGGTCTGGGATGAGACCCTGTTGCGCGCCGTGAGCCAGGTTGGAGGCAACCTGGGAGAGCACCACAGTGGAGAAGAGGATCCAATAGGTCGGCGAAGCCCCCATGGCGATCAGAATTCCGGCATTGAGCAGCGATCCGATCAAAATGTAGGGGCGGCGTCTGCCCCATTTTGCCATGCTGCGATCCGAGAGCATCCCGGCCAGGGCCTGGACCAGCAAGGCGATCATCAGTGAATACAGGCGCATATTGCCGTAGTAGGTACCTTGTTGGTCAGGTCCGATGAAGCGCTGGACCAGCAAGGGTTGGATGAGGCCATTGGCCTGGGAGACAGCCGTCAGACCCAGCCAGTAGATGTTGATGGTGATGTAGTCATACCAGTGCAGACGATTCATGGAGGTTCCTCTATGGCACAAGGATCGCAGAAGGCGCGCCTGTGGCGTGGCGAATTTGTACGCATTTTCATTTTATCAGATAAAAAGCGGCCTGCTAGTGATATTGTGTCCCTTTGGATCGCAGATTGCGCTGAGGCGTTTCAGCGTAATCAACCCCTCAGCGCTATCTGCGATCCAAACGAGAGCGCCCCACCCGGACCTTCAGCAGAGCTTACCAGAACGGGTGGGGCTTTTTTATATTTGGCTGGCTGCCATCACTCAACCTCCCCCTTGGGAGAGGGGTGAAGGAAGCGCAACCAGGGACGCGGTCGGCCATCTCTCTTTTTTCGCCTCGACTGCCGCCCGTGAGCGGTCAGCACTGCTGGCGGGAGCGGAGAGGTGTGAGCCACGGCAACCCGCAAACCCAGGTTGTTGTTACGATTACCTGGATTGTTGTTGTTGCGGGCGGCGGCGCGGGCGTTGCGGCGATTATTATTGAAGGAGCCGCCCCGCACGACGCGGTCGGTTCGACCGATCCCTACAACCTTTGGCTGCACCCTAATTGTAGCAAGAAATGTACCAGCTGAAGAGGTGGCAATCCATTTCCGAAGGACTTCCACAGGAAGCCAAGTCATTTGACAATGTCTACTTAGCGAGAAATTCCGAAAATTGGGGGTGGCAGGGCTGCGGAGCAGCCCAGCCCCCCCCCAAATTATGGCGTAGAGGGAGTAAT
>CAZUSV010000027.1:12392-38117 GCA_964622645.1 uncultured Anaerolineales bacterium
AATTCCTTTCTATTTTTTTTGTTGTGGGGGCGCGCCCCGCCCCCCCCCCCCCCCCCCCACCCCCATATTTTCGGGCTTCTCGTCTGTAAGTTGACATTGTCGAAGAAACTATCACCTGATGTCACAAGCATGTTTAAAATGCTGGGGGGCATTGCCCCCCAGACCATTCGGCTGAGCTCACGACGAAGCCCCCCACAGAACTCAGAACACAGAAAACAGAAAACAAAAGATTAAGAGAGACGGGGAGCCACGGCAACCCGCAAACCCAGGATGACGTCACGATCACCCGGATAGTAGCCGTTGCGGGCGGCGGCGCGGGCGAGGCGGCGATTATTATCGAAGGAGCCGCCCCGCACGACGCGGCGGCCGGAATCGTTTTCGTCCTCGCGGCCATCTGCCGCATCGTAGGGATAATCCTTGAATAAGCTGTGTGTCCACTCCCAGACATTGCCGGCCATATCGGCAGCGCCGTAGGGGCTGTCACCTGCAGGGGAATAAGCATCTACTGGGCTGGTACCACCCCTTACGCCTTCACTGGAGTTGCACTTCTGGGGATCGAACTCGTCTCCCCAGGGCCATACATTACCGTACTCGCCGCGCGCAGCTTTCTCCCACTCGGCCTCGGTTGGCAGCCGGAAGGCATAACCATCAGGTAATTCACCAAAGTAAGTATCGTTCAGCCAATGGAGGTATTCCTGAGCGTCATTCCAAGATATGCTCACAGCGGGATGTTCTAAGTGTTCTTCCCTCCAAGGGTATTCGCGTTTGGTAGTTTCGACAAAACGCAGGTACTGCTCGGTGGTCGCAGGAAAACGGCCAATCCAATAATCATAAGGGATTTCAACAGTATGCTGGGGGTGTTCTCGATCAAGGGCGAGATCATCATCCTCGCGGCTGCCCATCAGGAAGACCCCTTCCGGGACAGGGACGAATTCGATTCCGCCAAAGGCTTGTGTCTCGCGCAGCGAGATGGTTTCCACGCCGCGCTCAGTCTTGACAACCATCCTGTCCATTCTGGGAGTAACAAATGTAGCCTGCGGTTCGACTGCCGGTTCAGCGGGCGGGGCCACCAGGTGCAAGAAGGCATCCAGGGTCGGGGCGTCGAACCCTTCTCCAAAAGCGCTGATCGCCCGCAACACGCGCTGCAAGCGGCGGGAGCTACTGTAATCCTGGAAGGTGGCCTTGAGGGTTTCGTCATCTTCATCGCCCCTGGCCCAACGCAAGGCATCACCCACAAACTTCAATCTCAGATCTTGGTCTTCGATCTCACGCACCCGGCGGCGGAAGTTCTCCGGAGCGGAGCGCATCAGCACCTGCCAGCGGGTGAAGTCGGCCCGGTCGACGCCCTCGGCCTGGCCAGTGTTGACCAGCATGGCCCAGGCCAGGTTGAGGTCGTTGAGGAAGGTCTTGGTCTTGCGGGGGTTGATCTCGGCCCCGGCCACCAGCACCGGCCAGTAACCTTCCAGGATTTCATCTGCCTTATCGGCACCAGAAA
Source organism: uncultured Anaerolineales bacterium (assembly GCA_964622645.1). Taxonomy (GTDB): domain Bacteria; phylum Chloroflexota; class Anaerolineae; order Anaerolineales; family UBA11858; genus NIOZ-UU35. The sequence goes on from CAZUSV010000027.1 coordinate 13,888, forward strand.
TCTGATGCAGGTAATCCCCCATGACATCCTCTTGAATGGGCGGCAGGTCGAAGCGCAGTTGGATGAGCTTCTCCAGGTAATCGCCGGCGTTCTCACCAGTCACGCCCTGGTTCTTGTAGAACTGGGCCACAGCGGCGCGCACGATGCGCGTATCGGCACCCAACACGAAGATGCAGCCGCCTTATCGAGGAAAAGTTTGACCGCTTCGAGCACCTGCACGGCCTTTTCGGGCAGGCAGCGATCCAGGTCGTCGATGAAGACGACCAGCACACCCTCTGCTGGGTTGATCTTCTTTATCGTGGTTTTGCGGTGAACCCAGGCCGCCAGCAGGCGGTCGAAAGCCTCGTCGAAGAGATCCAGCATGGCGGTCTTTTCGGCGAAGGGCGTCTGGATTGGCTCGCCGGTGTTCAACTCGACCCCTACATCACCAATCTTGATCAAGAACCAGGAGAGCACGGTATTGACCACATCCCGGCGCGGGTAGCTGGGATCGAGAAGTTTGGCGATGACTTTATTGACTAGGTCATCCCCCGCCATGGTCTGTACGATCACGCGCACCAGGGCCACTAATAGCTCATCTTCGTCCGCGTATTTCCAGGCGTTGAACCACACCGTGCGGCACAGGCGGAATTCCCCCTGGGGGTTTTCGTGGTCGTTGACGAAGTCCAGTAAAGCAGGCTTGGTAGCATCGCTAAGTATGGCGGTCTGGTCAAGCAGATTCTGCACTCGTTTGAGCAGGGTCGTCTTGCCAGAGCCCCAGGCTCCAGAGACGCCAATGGTCAGCGGGGTGCGGGTTTCTTTCGAAGCAACCAAACGCGCCAGGGTGACAGCGAATTCGTCGAAATGGAAATGGGCATCGTCTTCGTCGCGCAGCGGCGCGTCGGAGAGGATGCGCGGGGTTTCGTAATTGCGGTCGGGCATGGGATTCCCCTTGTAAGGTAATCTATCCAACAGAGATATTGTATCAAAATATATGTTGCGGCAGTTTATGGATCACAGATTGCGCTGAAAGAAATGATTACGCAGAGAGTATTTCAGCGTAATCAGCGATCCAGATGACGACCCAATTGAAAACTTTCATCCCCCGCCAACATCCCCTCCAACGGCTCTGCATCCAATGCCATCACGCGGCTGTTGGCGAAGAAGGCGAAATCGAAGTCAGTGGGATCACCAGCATTTTTCCCCGGAATGGGCATCAAGCGGGCGGTGAGGGGTTTATTCAGGCGTTGGGCCAAAGCAGCTAAGTCAAGCAGAATGGCCGTGATCTGCTCGGGAGTGGTATCCCCCGGAAGAGGCACCGTATCCAGCCCTGTGCCGCAGACCGCCGAGTAAAGCAGCAGATCTTTGATGGTCAGATGCCCCTCAGCAGCGCGGGCAGCCAAGGTCGAATCTTCCAATACTGGCAACATCAGCCCGCTGAAACCCACATGCAGGAAGTCGGCCTTGTCGATGGTTTCAGTAATTATTGCCGCCGCAGCTAAGGATCCATGTAAGCCTACGGCCGGTACGCCCAAGCGTTCGAAAGCAGTGCCCAACGAGAGCGCCTCTTCTGGGAATGGCGCCAGAGAAAAGTCGATGCCGCTGAATGCGGGAGTTGGCAAGTTGGCAGGTTGGTAGGTTGGCAGGTTTGTGGCGATTTGGGTGAGTTTCGATGCGTGAGTTTCGATAGCTTTCGTAAGCCGCAAACGGGCATCCTGCAGGTTTTTTGCCGCGCTGAAGGCTTCGACTGCCAGGTCGGCAGCCTGGGTGGCGAATGCGAACGCAGACGCAGCTGCTCCCTTGGCATGGTAAGCAGCTGGGAAAAAGGGCGCGCCAGGCCCGACATTGGCCAACGCGGCGAAGTAGAGGTTGGCAAATCCATTGGGGTCTACCGGCCCCAGACGATGAATGATCTCCGCGCAGGCACGAACCGAGGCTAAGGAAATCCCTTCTTGGGCGGTACTCATCACACCTGAAGCGAATACATTTTCCGTGGCGGTCAGCACATCAGGGATGATTTGGTAGCTCTCTGGGTAACTGGGCAGAGCGGGGCCAATGGCAATGTAGTCAAAGCCTGAGCTGGCAGCCAGGTTTTCTAATTGTTGAGCAAATTCGATCACTTCGGCTGCAAAGTTGCTGGAATCCGGCGGTACCAAGTGTGGGAAGGCTATCGTGGCCAGGCGGGTAGTTTGCACTTCGTAACCTGCATCTTCGAAAGCTCTGCGCGCATCGCTAATCAATTCCCCAGCTTGTTGGAGAACATGGTCATCAAGTGGCCATTGAGGATTGCAAAAGTAGGTGATGGAGCGTATCTTCATGGATTAGTGGCAGTGGATTTTGGATTTTTGATTGTGGATTGTGGATTGTGAGTGGTGTCTGATTGCTGGAAACTTTTTACTGGATACTGTCTACTGGCAACTGTTACTTCTCACTGTTCTCCTCGCGAATGACCTGGCGAAGCTTATCGATGGGATGCATCTGTCCCTCTTCGTCCTCGTAATACCAGTGCTCCCAACCATTACAGGGACTGCCGCCCATCAAGAATTTGCCGGTTTGGTGAATGGAGCCTTCGAACACCTCATACCTCAGATGCCCATCGGGCTTGATATGGGCGACGATGGCTGGGTTCTTGCGAAAATAAAGCGTCTGACCTGGCGTAAGCAGGCCGCGCTCCAACAAATGCACAAAAGGGACGCGCGGGGCGCGGCGTTTACGGTCGCTGACATCGAAGATATCATCATGGAATAATTCCGGTGTGATGCTATCGATACGCGTTTGGGCTACGTCAATATAACGCTGCTCGCGCTCGATGCCGATCCAATTGCGGTGCAGTTTCTTTGCCACCGCGCCGGTAGTACCGGTACCAAAGAAGGGATCCAAAACCACGTCCCCAGGATCACTGGAAGCCAGGATAACCCGGTAAAGCAAAGCTTCTGGTTTTTGCGTGGAATGTACCTTCTCGCCTTCTACCCGGATGCGCTCCCCCCCGGAACAGATGGGAATAAGCCAATCACTGCGCATTTGCTTGTCCTCGTTGAAACGCTTCATGGCATGGTAGTTGAAGCGATACTTGGCACCCTCGTGTTTGCTGGCCCAGATCAAGCTCTCATGGGCGTTTGTAAAACGAACCCCGCGGAAGTTTGGCATGGGGTTGGTCTTGACCCAGACAACATCATTAAGGATCCAGAACCCCAAATCCTGCAGGATAGCGCCTACGCGATAAATATTATGATAAGAGCCAATCACCCATAGCGTGCCATCATCCTTGAGCACCCGTTGGCAGGCGTATAACCAGGCGCGGGTGAATTCATCGTACGCTGGAAATCCATCGAACTGGTCCCACTGATCCGAGACAGCATCGACCTGGGTCATATTGGGCCGCCACAAATCCCCCGAAAGCTGCAAATTGTAAGGCGGATCGGCAAAGATCAAATCAATCGATTTTTTGGGCAGAGCGTTGAGAACTTCGATGCAGTTGCCGTGGAGGATGGTATTGAGGGGGAGGGTCATGGGGTTGGAGATTGGAGATTTTAGATTTTTGATTTTAGATTGGGGATTGGTTCAGTCCACTGTTTACTGTTCACTGGTTACTGATATTTGCCTGCCGTTGCCTGACGATTTCGAACATCAGGATTGCGCCGGCGGCGGAGGCGTTGAGCGACTCGCTGCCACCAGGCATGGGAATACTCAGGGTATGGTCGGCCAGGCTGCGGGCTTCCGGTCCGGCGCCATCAGCTTCGCCCCCAATGACCAGCGCCAGGGGAATGGATAAGTCGGTTTGAGAATAGATGTGCATTCCAGCAGCATCGGATAAGAAAACCAGTAAGGGAGAAATGAACTCTCGAACTTCATCCCAACTGGCCTCTTTTATGGCTAAGGAGAAATGAGCGCCCATCCCTGACCGCAAGACTTTGGGTGCATAGGGATCTACATTGCCAGGGGGTATCAGGACAGCATCCACGCTAGCGGCCATGGCTGTACGCATCAGTGTACCCATATTTCCAGGGTCGCGCACATTGTCGAGAAGCAATGCGAAATCGATATCTGTGGGAAGGGGAACCTGCCCCATCGGCAGAACCGCCAGAATGCCCTGGGGAGTTTGGGTATCGCTGGCTGCCCGCATTACCTCGGGGTTGACCTGAACGACCTCGACATTTACCTGCCGATAGGCTTCTACAATTTCCCGCCCGCGCTGGTTGAGATCGGCGGTGTAGAAGATCAGTTGAGCATCCCAATTAGCCTTCAAGGCCTCTTCGACCAGGCGGACACCTTCCACCACGAAAGCCTGGGCCTCACGCCTTTTACGCGCTCGGGTCTGCAGGGCTTTTACTTGTTTAACTTTGGCGTTGCTGGTAGAAGTGAGCATATATTATGATTGGGAGCATTGGTGATCGGGTGCTGGATTGCTTTGGTGCACCCAGACTCCCTAGCTCCCTAGCTTCCTGGCCCGGGAATCCCAAACCTGGATAAAAGCATCCAATGTGGGTTGGTCGAAAAGAACGATTTTCACCTGGGAGAGGCGGGAGTCTTGATGGTCAATGAAGTAACTTTCGATTGCTTTGAGGATAATCTGAGCAGCGCGTTCTTTGGGGAAACCAAAAATCCCAGTGGAGATGGCTGGTAGAGCGATCGACTCTAGAGTTAGTTCATCAGCACGACGCAGGGAGCCCTTCACTGCGGCTGCAAGTTTGGCATCTTCATCCCCCTCACCCCACACCGGCCCAACGGCATGGATCACATAGCGGCAAGGCAGGTCACCTCCGGTTGTAAAAGCAGGTTCGGCATGGCCTACGGGACCATGTTGGCGCACCCATTGATTAGATTCAACTTGAATTACACGTCCGCCGCGTCGCGCAATGACACCGGCAACTCCACCACCATGCTGTAATTGGGCATTGGCAGCGTTGACAATGGCATCCACCTCCTGCTGAGTAATATCCCCTTGAATGATTTGTAAGCGCTGACCGGAGGGATAGGTGAGTTCGCGCATCATAAATTGATTGTAGCACCCCCAGAATCGAACGTCAACGCGAATTATGCAAAAACCCCGGTTTCTCAAAGAAACCGGGGTTCTGATATGTAACTTGCAAAAATTAGACTGCTGCTTTGGCCTGCTCGACGACAGCAGCAAAGGCTTCGGGGTCGCGCACCGCCAGATCGGCCAGCATCTTGCGGTTGATCTTGATATCAGCCAACTTCATGGCATGGATGAAACGGCTGTAGGATATGCCATTCCGTCGGGCAGCGGCGTTGATACGAGCGATCCATAGACGGCGCAGATCGCGCTTGCGATTGCGGCGGTCCCGATAAGCGTACCACAGGCTCTTTAGGCGAGCTTCGTTGGCGCGTCGGTACAGTTTGCTGCGAGTACCGAATTGACCTTTGGTGATCTTAAGAACTTTTTTATGACGTCTGCGTCGAGTATAACCAGTTTTTACACGAGCCATTTTTTCTCTCCTGCGTGCTCCTGAGCGTCGGCAACCAAAAGCCAAAATTGCCCGTTATGTACACTCAGCAGCCGCGTACTAAAGTGTTATTTATTGGTTTGACCAGTACGAGCGTTCGGGTTGGCTTTATACTTGTCCAAGTAAGGGGCCAAACGGCGCACAGTTTTCGCAATTTTCTTGCTTTCCACAGGCTGCATGCGCGTAAATTCTCTCTTGGTACGTTTGGAAGTTCGTCGGCGCAGGTGGCTCTTGCCGCCTTTCGTGCGCACGACTTTCCCTGAACCAGTTACCCGGAAACGTTTTGCAGTCGCTTTATGGGTCTTGAGCTTGTACTTCTTGACCTTTTTCTTTTTTGCCACAACTATACTCCTTCACAAAAACACCGCGGTTCAGGCTATTTTCTTGCCATCCTTATCCGCGGGGGATTTGCCGTTTCGCCATCCTGATTAGAGGATGGGTCATTCACAAATATTTTCGCTGGCGATCAATAAAGGGAATTACTTATCTCCCTTATCTGGAGCTAAAATCATGAGCATGGAACGGCCTTCTCGAGAAGGTTCGTACTCGATGATGCTCACATCTTGAAGTCTTTCAGCAACATCCTTTAGAACGTCCATAGCAATCTCGGGATAATGCATTTCTCTGCCTCGAAATTGAATACGGACTTTGACTTTATTGCCCTTTTTAAGCCACCGGCGAGCATCATCCACTTTGAATACTATATGGCCCTCACTAGTTTTAGGTCGCAGACGGATCTCTTTGACCTCGATCTTTGTTTGGGCCCTGCGGGCCTCGCGTTCTTTCTTCTTCCTTTGGTAGATGAACTTTCCTAAATCCATCACCCGGCATACGGGTGGCTCCGCATTGGGGGCGACTTCAACAAGATCCAAGCTGGCTTCGTCTGCAATAAGAAGTGCCTCTTCAATCGAGATAATGCCATGGTTTTCACCATCAGCCCCAATCAAACGAACTTCGCGAGCTCGGATGCGTTCATTCGCACGGTAATTTGGATCGCTTATTGCTTTCTCCTCTTTCTCGCCATTACGAGAGTACTTCAACGGGTTTTAAGATGGGGTGGATCATACCATGAAGGAGAGAGAATCGTCAACACTGCTAATCTGGTCGAGTTTGAATAGGCATCATAAATACCGGTTTGGTGGTGTTCTCAACGATGCGCTGCGCTTCACTTCCCAGCATAAATAGGTCAATACCACCACGTCCGCGGGATGTATTCATGATCATATCAACATTCTCTTGCTCAGCAATATTGACGATCGTGCGCGCTGGTAGTGATCCGGTAACCATGGTGCGCACAGCGATGCCCTCTTCTCGTAAGGAGCGTGCCACAGCTTCGAGAAAATTGCTCATATTGGCTTCAGCATTCTTGCGAATGACATTCACCACCCCGGGGGGAGCAAGATAATCTTCAGGTTCGGGAACCGCTGGAACAGACAACAGGATCAACTCTGCACCAAAGATTTGCGCCAACACACGCGCATAAGGGAGCACGCGTTCAGAAAAGATCGAACCATCCAGGGCTACCAGGATGCGTTCCAGTTTGGGGAGAGTGGAATCTCCATTTTCTGCTACCTGTATCAACAAGATCGGCTGGCTGATTTTCTGAACCAACTTTCGTGAGACACCACCGCTGATCCAATGTTTCTTGCCAGATTTTCCGCGCGTGGTGGTGATCACCAGATCTACATTTTGCTCGGCAACCAGAGATTGAGCTGCATCGGCGACAAACCCAGGCCGAATAGCACAATCTACGTCGATGCCCTCCGCCTGGCTAGCTTCGCAAATCTTCTTAAGGTATGCCTGACGAACTTCCTTCGTCTCCACGAATTGCTCTTGTAAAGTATTTGTGTGGTTCTTGATTGACGACAAGATCGTCAGATGGGCTCCAGCTTGCTTAGAGATCATCTTTGCCCATGGCAAGGCGCCTTCAGCAAAGGAAGATGCATCTAAAAGTACAGCAACATTCTTGATTTCGACCTGTTTCTCCCGCCATTTACTCTGCTGGATTGGTGCTGGCTCCCAGCGTAAATCTTCTGGCCGCTCAGCGCTGACTGTGACTGCACCTGTGGCAGGATCCATTTGTCCAAACCCGAAACCGGCCAGTTGCGCAGCATTCAAGCGCCCCAGATAATCCATGGCTGCTGAAGGAGCCCCAAGACGGGCGCGCGAGTAAGTAAATACTACGTAGAGCATAGGAACAAATAGCAGATATGTCCAGGCACCCTCCACGAATCGCTCAACAAATATTACCGCTGTGGCACCAGTCGTCAAAACAGCTGCAATCACTGTCCCAACGATCAATGCCAATTTTCCAAGCTCAAATCTCTCTTTGACCTCGCGGAACAGTCGATTTGTTACTGCCCAACCAGTCATGCTCAAGAGCACAAATACCCCCGCAGCATATAGGGCTAAATAGGTTTCTTCATTGGTACCAAATAGCAAGAAGCATCCAATCACAATCACGATCTGGATCCATACCGGTTTATCAGCAACTTGAAATTGGTTTCGTTGCCCTAACAAGGGGGGTACGTAGCGCCGTTCAGAAAGGCCCAAGGCCAGGTTCTGCAATCCCTGGGCACTAGCTGCGGATGCAGACATCAGTACGGCAATCCCCACCAGAGTGCCTAAGTAGGGCAACGGCGCAGGCAGGAGGTGATCCATGGTTTGGGTGAACACCGAAATCTCTTCAAGCTCTGGGTTGGATAGGTTGAAGATCGCTGGCCCGACAATCAACATGGTGGCTGCGGTGGTTCCCATAATGAGCAACAATGCGTTGAAAGCGCTTTTGCTCTTCTTGCTGTCGTCACCGTCGAAGGCTGCTACCATATTGGCGAAAACCTCGATGCCTGTCATTACAGCTAGAATACGGACATACCCGCCTAAGGTAAGGCCAATATTATCCAGACGGAAGGCTTGAAAGTTGAAATCTGGAAGCTGGAGTCCATATTGCCACAAAGTCGCAATGATCATAGCCCATAATAGTAGCAGCACACCTAACGTAGCCGGACCAAAGGCGCGCGCCGCCATCTTGGGCCCGCGGTTGACCAGCCAGCCTGTCAAGATACTCAAGGCGATCGCCACCAGGGTGCGGTACTGCACATTGAAAATGAGATATTCATTCAAATCCGGGATGCGGTCGGCAATAAACGTTACCATGGCTGCCATGCTGACCAGGAAGGTCAACGTGTATTCTACAAAGGTGATCGCAGCATTGGTTTTTGCGGCCCAACCACCAAATTCCTCTTCACTGAGCCCACTGCCCCCGCTGCCATCGGTTACCCAGCGCATCACCAGACGATACATCGCTGAAACCACTGCTACCGTCAAAACCACCAGCCATACGGAAGCGCCAAATGTGATCTGCGCTACACCAGCGACAACGATCAATTTTAGAAACGGGCCAAATACATAAAGCGGTGAGGTTGCTGGATCACCTCCTCCAGCCAATGCGCCTTCAAAAGCATTCTTGAGTTTATGCGATACGTGCGCCATTTGAATATCCTTTCATGATCACACGAAAAAATCCCCTCCCATTTACTTCCATGACAGGGGAGAACTAAAGCGGCAGATTATACCTGATATTTTCAGCTTGTACACCATTTTAACACCCAATTTGAGGTACAAGCCTCGGGTAGCTAGGGACTCCCGTGGTAATCTCCAGTTTTTTGGGGTAGGTGGAGTACTTCACACGCCGCCTACCTCCAAAATCTGTGAGCTGCCGAGGCGATTATTAGACAGCCTATGCCTCTTCCGAGGTCGTGCGATTGGGTCGTAAAGAAAACTTAACTTACTCGCACGTATTTGATGTCTTTATACCCCAAAATGCCCATTACGAGATGATATAGAGCGTAAAGCTCTAAAGCAAATGGGAGATAGCCCCCATACCCGAGCAATGGCATTTCGAAGATGTGCCAGAAATCCACAAAGGGGATTGTGTAAATCCACTTCGGATACGAAAAATAATTCCAGAATTCCCAGAAATAGGCTGTGACTAACACCCCCAACCACAAAGCGATTACAGGTCGCCAGTCTTTCTCCTGTGTCCGCAGCGCCAGATTGCGGTTCCCAAGCCAGACATTGAGCGGCTCGGTGATGAAATAAATACTCAGCCAGATGAAGGGGAAGAAATAACGCGGCCAGGTCAGCATCAGTGCCAGCATAACCCATCCAACGATGAATAACCCAGTCGTGGTACGTTTATCTGGATTGATCTTCGGGCCACCCTTAAGGCGTTGAACCCAACCAATGCTGCTGATCAATTCTGCAGTCCCAAACACCGCAGGTATTACCGTAGAGAATGCGACAGAGGCTAAAAGACCATATTCCAGATCTAAAAATAGTTCCCGGCCATCGTAATACCAGTTCTGCACTCGCCAGTTGAGCACTTCGAAAAGCCACCACACTGGCGCTGAGATCAGGAATAAGCCAATATATTTGCGCCAACTCCGGGTGAGCAGTGACGTGCCTGAACGCCTCAGTACCAGACCGTCTACCACCAGGCAATACCCCAACCATAAAGGAAAGAATCCCCAATGGGTGCGCGGACCAGACAACATCCAGTTTAGAGGCCAGAAGATTGCAATAAGGGAGAGGCCTATCCAGCCGTGAATGGAAAATTTACTTGAATGCATTAGATGACAACAAACAAATTCGAATGGTCAATTGTCAATGGAGAATGGTTAATGGTTAATTCACCATTCGCAATTCACCATTCACCATTCACCATTAATCAAGGTAATTCGTAGAGTTCTACCAACACCCCGAAGGCTGCATTAGGGTGGATGAAAGCATACTTCTTACCACTATCACCAATTACCGGCTCTTCATGGATCAACTGCACATCTTTATCCTTGAGCTGTGCCAGCATGGCCTCGATATCATCGACTTCCAGGCAGATATGGTGCATTCCGGGGCCGCGTTTACCCAAATATTTGGCGATACCTGAATCATCAGAGGTGGGCTGCACGAGTTCGACTTCTACATCTCCCACGGGCAGGAAAGCGATGGCTGATTTTTCTCGAGGCACATCCTTAATGTGCTCGAGTTCCAACCCCAGGGCGTCGCGCCAGAAAGCTAAGGCTTCATCGATATCACCAACAACCAGAGCTACATGGTCAACTTTTTTGATCTTCGCCATAGTTTTCCTCCTATTCTATCTTCGATCATGGAAGGTGTTTCAAAAGAAGGTAACGTGCCAGAATGCCAGTACCAAACAATACAATGATCGCCAGGATGGTATAGATGCTGAATTGGTACTGCATCCCTGGGAAAGGGAAGATTGCGATTTTCGCGATCCGCCAGATGGATAGCCACGTCAATCTGTACACTGGATTGGGGATCACGGCTGCCCAGGAGGCTGGTACAGCGGGGATGTTGATCCATACCAAGAAGACACATCCCGAGATCAACAAACTTTTGTATACTTTCTTCATTTGCAGAACTTTCCCTAATCTAGGAATCCCAAGATAATCAGATATTCGACACTTGCACAACGCGCTCAAGAGGCAAGGATAGCATCTACAATTCCTCTAAAAACATCAGCACGTTGAACGCGGTGATATAACGTACAACGTGCTTTGATTCTAGTTTAATTAATCATTTTGCGAATCACACCAATACAGCTTGTTCGTGAATAACTTGTTCCCAAAAAGGCATAATCTGGTGTGTAGATATCTCTACCTGAGTAAAACCTTGAGCCTGGATCGGCTCTAAAATTCGTGCTGCTGCAACACCTAAAATTTCTAGGCGTTCTCGCATACTATGAGAGTCCCAGTCAGATGAAATAACGATCAAATCAATATCACTCCCTTCTTCGGCATTTCCTCCAACTTGTGAACCATAAAGCAAAACACGTTGGGGATGGACACCCATTTTATCTAATTCATCACAATACCGACGGATTACGCGTTTAAGTTGGGATGTTTTTTCAACCATCCAAGCACCTCTTTTGTTTGTTGCAGATATTCATGAGCAACAGATTGGGGGTATTCTTTAAGCGCTTGCTGTAAATCCTCAGGGTAGCGAGTTGGAATACTAGCAGTGTTTATTTTCCCCACAAATTCCAGATAACTCTGTGGCAACTTCAATTGACTTTTCTTGATTAGATAAATCAAATCATGTGTCTTAGTTGGAATCGTTTGAGCAACTTCCGTGACATGCGCTTTGAGTATCTTCTCTAATGCCAAATGGCAAAGAAATACCACATATAGATAACGACCCGTCTCTAGCATGTGGCGAGCAGTCTCTAAATCGTATTCTGCCAAAGCAATCCAGTTTTCTGTATCTCTACGCACTCACAATCTCTCTAGAAGCTCTCATGGTGACAATTATACTCAAAATCAAACATTTATCATTGGCTGATACTCACCCCATACTGCGCGCAGCACGTTGCAGATCTCACCCAGGGTGACATGGTTCTCGACACATTCAACGAAGAGAGGCAGCAAGTTATCATCGCCGTTGGCAGCTTTCTCTAATTGAGCCAGCAATTCGTTCACGCGTTGGGCATCACGCTCCTTTCTAAGCTTTGCCAAGCGCTCGCGTTGCCCGACTTCGATTGCTGGGTCAACGGATAGCTGCTCTAGCTCGATATCTTCCTGAACTTCGAACTGGTTGACACCAACCACGATCTGATCCTGCTGTTCAACGGCCTGCTGGTACTGATAAGCCGCTTCCTGGATTTCGCCCTGAATGTAGCCTTGTTCAATGGCAGCCAAAGCCCCACCCATCTCATCGATCTTGTGGATATATTCTTCAGCTCGACGTTCGATCTCGTCGGTCAAATGCTCGATGAGATAGGACCCGGCTAAAGGGTCAATGCTATCAGCGACACCGGATTCGTGAGCGATAACCTGTTGGGTGCGCAGGGCTACACGCACGGATTTTTCTGTGGGTAGCCATAAAGCCTCATCCATGCTGTTGGTGTGCAATGATTGGGTGCCACCCAACACAGCGGAGAGAGCCTGCAACGCCACCCGCACAACATTGTTCTCAGGCTGCTGGGCGGTGAGCGTGGATCCAGCCGTCTGCGTGTGGAAACGCAATGTCCACGAGCGAGGGTTTTGGGCATTAAACCGTTCTCGCATGATTTTTGCCCACAAACGACGAGCAGCGCGGTACTTGGCGACCTCCTCTAAGAAGTTATTGTGGGCATTGAAGAAAAAGGAGAGCTGGCGGGCAAATTTATCCACATCCAGTCCTACCTCAATTGCTGCCTGCACATACGCGATGCCATCCGCCAAAGTGAAGGCCACTTCCTGGACCGCCGTGGAACCGGCTTCACGGATGTGATACCCTGAAATGCTGATCGTGTTCCAGCGCGGCACTTCCGTCTGGCAATACTGGAAGACATCGGTGATCAGGCGCATGGAGGGCTTGGGCGGGAAAATGTAGGTTCCCCGGGCGATATATTCTTTGAGAATGTCATTTTGGATGGTGCCACGTAATTTATTGGGGTCGACACCCTGGCGTTTGGCGACGGCGATGTACATGGCCAACAAAATTGCCGCCGGGGCGTTGATGGTCATGCTGGTGGAGACTCGCTCCAGGGGGATCTCCTCGAAGAGGGTTTCCATATCTTGCAGTGAAGAGATGGAAACGCCAACTTTACCGACCTCGCCTGAGGCGACAACGTCATCCGCATCGTAGCCGATCTGTGTGGGCAGGTCGAAAGCCACTGAGAGGCCAGTCTGTCCCTGCTCCAGCAGGTAGCGGTAGCGGGCGTTGGACTCTTCAGCAGAGGCGTACCCGGCATATTGGCGCATGGTCCAGAAGCGGCCTCGGTACATGGTCGGCTGCACACCGCGAGTAAAAGGATACTCTCCAGGGAAGCCTAACTTCTCCGCATAGGTAGGATCCTCATTGGATGGTAGCATCAGCCTCTCGAGCGGAATCCCCGACAAAGTCTGGAATTCGCTCTTCCGCTCTGGGAAACGGTCTGTCACCGGGCGCAGAGTTTTCCCTTCCCAACGATCTCGCTGATTCTTAAGCGTCATAGTTCACCTCTCCCAAAAGAATTCCTTCAAAGTATACTCCAAGCTGTTCCCTGCGAGTAACGCGCAATATCGGTTCTCTAGAAATTCCCATGGTAATGTCCAGATTTTGGAGTATGCGGCGATTCCTAGAGAGCTGCAATATCTTCATTCGAGTTGACAAAGCGCATATCCTGAGAATGTAGCAGCATTCATGATAAACTTAGTCCAAAATATAGCGAGTGAGAATCATTTCGCTCGCGCAAGGTAATGAATATGCAGATTTTGACTGTAGATGTTGGCACTGGAACGCAAGATATTTACATGTATGATTCTCGGATCGACCTTGAGAATGGCTTCAAGCTGGTGGTGCCCTCGCCGACGATGATGGTGCATAAACGTTTGAAAGCCGCCACCCGGCAAGCTGAAGCAATTGCCCTCACCGGTGTAACCATGGGCGGCGGCCCCAGCCATTGGGCAGCGCGCGATCATGCCAAGGCCGGCTACCCGGTCTACGCTACACCAGAAGCGGCGCGCACCTTCGATGATGACCTGACCAAAGTCGAAGCCGATGGCATCCAGGTTATCAGTGAAGACGAGGTCGCAGCATTGCCAGACTCGGTCACGCGCCTGGAATTGTGTGACTTCGATTTCTCCGCCATCCGGCGCGCTTTTGAAGAATTTGGCGTTTCCCTGGATGATCTGGACGCCGTGGCTGTGGCGGTGTTTGACCACGGCGCTGCCCCCCCCGATGTCTCTGATCGTCAATTCCGCTTTGATTATCTGGATGAACATATCAAGGCCCAAAATAGGCTCTCGGCTTTTGCATTCAAAGCGCATGATGTGCCTTCGATGATGACTCGCTTGGGCGCAGTGGTGGACTCATCATTGGATGTGGGCGCGCCGCTGGTGGTGATGGACACGGCTCCCGCGGCCGTTTTGGGTGCTACTCTAGACCTTGAGGTTCAATCTCTCCCCCGAACATTGATTGCCAATGTGGGCAACTTCCACACCCTGGCCTTCCGTCTGGGACCCAAAGGCATCGAAGGCGTCTTCGAACACCATACCGGCTTGATCGATCTCCCCAAACTGGAGGGCTTACTGCGAGCCTTAGCCGATGGCAGCCTTGAGCACGAGGATGTCTTTGGTGATCACGGGCATGGGGCCTTGATCTACGAAAAAGAACCGCTCGTGTTGGGGGACGGAGATTTCGATGTGGTGGTAACCGGACCGCGCAGGGGCTTATTCCAGACAGCGGTCAGCGGTCAGCCGTCAGCAGTCAGCAGACTCCGCCCCTACTTCCCAGCCCCTTTCGGCGATATGATGATCACCGGCTGCTTTGGTTTACTGGCCGCCGTAGCTGATGTGCTCCCTGATTTAGGAGATCCCATCCGAGAATCGCTCAGAGGCGCAGGCGGCAGCGGTACGCCACCTTGGGAGATCGCTTGATAAAATTTGGGACACGGATTTCACGGATAATCCGGGGTTATCATTTGGATCTATACGATCCAATCCTTTGACTTTTACGAATGGAGAAACGTATGTGGAAAAATCTATCTGATTGGCTGCACAAAAAATCTACCGGTTGGGTGGCGATAGGGGGAGTGGTTATCTTCATTCTTTTTACGGCATTGGTGCTGCCCGAACAGGCTGCTCAGGCTGAACAAAACAGCGCTGGGGCTGACAGTCCCGATCTGTCATTCTATTATTCGCCGGAAGAACTCTACCAGATGGCCGAGACCTATGGTGAAGCTGGCCGCCAGGAATATATCAGGGCGCGCTTCACCTTTGACCTGTTCTGGCCCATCGTCTACGCCCTGTTCCTGGTCACCTCGATCAGTTGGCTTACAAGGCGTGCCTTTTCGCCAGGCAGTTTCTGGCAGCGCACCAACTTGGTCCCCGTGTGGGCAATGCTACTCGATTATCTGGAGAATATTTCTACATCGTTGGTGATGTTTCGTTATCCGACTCGCACACCAGTTGTCGATTTCGTCGCCCCGCTCTTCACCAGCATCAAATGGACGCTGGTGGGAGGCAGTTTTGTGCTTCTTCTGATAGCAATAGGCGCGGGGATCACAACTTGGATTAAGAGAAGCAGTCAAAAGTGAAAAATCGACCCCTAAAGTTGACACGCCCTTCCATCGCGGTATAATTCCCCCCGCACGGCCCCGTAGCTCAATTTGGCAGAGCAAGCGACTCTTAATCGTTAGGTTGAAGGTTCGAGTCCTTCCGGGGTCACAGAAATTTAATGAAACTTCTCCGAATTATTCCTTGGAGGAGTTTTTTCCTTAATTAGATTGATAATTATCTCATCATAAGATGTAGGGTTATGAACCTATGTCATCGGGTTCGGTGAGCATAAAATAACGAAGCAGATTGCTACACTTACACAATCGATTGTTTCAATCATCTCGCTGAACGCTCGGATTTGATCAGAAAATACCGTCAGAATGGGTGCACTCAAATTTTTAAAAACCGGCAGATGAATCTGCAGCAACATTTGCGAAGCCGCCCTGCGTGGGCAGGCATCGCACGCATTGCTGCGACTTTGTCGAAGGCACGCAAAGCGAGTCGCCGCATCCCCCCAAATCTGGAAGCTATCCCGGCGATTCCTAGTGAGCCATCGTGTGTATCATGGTGAGAATGCCATCAGAGGTGGTAAAAGATTACACAATGGTACGTAGCCAATATGGGTGTCGTGCAGATTTACAAGTTCCCATAGCCGATCAATGAGATCGAGTTCTATCCGGCTATCTTCACAATAAACATAGGTTAGTGATAAGATTTTGGGAAAATGATAATAAAGGCCAGCATAATCGCAATTGAATATTCACTTTTGTTAGGAAGGAAAAAATCATGCCTCTTGACCCTCAATTCTGGATAGATCTCTGGCAGCAAACCCTGGGGGAAGTTGTGAAGTGGTTGCCAAATCTGTTGGGTGCCTTGGTTCTTCTTCTTGTAGGATGGCTAATAGCAAGGCTGGTACAGTTCATCCTTGGGAGCCTGCTGCGACGTTTGCGCCTCGATGCGCTGGCCGAACGTGTGGGCATATCTAACCTGTTGTCGAATGCAGGGTTAGATTCATCCGTAGCCAACCTATTAGCCCGACTGGCTTACTGGCTGTTATTGTTTGTCTTTTTATTGGCTGCAGCAGAAAGCCTGGGGCTAATCGGAGTAACGGAGACACTCAAAAGCTTGGTTGGCTACCTGCCAAATGTGTTAGCAGCAACCCTAATCTTGCTTCTCGGCAGTTTAATCGCGCAGTTCGTCGGTGATACGCTTGGAAAGGTGACAATACAGGCTGGTGTAACTGCGGGTTCAACGGTCGGACAGGTGGTTCGGTATACCCTGCTAGTTTTCACGATCATCCTCGTTCTGGGGCAACTTGGCATCCAGACCGACTTACTTACCATTGCTGTATCTGCGCTTTTAATTGCCATAACGCTGGCGCTAGCCTTGGCATTTGGGTTTGGAAGCCGTGACCTGGCACGCAACATCATGGCTGGCTATTACGCCAAAGAGTCCTTTGAAGTAGGCCAGCAAATTAGCATACGCGGTCATTCAGGTGTGTTGATGAGTGTTGGCACTGTCAAATCGGTAATCAAAACTGATGATGGCTTGATATCCTTACCAAATGCCGTGTTGACGGAAGAAGAGGTGACAATATTGGATTCCAGAGAAACAGAATGACACTTGAACACATCGTGGTTGCCGATTTTGTGGGTGGAGCACTCTCTCCTGACGATCAGCGAAGCGCAGAGGAACATCTGAAAAGATGCAAGCAATGCCGGGATGCGGTCGATGCGCTGCGTCGCACACAGGTTGAAACCGGGCAGTCGTACACACTCATTAGCTTTCTCGCACATCTACTAGAGGGGAGCGCTTCACTATTAGCAGCACCATTGCGGAGTATTCCTCATCAGCCTGCACCAAAGCCGGAGAAGAAGCAGGCACAGGTCCAGTTCGAACCGTTGAGAGTCCTGACACCGCAAATTTCGCGCGGTGCAAAAGGTCTCATGCGCTTTGTCGGGCGGTTTGGCCTAGTGCTTCTCTTGACCATTGCCGTGCTGCTCATTCCACGACCTGAAGGCCTGTCCACAGAAGGGCATCGTGCACTGGCTGTCTTCGTTTTTACAGGCAGTATTCTGGCCCTGGAACCAGTGTCCCTGCCGATTGCGGCGCTGATGGTTCCGGTGGCGCAGGTAGCCCTGGGCGTGGCGGATACCCCACAGGCCTTCGAGACTTTTTCGCGACCAGTTGTATTCCTGATCCTGGCCAGTTTGTTCCTGGCGGAAGCGTTGCGCAAGCATGGACTGACGCGGCGCCTGGCGCTTTCCACCATTGTGGGTTCTGGCGGCGACATCTCCATGTTGGTGTTTGGTTTGATGAGCATTGCAGCCTTGTTTTCCATGTGGGTCGAGAACACGGCCACTGCAGCGGTCCTGATTCCAGTGGCTCTGACCATCGCCAAGCAGTTACCTGACCCCAAGAAGGCTCGCCAATTCCTTGTTCTGCTCGTGCTGGGAATCGCCTACTCCGCCAGCCTGGGCGGGATGGTTACCATCATGGGGTCGTCCTCCAACGCGGTTGCATCTGGATTCTTGGGGCAGATTCGCTCGTGGACATTTGTAGATTGGATGATCTATGGGCTGCCTTCTTTCCTGTTAATCTTCCCCTTGACTTGGTGGCTACTCCTACGGTTGGTGAAAGCTCCAGTTCGCACCCTGGACGTTGAGCCTGTTCGCAAGCAATTGGACGAAATCGGCCCGATGAGCGGTTCCGAGCGTGAGATCCTAGGGACGCTGGTCGTTGGTGTTGTCCTGTGGGTCGGAGGTTCCTTTATCGAGCCCTGGCTTGGTTTGCCAGACACCTTGCTATCTTCAGCAATGGTGGCAGTGCTGATTGTTTCCTACCTGGCAATACGGAGTGTCATCAACTGGGAAGACGTCAAGGGAGTCAGTTGGGGAATTTTCCTCATCATCGGTGCAGGGCTATCGTTAGGAGAAGCGCTAAGCCGAACTGGCGCCACGGACTGGTTTGCAGAATTAATCGTTCCACTGGTTAGCGGACCGCCGTTACTAATCAGCATGATGCTGTTGGTCTTTTTGTCGGCGCTTCTGACGAACGTGATGAATAACACTACGATCGCAGCAGTTTTCGTTCCAATATTGATTGCCCTCGCACAGTCCGACCCCACGATAGATGCCGTTCAACTGGTATTGCCAGTCACTCTGGCTACTACTTTTGGATATTCGCTTCCATCCGCTTCTGGAAGGATGTCTTTGATTGCCGCCAGTGGAATTATCAACCGAAGCGAGATGATGCGCTACGGGTTGATCATGACCTTCATCAGTTCATTGGTTTTGGGATTATTCTTTTATATGCTAGCAGTGCTTAACTGGATATGAGCAGCGTTTCAGCTGTCAAGGAGATGTAAGGTGAGAGTACTCGTTGTTGGTGCCGGTCGCACCGGCGCGCGCGTCATAAAACAATTGCGAAAGAATCCGGAAATCGAAATCATTACTGCGGACTCACGCACAGATGCATACTCCGTAGAAGAAGGGCTCATCGAGAGTGTAGATATTGTGGAAGGGTTCACACCTCTGACGGTGGATTACGTGATCGAAAAAGCTAGACCAGATTTGATCTTGTTGGCTACCACGACAGAGGACCTTGGGTTAGGCAATGTTCCCGGAATCGATATTTTGGCTGATGCATTGCGCCAGGAAGTAGCTTCCGCAAGTGATATCCCCCTGATCCAGGTAGCCCGCTATGGGAAATAATTCAACCCATAGATTTATCCGATGACATTCAATGTGATAAGGTAATGTAGGTATACCGTTTTTCCCCTGAAGGAATCATTCCTTTATACCCAAATAATTGCAATCCAGGAAACCCAGACAGAAGGTTGGGTTGCTGGGTTGTATTTCCTCTTTTCAGATTCGGAAGGGTTAGGCGTTCCGCAGTTGCCCCCCTAACCCCCCAACCTTGGGGGGAATTGTAGGAGATCTCCCCCAGCACCATGGGGGCGCTATCGGCGTTGAGGGGTTGGGGGAGCTGCTGCGTAACTCCTAAGGGTATTAAGAATGAATTTCATAGATTGGACGAATGGTCCACTGTTCTATCCATAAAATCACGATCATTCCACTAAATGCAATTCCCAGCGTGAATGCAGCCCCGATCCCCTTGAGTGCTACAACTGCCGTTGCAGTAATTAAGACAAGCAATACCCGTGGCACGAGGATTTTTTTGGTGGCCCGGTAGACAGCAACTGCCATTCCCCCGGCAAACAACAAGACGCCAACTGCCAGGGCTACCCGTCCTGCAAGGGATAGAGGTTCCTGCGGATGTAACACAACTTCCTCGATAGTCACAGCGTAAGCGACAATGCCGCACACCATGGGGAAGTGCAAAAGGCTGAAGACATCTCGAGCAAGCTGGACTTGATCAGCTCCCTGTCCAGATTGAACGGCATGCTCGAGGGTCGGATGGATCTGGGCGAAATAGCTCCACCATAAGGCGCAGGTAATCGCCACCGCCAGAATTGCGATCGGAAGGATTTCAATCGTGTCGAGTGAATCGGTCACACCCCCTGCGGCGACGATTAAGCTTTCACCTAAGGCAATAATGGTGAAAAGGCCATGCCGCTCACTAAAATGCTCAGGGTGCAGATTCCACCCATCGAGCTGCCCACCTACCTCAGCCGCGACCACATCCAGGACAATCGCCAATCCCCAAAGCCAGAGCTGAAGCGATCCCCCGACCAGAGCACCCGCGAGAACCGCAGCCAAACCACCCATCGAGACGATCGTAAATATTCGCACGGCATTGCGTTGAGCAGGGTCTGCGAAAGCAACCCAGGCTTGCATCGACAAACCGAGGATACGCACAAGTACATATGTGACTCCAAACCAGGCTGAATGATCTCCAAAAGCGCCGGGCAATGTTACAGCCATGAAAAATGCGATACCCGTTGCAACCAGCACCCCAACCCGGATCAAAGGATGGGTTGTATCTGCGGCGTTGAGGGTCCAGGTGAATTGAGTCCAAGCCCACCAGATCAACCAAAACACAAGGATCGCTTTTCCGACAGTGATCAGATTCAATTCACCATGAAAAAATCTGACGACCTGGGTGACCGAAAACACGAAAACCAGGTCGAAGAAGAGTTCGACAAAAGTCACTTTTTGATTCTCAGGGGATATGATGGATTTTGTTGTCATTGAGTTAGCAACTCCTGAAGTCTAGGTTCATTTAGGACGCAGATTTACAGCTTCCAAAAACAAAGAGTGTCGGGTAACTAGATCTATAATTTTAACCTAATCATCTGACAGCGGTCTTTTTTGAACACCTGAACTATTATGGTAATCGTACAATATCGCTCTGGGCAAAGATCGGCCCGACATTGAGTTTCAAGGCAGGTTCAGCATACAATTCCGGCGGCACGCTGATGTCTGCCAGGTACAATTCGCCCACCTGCTCGGCTACACCTGGCACCCGCAGCCCTTCTTTAGGCAAAGCCAGGGTCATGGTCGCGACCGCTTTGATTGCAGGATCAAACACTGTACCGCTGGTTGTATCTACCCCCGATGGCGCATCGAGCGACAGAACCGGCCCGGCTTGAGCATTGGCCCAACGAATTAACGTTGCGGCCGTCCCGCGTGGTGTGCCTTTCAAGCTATATCCAATGATGCCATCAATGACCAGGTCAGGCGTACCGGCCTGCTGAATGGCATCTGCCAGAGCGATGGGGATATTCATTCGTCGCAGAATATCTAGCTGGTGTGCTGGTATGGGTATAAATTCGGCATCCGGTTTTGTTATGTAAACCTTCACCATTGCACCGTAATTGTGCAGTCGCCGGGCGCAGACCAGGGCGCCACCACCGTTGCCCCCAGTGCCGGCCAGCACAACCACCTTTTTTCCCTCTGGATGGCCATCAAAAAAACGGCCGCGCGCCAGATGCGCCAGATTTCGGCCGGCGTTTTCCATCATCTGGATAAGCTCGATCTTATAATCTTCCATCATCGCCCGATCCACCTCGATCATCTGTGAGGTGGTCAGGTAAGGAATTTGGCCTGTATAAGTTGGGATGTTCATGACTCACCTCATTTCTAATAGCGGAGGTATAGGTAACCGTCCACTCTGAGCCGACCTGTCCTATCCCTTTCCGGTGACCACAGGCTGGCCATAACTACTGAGTCTTCCTTACCTGGAAACAGTTCGAAGGCACAGGCATTCAGGCCCGATTGTATGAGGCGAAGAGTTGTCCTAAACCGTCCAGTCCATGCGCATCGTAATAAAGCATGTCGAGCCTCATATCGTAAGCAGTCTCAAGCAACTCACCTTCCACGATACTTGAATAGGGTTGTCCACCTAGCAGACGGTTAGCGTGGGTGAGATAGAGTCTATCCAGGACACTGCCAGCCAGAAGCAAGTGCAGAATTTTAGGCCCAGCCGCTGAATAGACGGTCTGATAACCCAGTTCACTCATTCGCTGCACCAGTTGGTCACCTGCCACGCTACTTTCACCAGCGACGATAACTTGCCCGGCTTTGGCTTCAATTTCTTTGACCCGCTCCGGATCGGGATTCTCCGTTGTGAACACGACCACCTTGCGCCCGCCCGCCGTCAACACGTCAGGGATTGGAAAACGCAGACTGGCGCTGATCACAGCAATGTCAGGCTGAGGAGGTAAATTCTGCTCTAGACGCCATTCTTTCAGGTCGGCATATTCAGGGTCATCCACCCGCAGAATTTCCTGCGCTCGACCATCGGCCCAATCACGCAGATAACGCCCGCTGCTGATGATCAAGTCTGCCTGTGCAGCCAGCTCCTGAAAGAGACGCCAGTCGCGTTCGTTTGCGACGTTCTTGGGAACCATCAGACCAGATCGCGTTGGATGAGGGATAGCGATGCGGCCATCCAAACTGGTGACAAAGTTGCTGTACACGAATGCTTTACCCGACACTTGACTATATTGCCTGAGTTGATGGGCCAGGTACGCGCCCTTAAGGGGGCGCTCCTGGGTCGGTAGGGGGTAAAGTTGTATGATGTTATCCATTGTGTTCGGCCGTTTTTTTCACGTCAATTACCTTCTTTTATTGACACAGTGTTCCTCTGCAGGACGTAGGCACTCTATAACCATGTCGAGCAGATTTTCCACTTATCACGGGAGGTATTTTACCAATCTAAGCTGGAGTAGGATTCTTCCTCTTCGGAAAATTTGTTAATGCCGTACTTTGTGGCCAATGGGAGAGCTAGCCACTCATCGGCTAGCTCTTCTCGTTCAGCCTCCGTACGATCACTCATCACAGATACCTTCGCTCCTGTAGGAACCGGGATTTCGCCCATCACGACTTGAGGGGCCATCGCATCGTCCAGGTAGAACGAATAATGATTGCTACCAGCGATTTCATGGATTTCACCTTCGTAGTCGAGGCTGGTCCGCAGGTATTCCGTGATCGGCCCGACGTCCGCAGGAAGAAAAGGCAGCTCGGCGCTAAATCGGTTGTTGAGCCAGACGTTGGTCGGACCGACGTCCTCGAACATCTGCTTGAGGCGTCTCTGGGTGTTCCCCCTTGACTCTTCACCGTATTCGTCGGGGTCCAGCCCACCACCCGGGAAGTGAAAGAGCCCACCCCTTAAAGTATGATCGTTGTACATGACGACTGGTGAGCAAGAGCTGAATTCGTCGCTGTAGAAGCTGAGTTGCCGCAGGTTAGCGACAACCCCCTGGCTCATCGTCAGGTGCACGACACGACGCTCGGCTAGCGGAATCGGGCCTTCAACTTCAGTCCCAAGGATCTGGGGTGTGTCGGGCTTCGTGCGTTGGATGATGTCGCTGCTCCTGAAGCCGGACATATGGAGGGGAGATCCTAAGGCACTTTTTTCTGAGCGATGCATCTGCATGGCTTTGGCACCCATCACATCGGCTTCATGCTCCAAGGTCATATCGTCATTAATTGCCAGCCCCTGGGCCTGGGTCGTCGGCTTGACCCGCCCTTGCTGCTGTTGTATGACATGCCATGCTTCATGCGGCAAATGCCTTTCCTGTCCCGGCCCAACATGGATCTCCTTGCCCTGGGTGTAAGCCAGGGCCTGCAACTGGGCAGGCTTGGCGGAATTGTAGTAGACATTTACCTCATCCATAGATAGACCAGAGAGGTTTTCAAGACCAGCTTTCAGGCCGTCGGGCAGGCCGGTGTTGTTTTTCTTTTCCTGAACTGCCCTACCAGATGCGTCTTCCAACTGCTGTCTTTGGGAGGCCATTCTTGGGCTGATATTGATTACCCGCTGAAACGCAGCCTGGGCTCCCACTCTAGGGCTGTTGTCGACCATTTGCTGATAATCTGCAGCCTGTTCGACCTGTGGACTACTGTTGACAGTCTCTTGTAGGTCCCTTTGAACGACAGCTTCTGGACGATTGTCCCTAGGATCAGATAGGGTTGCTTTTGGGAGTGCAGCAGAGAATCTCTGGCTGTTTTGATGCCAAGAGGACTCATTAGAGTTTGCCCTGTTTCCCCCTTTTTGCGTGGATTTGGTTGAGAAGGTTTTCATTTTTCGTTCTTCCGGCTAACGTATCCCTGCTAGCGGGGTTAGCTGCACCTGTCTGCCCAAAATTCACACCCTTAGCGAGCCACGGAATCCCCTGGCACCATAGAAAGTCGGCGCGCTATTGTGATACACGAAGACATGATCGAAGCGACGATCAGCAAAGATGGCACCACCAAGTTTTCTAATATCAGTAGGTGTTTGAATCCAGCTCGAGGTCTTGGTATCAAATTCTCCAAGTTTCTGCAACTCTCGATATTGG
>CAZUSV010000028.1:0-38088 GCA_964622645.1 uncultured Anaerolineales bacterium
TTCCCGACAATCTTACCACAAAGGTTGCCAAGTTATCCCTTAGCCCTTATAATGTGCAGTCGATCCTATAAACCTGGAGTGTATGAATAATCAAGATGAAAGATAGTGAAACTCTCGTTGAAGATAACATTGTAGAGGAAGAAGTAGAAGAATCGCCCGAACCCCAACCTTCGATGGAAGAACTGCTCGATGAGCAGGGTCTCGAAATCGACCTACCCAAGACCGGAGAAATGAGAGAAGGAGCAATCGCCGCCATCTCTAATTCTGAAATCCTGGTCAGTATTGGTGCCAAATCTGAAGGGATTATCTCTGGAAGAGAACTCGACCAGATTGACACTGAGATCCTGGAAAGTTTCGAAGTTGGGCAACCTATCAAGGTGTATGTCCTGACACCCGAAGACCGCAGCGGAAACCTGACCGTTTCTTTCACGCGTGCTCAAGAAGAGCTGGATTGGGAACTTGTTGAGCAATTGAAAGAATCCGGTGATGGATATGAAGGACATATTTCAGGCTTCAATAAAGGAGGGCTACTGGTTCCGATTGGGAAATTGCGAGGCTTTGTCCCCGGCTCACAGATTAGCCTGACCCGCCGTACAACGGGTGACTCCCCTGAGACACGCTGGGGCAAGTTGATCGGTGAACCCATTGAGGTGACTGTCATCGAGGTTGACCGCTCCCGCCGCCGCCTGATCCTTTCAGAACGCAAAGCGCTAAACGAAACCCGCGAAACCCTCAAAGACCGCCTGCTAGACGAATTGGCTGTTGGCACAGTCAGCAAAGGACGTGTTACCAGCCTGGCCAATTTTGGCGCTTTCGTCAATATCGATGGTGCCGACGGTTTGGTACATCTATCGGAGATTTCCTGGGAACGCATCAAACATCCTAAAGATGTGCTCAAGATCGGGCAAGAAGTCGAGGTCAAAGTCATCAGCCTCGACCAGGAGCGCAAGCGCATCGGTTTGTCCATCCGCCAGCTCCAGGAGAATCCCTGGCTGGTCAAGGTCAAAGACCTCAAAGAAGGCCAACTGATCGAAGGTACCATCACCCACTTGACCGACTTCGGCGCCTTTGCCAAATTGGGCGAACGCGATCTCGAAGGCTTGATCCACATCTCTGAGCTTAGCCCCGATCGCGTTGAGCATCCCAAAGAGGTTGTCAAAGTAGGTGATACACTGACCCTGCGCATTATCAACATCGACCGTGAGAAATTCCGAATTGGCCTTAGCCTGCGCAAGGTAGACTCTGGCGCCTATATCGACCTGGATTGGAAGATGGTCAAAGATGAGGTCGATGCTTCCTTTGAGTCTCCCTACGATGATGATGCTGAAGTTGACAGTGATGCTGAGGAAATCGATGCCGATACTCCTGTTGAGGCAGTCGTCGAAGAAGAAGCTCCCGCCGCTGAAGTTGAAGAGGTCGAGCTAGAGGCCGAAGTTGAAGAGGTCGAGCTAGAGGCCGAAACTGAAGAAACCGAAGCGGAGACCGAACCAGTAGAGCCTGTAGTAGATACCGAAGCACAGGCAACCCCTGAGGATGAAGCGGCCGAGGATAGCGAAGCAGAGGCACAAGCAGATGCTGATGCCGATGCGGAGCAGACCGATGCCGATGCGGAGCAGACTGATGCCGAGGATCCCGAGGCAGAGGCAGAAGACCCGCCTCCAGATGCAACAACAGAACCAGAACCTGAAGAGAAGTAAGGCAATCACACTTCCAGGCGCACCTAAACAGGTGCGCCTGTTTCGTCCTATCAATTTCCCAGGTGGTCCCCCTGTTAAGTGTGGCTGGAATAAAATCGCTCCAAATTTCAATGCGAAGACGCTACGCTCAAGATCGAGACCATCGTTTCGCGAAAGCGGATAAAAGATCTGATTTTTTCCAAGCCTCTACACCCAATTCCAGAAAACTCATTAGATATTTATAAGAAATTACTCCCCTGGGATTCAAATTGGAGTAACTCTGGTAGAATTGAAAAATGCTATCTAATCTGTATCCAGATTATTGTATCTGAACTATTGGAAGCAAAATGTAAGGGATCGCTAGTCCAAAACAACTATATAATGAGATTAGAGATCCTATAAAACCAAGCCTTTGGTTTTTTGATCACCCGCTCATTTATAGTTTTAGGAGGTAGTGCCATGTCTAACATGGAACGATTTACGCAAAGGGCACGGCGGGTGCTTAGCTTGGCGCACGAAGAAGCCGAGCGTATGCGGCACAGTCATATTGGAACCGAACACCTACTCTTGGGCTTAATGCTGGAAGATGGTGGCATCGCCGGGCGCGTTCTACGAGAACTTGGTCTGGAATTCGACCGGGTGCAAAAACTAATCGAGAGGATGGTTGGCCTGGGTGAATACACCACCAGGCGGCCGACTCTTTCCCCAGGTACACAGAAAGTACTCGAACTGGCAGTCGATCAGGCCCGCCAACTCGGGCATCATTATATTGGTGTTGAGCACCTGCTCCTGGGCGTTATTGCGCTTGATGAGGGCATCGCCCTCGATGCCCTGAGACAATTAGGGGTCACACCTGAACAAGTTCGGCGCCAAACCCATCGCATTCTTAAGGAAACAAAATCTGCACAGCGCGAGCGACGTCAGCAGCGCCGCCAAAAGGCTAGGGAAACCGAAGGTAAGGGTAAAACCAAATCTAAGACTCCCTTGGTTGACCAGCTTGCCACCGACCTGACCCAAATGGCCGAAGACGGCAAACTCGACCCAGTCATTGGTCGTCAAATGGAAATTGAGCGTGTCGTCCAAATCCTGGCCCGACGGACAAAGAACAATCCTGCCCTCACCGGCGAACCAGGTGTCGGTAAGACTGCCATTGTCGAAGGACTCGCTCAAAGGATATTGGATGGTGATGTACCCATCCCGCTTTTGGGCAAACGACTCCTGCAGCTTGATGTGGGATCACTGGTCGCAGGCACGATGTATCGCGGGCAGTTCGAAGATCGCCTGAAACGCGTTATTCAGGAATTAAAATCATCCGAATCGATCCTTTTCATCGACGAAGTACATATGTTGGTCGGTGCTGGATCGGCTGGGTCTGCCATGGACGCAGCCAACATATTGAAGCCTGCCCTGTCGCGCGGCGAATTGCAAGTGATTGGTGCTACTACTCTTGATGAATACCGCAAACACATCGAGAGCGATGCCGCCCTGGAACGGCGCTTCCAACCCATCTTTGTTGAAGAACCCAGCCCTGAAGAGACCATTGAAATTCTACGGGGTATCCGCCCGGCCTATGAAGCTCATCACCAACTCTCTATCCTGGATGAAGCCCTAGAATCGGCTACCAGCCTGTCAACCCGTTACGTTTCTGATCGCTTTTTGCCTGACAAGGCCATCGACCTGATCGACGAAGCTGCCTCGCGCGTGCGTATGTATAAAAGTCCCATCGCTGAAACCACCAAAGAGTTGACTAGCGCACTGCGGGATATCCGCAAAAAAGTCGAAGATGCGAGAGAGGATGCAGCTGGTCAGCTCATTGCGGCCGATCTCCAGGGATTGGAAAACCAGCGTACAGAAATCGAGGCCGAACTCGAACGTCTGCGTACCAACTGGGACCGCGAAAACAGCCCTAACGTCACTTCAGACGACATCGCCGAAGTGGTCGCCATGTGGACCGGTGTTCCAGTGATGCAAATGGCTCAGGAAGAATCCGAACGCCTTCTACTGATGGAGGCCGAACTCAAGGAATCCATCGTGGGACAGAACGAAGCCATCGAGACCATCTCCAAAGCCGTTCGGCGGGCGCGAGCAGGCTTAAAAGACCCCCGCCGCCCGATCGGCACTTTTGTCTTCCTTGGCCCCACCGGCGTTGGGAAAACCGAACTGACCAAGTCCTTAGCGCGCTTCCTTTTCGGGAGTGAGGATGCCCTGATCCAATTGGATATGTCCGAATTCATGGAGCGACATTCGGTCAGTCGCCTGGTCGGTGCCCCTCCCGGGTATATCGGTTACGACGAAGCCGGTCAGCTCACCGAGGCCATTCGTCGGCGACCTTATTCCATCATCGTCTTCGATGAAATCGAAAAGGCGCATCCCGAAGCTCACAACATGCTCTTGCAGATCATGGAAGAGGGCCAGCTCACGGATGCCAAGGGCCGTAAGGTCGATTTCCGCAACGCCATCATTGTGATGACCTCCAATGTCGGCGCCGATATGATCAAACGCCAGACCGGGTTGGGCTTCGATCTCAAGCGCGACGAAGAGACCGAGGAGCGCCAGGAATACCAGAAGATGCGCAAGCAGTTGATGAAATCCCTCAAGCGTCTCTTCCGCCCTGAGTTCATCAACCGCCTCGACAGTGTGATCGTCTTCAAAGCGCTCACCAAAGATGACACTCGCGAGATCGTGGGACTGGAATTGGGCAAGGTGTCCGAACGCTTGGTCGAACACGCCATCAGCATGGATATCACACCCGAAGCGATCGACCTGATTGCCGACCTGGGCTATGACCCAGACATGGGCGCTCGACCGCTGCGACGCGTGATCCAACAAAAAATAGAGGAGCCACTCTCAGACGCCCTCCTGGCCGGGAAATTCGACATTGGAGACACTGTCCTGGTCGACATCGAGCCAACCGAGGACGATGAGCCTGAGATTGTCTTGCTCCCCACCGAAGGCAAAGCGGACTCATCTGAAGACGAACCCGAAGAGATGGTAGCAGCCTGATCATTCGATAAAAATCGATACTTGTGTCACTGCGAGCCGCCGCAGACGCGCCGTAGGCGAGCGAAGCAGTCTCCTGTATGACTAGAGGGAGATCGCTTCGTCGCCACCAAAGGTGGTTCCTCGCGATGACATCAGAGAAGGGCACGGAATACCCAAACAGGTTTCCGTGCCCTGTTCGTTTATAATTGGTAATATGATTGCCAAGGCAAAATCCTATCTCGAAAAACTATGTCTCGAAATCCCTAACAGACGGGTAGGCAGCCAGGGAAACCGCCAGGCCACTGACTGGTTCGCTGAAGTTGTCCGCTCCTATGGCTTTCAAACGCTGACCCCAGAATTTGATTGCATCGACTGGTCCGAAGCAGGCACACAGCTTTCTATTGGCAGTGAATCCTTTCAGGCCTTTGTCAGCCCGTATTCCTTAGGAGGAAAGGCGGCGGCTCCACTAGTGGTTATCTCCAGCGTCGCGGAATTGGAGTCTGCAGCAATAGAAGGGAAAGTGATTCTCCTAAAAGACGAGATCACCAAAGAGCAGTTGATGCCCAAGAATTTCGTCTTTTACAACCCTGAGCATCACCAGAAAATCGTCGGTCTGCTCGAAGAGAAGAACCCTGCTGCCATCATCGCCGCCACTACCCGCAACCCAGAACTGGCTGGTGGTATGTATCCCTTCCCCCTGATCGAAGATGGCGATTTCGACATCACATCGGTCTACATGAAAGACATCGAAGGGGAACGTCTGGCTCAATTCGAGGGACAAAAAGTATCTATCGAGATCAACGCTCAACGCACCCCTGCAAAGGGATGTAATGTCATTGCCCAAAGAGGAGAACCAACTCAACCCAGGGTTGTTTTCGTCGCCCACATCGACGCCAAGGACAACACACCGGGCGCAATTGATAATGGCACGGGAATTGTCATCCTACTGCTGTTGGCCGAACTGTTAGCTGACTACGATGGGAATTTGGGCCTTGAGATCCTGGCTGTCAACGGTGAAGATTATTACTCCGCAGCTGGAGAAATGCATTATCTGCAAACCCAGGCCCATACATTCTCTGAGATCATGTTGGCGGTCAATATGGATGGCGCAGGATATCACAACAGGAATACAGCCTACTCTGTTTATGCTCCTCCACCAGAAGTTGCGGAAGCCATTCACAGGGCTTTCGCCTCTTATCAGGAGATCCAAGAGGGGCCCCAGTGGTATCAAAGCGATCACTCCATGTTCATCCAACACCAGGTGCCTGCGCTGGCGATCACATCGGATCTCTTTATGGAGCAGCTTGCTGTCGATATTACCCACACTCCCAAAGATCACCCCGATATCGTCGACCCCAGCAAACTGGTCGAAATCGCCCTGGCGCTCAGAGACTTGATGATGGATTTAGCAATTTGAACCTGATTGGACGCGGACGAGCGCGGAATACGCGCAAATATCCTAACCATGTCAAATCTTCTGAAAATTTAAATTTAATCCGCGTTCAATGTTTTTACGCTCGAAAGATAACTGGTCAATAAACTATGGCGAAAACTTACTCACAATACGTCTGTCAGGAATGCGGGCGCACCTCGCCCAAACAAATGGGACGCTGCCCTAAGTGCAACGCCTGGAACAGCATGGTCGAGGAGATCATCGAAAAGGCCGCCACGGCCCCCAAGCATGCCCGCCCAAGCATAGGCGAACGCTCCACGCCAAAGCGTCTCTCAGAGATCAGTGGCGATGTAGAAGATCGCATCCCTGTGCCCATAGAGGAGTTCTCGCGAGTGTTGGGTGGAGGCATTGTCCCTGGCTCTATCGTGCTCATTGGCGGCGATCCGGGCATCGGCAAATCAACCTTGCTGCTGCAAGCCACCCTCGAAATGTCGTATCAGGGCACGGTTCTATACATCTCCGGCGAAGAATCCGACCGACAGATCAAAATGCGCGCCCTGCGCCTCCTCTCCCCTCTCGCTGAGGGAGAGGGGTCAGGGGTGAGGGGGAATGGTGAGGGCCTCCCCAAAGACCTCTTCCTGGTCACCGAGACCAACCTGGATATCATCCTGGAACACATCGAGGAAGTCAAACCCCAACTGATTGTGGTGGACTCCATTCAGACCACCTATCTCCCCCAATTGGAGTCTTCTGCCGGTTCTGTTACGCAGGTGCGCGAAACTGCCTCGCGGCTGCGGGAGTTGGCCAAGTCCACCGGAGTGACGGTGTTCATCATCGGGCACGTCACCAAGGAAGGCACCATCGCCGGGCCACGCGTCCTGGAGCACATCGTCGACGCAGTGCTCTACCTGGAGGGAGATCGCTTCCAGCTGTACCGTCTGCTGCGCACGGTCAAGAACCGCTATGGCGCCACATCTGAGGTAGGCGTCTTCGAAATGCGCGACCGCGGCCTGATCGAGGTCAGCAACCCTTCGGAAGCCTTTCTGGCCGAACGTATGGTCAATGCTCCCGGCTCAGCTATCGCCGTGACCATGGAGGGTACGCGCCCCCTGTTGGTCGAAATCCAGGGCCTGACCAGCCACACTTCCTTCGGCAACCCCCGTCGCACACCTAACGGCATCGACTTCAACCGCCTGCTGCTGACCGTGGCCGTGCTCAGCCGCCGGGTGGGTATCCGCCTGGCCGAGCAGGATGTCTTCGTCAATGTGATCAGCGGCCTGAAGATCAGCGAACCTGCCGCCGACCTGGCCGTCGCCGCCGCTATCGCTTCTTCCGTCAAAGATGCCCCTGTGCGCGCCGATACCGTTCTCATCGGCGAGGTCGGCCTCTCCGGCGAACTGCGCATGGTCGGTCAGATGGAAGCGCGCCTGCGCGAGGCCGCCAAGCTGGGCTTCAAAACCGCCGTGGTACCTAGGCGACTTGGCAAGGGACAGAAATGGCCTGAAGGAATTGAGGTAGTAGAAGTCAGGTCGCTGCGCGAAGCGTTGAAGAAAGCGTTGGTGGAGGGGGATTAATGATTGAAGATTGGAGATTAGAGATTGGAGATTTGAGATTGGATATTGGGTATTAGGGATTAGAGAAGTAGGGGGTGAGGGCTTTTGGCTAAACATCATAATTCATGTATCACAACTCCACAAATTTAGCTAAATTTGTGGAGTTGTGATACACTATAGATATGATCACACGCGCTTACGAACCCCTGGATCAACACCTGAAGAAAAACCACGTATTGGTGATCTATGGCCCGCGACGGGTTGGGAAAACCACCATACTGCAAAACTTTCTGGCCGACACCGGTTTGAAATATAAACTTGACTCGGGAGATAATATCCGCACCCAGCATCTTCTCAGCTCTCAGGATTTCGGCCAGATTCTGCCGTATGTTGAGGGGTATGAACTTCTGGCGATCGACGAAGCCCAAGAAATCCCGAATATTGGAAAAGCCCTAAAAATCATTGTCGATCAGGTTCCAGGTATCCACGTGATCGTGACTGGATCTTCATCTTTCGAACTGGCTGGGCAAGTCGGCGAGCCGCTCACCGGGCGCAAGCGCACCCTGACACTTTATCCTATTGCCCAATCGGAATTGCTCTCCACCCACAATCGCCATGAACTGCGCGAGCAGTTGGATAATTTCCTGATTTTCGGGACTTATCCTGAGGTCATCGAGGCTTCGAACCAAACAGAAAAGATCGCCACAATCACGGAGATCACCAGTTCTTATTTGTTGAAGGATATTCTGGCTTTCGACCGTATCAAACGTTCGCGGGTTTTGCTAGATTTGTTGAGGCTGCTGGCGTTCCAGTTGGGAAGTGAGGTATCCCTGGGCGAGTTGGCAACTCAGCTGTCTGTGAGCGTCAAAACCGTAGGGCGCTATCTGGATTTATTGGAAAAAGCTTTTGTACTCATTCGCCTGGGTGGTTTCAGCCGCAATCTGCGCAAAGAAGTGACCAGTAAGGCCAAGTATTACTTCTTCGATACAGGCATTCGCAATGCGCTGATCGCCCAATTCAACCGGCCAGACCAACGCAACGATATTGGTCAACTCTGGGAAAATTTTGTCGTCGTCGAACGCTTGAAAAACCGCGCTTTCTTTCCCATGGTTGCGAACACTTATTTTTGGCGCACTTACGACCAGCAAGAGATAGATTTTGTAGAAGAACGCAGCGGCAAACTCTTTGGGTACGAGTGCAAATGGTCAACAAGAAAAATCCCCAGCGCACCTAAAAGCTGGCAAAGTGCCTATCCTGAGGCCCAGTTCACGGTGATTACGCCGGAAAATTTTTTTGATTTCATTCTCCCTACCCCATGATCAAAGAGATCCACAGCAAGACCATCCTCAACCACGTCAAACAGCCTGATACCTACTTCGGGCTGAAATACAATATGAACCTGTACCGGGGCTGCCAGCACCAATGCATCTACTGCGACTCGCGCTCCACCTGCTACCAGATCGAGAACTTCGCTGATATCCACATCAAGGCCAACGCCATTGAACTTTTAGAAGATGTGCTGCCCCGAAAACGCATGCGCGGCACCATCGGCACAGGCTCGATGAACGATCCTTACATGCCCATCGAAGCCAAGATAAACCTGACCGGTCGGGCGCTGGAGGTCATTGCCAGGAATGCATTCCCCGTGCACATCATCACCAAGTCCAATCTGGTGCTGCGCGACCTGGAAACGCTGAAGGAGATCAACAAGTTCTACGCCGCGGTCAGCTTCACCATAACCACTAGTGATGACGAGTTGGCAAAAAAACTCGAACCTGGCGCGCCGCCCCCTTCTGCACGCTTGGAGGCAATGAAAACCCTTGCGGATGCCGGGATCCTCACCGGAGTCACCATGCAGCCTATCCTGCCCTTCATCGAGGATACCCCCGAAAATATCACCAGCATCGTCGAGCTGGCTCACCAAAACGGTGCCTCCTATATCTTGCCTTGGTTCGGCATGAGCTTGCGCGAGGGCTCGCGCGACTACTACTACGAAAAACTCGACCAGCTCTTCCCTGGGATCAAACAGCGCTACGTGCAACGCTACGGGAGTCGCTATATCTGCAACGCCCCCAACTGGCACGAATTGGATGACCTCTTCCAGAAAGCAGTCTACAAACACGGCATCGCCACCCAGATGCCTGTCTTCACCCCAGAAAAGATAGCGAGGAAAGAATCGCAGATGAGACTACTTTGAGCAGTAACCAGTAACCAGTGACCAGTTATCATTTCCCCATATCTGCTCACTGATTACTGGCTACTGGTTACTGAGATCTGATACCCCATGCCCCCCCGCACCCCGCACCCCGCACCCGCCTTCCACGTTGGCCCAATCTCTATCCACGGCGATGCCATCCTCTCACCCATGGACGGCTTTTCCGACTGGCCATTCCGCTCCCTGTGCCGTGAGCTGGGTTCGGCGATGAGTTACACTGAATTCGTCAAGGCCGAGGAAATCCTCAAGCCCCCCAAACAGATCGCGGATAAACTGCGCTATACAGAAGACGAGCGCCCGGTGGTGATCCAGATCTATGGAGAGGATCCCAAGGTGATGCTGGCCGCCGCTTTGCGAGCCCAGGAGCTGGGTGCGGATATCGTGGATGTCAACATGGGCTGCCCCTCCAAGAGCATTGCCAACCGCGGCGCCGGGGTGGGGTTAATGCGGACTCCCTTGAAGGTGGCGCGCATTTTCAAGCGCTTATCTGCCTCCTTAGAGATCCCCCTGACCGGCAAAATCCGCCTGGGCTGGGATGACGACTGTCGCAACTACCCGCTGATCGCCCGCATCGTGGAGGAGAACGGTGGCGCCTTGATCGCCCTACATGGGCGCACCAAAGAGCAGGGCTATGGAGGCAAAGCCAATTGGGAAGCCATCGCTGATGTCAAAGAGGCCGTGAATATCCCCGTGATCGGCAATGGGGATGTGAAGACTGCCGCTGATATTGATCACATGAAAGAATACACCGGCTGCGACGCGGTGATGATCGGCCGCGCCGCCATTGGCAACCCCTGGATCTTCAGCCATCTTGACCGGGAAGAGGTCAATTTCGAGCAGGTCCGCGAGATGATGCTCAAGCATCTAGAACGCAATCTGGCATTCTATGGCCAGGAGATTGGCCTGGTGCTCTTTCGCAAGCACGCCGTGCGCTATCTGACACCCTATCGTCTGCCGCGCGAATTTCGCAGAGAATTGCTCACCCGCCAGCAGCCAGCAGAGTTTCTGGAGCTGCTCAACAAGATTCACCAAGTTGGGGAACCGGGCGAAGAGTAAAATTTCCAAACCAGGAGACAGAAGATGAAGAAGAATTTCCATCCCTTTATGCTCGAACGCGAAATGGGCATCTGGGAACACCAGGTTGAATACAATCTCTCCGAGAGCGGGGTGCACCCCATGTCAATCCGAGATTTATTCCAGGATGACCCCAACCTGGTTTCCGAACTGCTCGATGTGCAACTGAACTACCCACAGACCAACGGCAGCGCCGAACTGCGCCAACGCATCGCCGCTATCTATCCCGGAGCGCGCAAGGACGATGTTTGCGTCACCACGGGTGCGGCGCAGGCCAACTTCACCACCATTCTGACCGCCCTGGACCCCGGCGATGAGATCGTGGTCATGCTGCCCAATTATATGCAGATCTGGGGTACAGCAAAAAACCTGGGACTTAAAGTAAAGACCTTCTCCTTGAAACACGAGTTGGATTGGTGCTTCGATATCGAGGAGTTCAAAGCTACGCTTTCGGATCAGACCCGACTGATCGCCGTATGTAACCCTAATAACCCCACCGGGCATATCATGACCGCCGCCGAGCGCGAGGCGGTCATTCAGGCAGCTGCTGACGTGGGGGCCTGGATCCTGTCCGATGAGGTCTATGCCGGGGCTGAACATACCACTGACGAGGTCACGCCTTCGTTGTGGGGGCAATACGATAAAGTCTTCGCCATTGGCAGCATGTCCAAGGCCTACGCCTTGCCGGGCTTGCGCACCGGCTGGGTAGTTTCAAACCCAGATATGGCCGAGGCCATCTGGGCACGCCAGGATTATGTCACCATTTGTGCCACGATGTTGGGAAACAAACTGGCTGCACATGCTCTCAAACCCGAGGTGCGCACCCGCATCATCACCCGCACCCGCGAATATGCCCGCAACGGCTTTGCCAACCTGAAACGTTGGTGTGACGAGCACAACGAGGTATTGAGCGTAGTGCCGCCCCAGGCAGCCGCCATCGGTTTCGTGCACTATAACATCGGCATCAATTCCAGCGCACTGGTCAAACGTTTGATCAATGAACAGCAGGTTTATGTAGTGCCCGGTGATCATTTCGGCATGGATCACTATCTACGCATCAGCTATGGTCTATCGGAAGAGTACGTCAACGAAGGATTACGTAGAATCTATGAAACGATTTCTTCATCCGGATGAGATCATCG
Source organism: uncultured Anaerolineales bacterium (assembly GCA_964622645.1). Classification (GTDB taxonomy): domain Bacteria; phylum Chloroflexota; class Anaerolineae; order Anaerolineales; family UBA11858; genus NIOZ-UU35. The sequence continues at coordinate 12,036 of CAZUSV010000028.1, forward strand.
AGTCAGTCAATCTGTCCCCAAAGGAAGGGGGATACCATCCCTGGCTACATTCTCATACAGGCTGAACCGTTCGCGCTTCATCATCTCCCATCGTTCTTGAGCAATGACAAAGGGGCCAACCAAAATTCCATATTCCAAAGAAATACCTGATCCAATATCACTTATCGCATTACGTATTGGCCAACTCGCATCCTCAACCACGATAAGTATGTCTATATCAGAATCCGCATCACCATCTTCACGGGCTTTAGAGCCAAACAAGATCGTTTGCTTAAGTTGGTCCCCTAATTCCTTTTCGATTTTTTGAAGATAAATATGAATAGCTTTTTGCTCTTCAGGAGTTAGAACATCAAGGGGTTTATGAATAGTCATAACCAGCCTTCTTTGTACAACCACTGGTGAATACGTTCTACAAATTTTCTTGCATCACGAAGGTCATCATGAACTTGTTTCTCATCAACCGATGGTACCAATTCATAATCACTTACATGACGGTGATCCATTATCCGCCCATAATTATCGCTGTGTTCACTTTCGATAAAACCAGTCTTGACGAAGTGTTCCCGAAAAGCGCTGATAACACCGCTATGCTTATTCCGTGCCAGCCGCTTAGTCGCCAGCATGGCATTGGCCGCATAGAAAACCGCGTAATAAGCCCGGTTGACAGCTGAGGCATAAAAATCGTTGTCCAGCATAAGCTGCGCAGCTTCGAGCATCTCTTTAGCGTTGGCCATGTAAAGAGATACTTCTAGATTTTCAGCTAAGATTTCTTCAGGCATTGAAGCAACTCCTGTCAAAAGTGTACAAGAATCTGACCTGAAACACAAGGGCAAAATGAAATGGATGTGTTTCATCTCGGTTTGAGATGGCCCCGCGTATGGAACGAGATGCCAGAACCAAATAGGAACATACCCATTCACCATTCCTAATTCAGCATTCATCATTCACTATTATCCACCATGATATAATCGCCGCCATTATGACTGAAGAGAACAATACGCCCAAACCTCAAAACGATCTTGAAGAAGAGATCATAGATGAGAGTATCGATCAATCTGACATCGAGGGGAAAGATCTCGATGAAGGCGATGCCAAAGAGAGCACGCTGACCTTCAAGCGCTCCCACGTCTACGCTGCGCTGCTCCCGCTGTCATTTGTCGTCGGGCTGGCCGTAGGGTATGTCTTCTGGGGTCGCTCTACGCCCGGGGCAACCTCGACTGCAAACACCGCTGCCGAAGCCGCCGAAGCGGCTCCAGCTCCAGCCCAGGCACAGGCCGTCCCCCAGGCGCAAGCCGTGCAACGCTATGACGTCCCCGAAGATGATGATCCCGCTTGGGGTCCCAAGGAGGCTCCCATAACAATCATCGAGTTCAGTGATTTCGAATGTCCCTACTGTCGCAGGTGGCATCTGGAAGTCTGGCCGCAAATCCAGGCTGCTTACCCTGATCAGGTGCGCCTGGTATACCGGGATTTTCCCCTCACTACGATCCATCCCAACGCCACACCGGCTGCCGCAGCAGCCAATTGCGCCGGGGAACAAGACAACTATTGGGAATTCAATGAACTTCTCTTCAGTATGGAACTGGGCTTAGATAAGAACGCCTACGAGCAATATGCCAACGACTTAGGTCTGAATATGGATGCCTTCAACGAATGCCTGGACAGCGGACGCCAGAATGACGAGATCAATGGCGACTATGAATACGCTGCTAACCTGGGCGTGCGTTCGACTCCGACCTTCTTCGTCAACGGCATCCCTCTGGTGGGCGCGCAACCCTTCGACGTCTTCCAAAACCTGATCGAACAGGAGTTGGCTGGGGAGATTCCGTAAACAGTAACCAGTGAGCAGTTGCCTGAAATCACACCGCCGAGAGTTTTTCCTGGCGGTGTTTTATTTTTCTTGCGCTATAATTCCAATATGACCTCCTACGGATTTTCCCCGGAAGGGGAATTCGAAGATACCTTGCGAGATGGCATCACTGCCGCAAAAAATGACAGTCGTAAACTAGCACGGCGCTTGCTCGAACGCGCTATTCGCATGAATCCCTACGATGCGCGTCCCTGGCTCTGGTTGACTGAAATCACAGACGATCCCGACGAAAAGCGTGCCTGTCTTGAATCAGCACTCGCAGCAGACCCATACAACGCAGTAGCTCGCAGGGCAATAGCCTTGCTTGATGGAAAGATCAAAGAAGAGGATCTATTACCCATAGGAGAGGGCGTACAGCCACGCCAAAGCCAAGAACCAGTTGCTGCTCAAACTGAAAAAAACCTGGCCTGCTCCCAATGTGGCGGTCAGACAGAGTTCAATCCAGAAAGTCAGACACTCCGGTGTTTATTTTGTGGCTTTGAAAGGGAGATTGATGCCCAACTAGCAGCTGACAGCGGCGAGCAAGTGCTTGAATTTGTGTTGCCAACCCGAAGGGGTCATCATTGGGCTGAAGCTCAGCATCATCTCAGCTGCCAGAATTGCGCTGCCGGCAGCCTTTGGCCAACCGGGCAGCGTGCCTTGCGATGTCCGTTTTGCGGATCGAACCAGTTAATCGAGTCCCAGGAAACAAAAACCCTGGTCGATCCCCAGGTTATTGGCCCCATTGAAGTCGACCAAAAACAGGCTCTGAAATTCGCTGAGAACTGGCTGGGAAAAGGGTGGTTCACACCAGACGATCTTTCCACATCCGCAAAAGATACTGCGTTACGCCCAGCATACTATCCCTTCTGGACATTTGACGGCACATTGGAGCTGCATTGGCGCTGTGAGGTCAACGAAGGCAGCAATGATAACCCCCGGTGGGTCTCAAGAACTGGGGTGGAATACAAGATGTTCGATGACATGTTAATCTCCGGAAGCAAGACCGTTACCCAGGCGCAAACAGAAGATATTGGCCCTTTCAAACTCAAAGAAGTCGTCGAGTTCAAACCAGAATTCCTGGCTGGTTGGCCTGCATTGACCTATGATATTTCATTGGCAGATGCAACCTTAGCAGCACGTGAAAACATAATTCGCAAATTCCGCAGAACCATGTATCGCCAAATCCTGCCTCATCGACAGAAACGCAATCTTTCAACGGGAATGCACAAATGGAGCGGTATGACCTTCAAATATGTGCTTCTGCCGATCTGGGTAGGTACATATCAGTACAAAGATCAAACCTATTCCGTTCTGATCAACGGGCAATCGGGGAAAGTCAGCGGAGGTAAACCGCGTGATACGGCTATAACCATCGCCACGACCCTAAGCATCATCCTCACGGTCATTGCTGTCATGATTGGATTGGCCTTCCTGGCTGTTGAGATGGGCTGGGTGAGATTCTAATGGTTAATGGTCAATGATTAATGGTGAATGGTTAATTGTGGACGGTCGATCGTGAAATGGTAGTTGTGCTATCAATCAGTATAAGATAGCTTACATTCACAATCACTAATAACCATTATCCATAACCATTTACCATTAACGATTGACCATTAGCAATTACATCTCCTGCGGGTATAATCCCCCCCAATATCTGATACCCAATTCCTAATATCTAATACCCAATAACCAACCTCCAACTTCCAACCTCTAACTCCCAACTTATGAACCAACCCCTCGACTTTCAATCTATCATCATTACACTGCAAGATTTCTGGCATGAAAAAGGATGCCTGATCTGGCAACCCTATCACACTGAGGTTGGGGCAGGCACCATGAACCCTGGCACCGTGCTGCGCGTGCTTGGTCCAGAACCCTGGAACGTGGCTTATGTAGAGCCGTCCATCCGCCCCGATGACGGTCGCTATGGAGAGAACCCCAATCGCTTCTATCAGCACATCCAATATCAGGTCATTCTCAAACCCGACCCTGGCAATCCGCAAGAGCTCTACCTGCAATCACTGGTTGCATTGGGGATTGATCCTCAAAAACACGATATCCGCTTCGTGGAAGATAACTGGGCCCAACCGGCGATCTCTGCCTGGGGCCTGGGGTGGGAGGTCTGGTTGGATGGCCTGGAGATCACCCAATTTACCTATTTCCAACAGGTCGGAGGGCAAACTCTGAATCCCGTGGCCGTCGAGCTGACCTACGGACTCGAGCGCATTGCTATGGCTATTCAGGGCGTGCGCGATTTCCGCGATATCCGCTGGAATCAAAGCATGACCTACGGTGATGTCTACCTGCAGAACGAGCAGGAATCCAGCAAATACGCCTTCGAGTTGGCCGACGTCGAGCGCCTTCGCCAGATGTTCGACCTGTATGAGGCTGAGGCTGAGATCTGCCTGGAAGAACATCAGGTGCTCCCCGCCCACGATTACGTGCTCAAGTGCTCCCATACCTTCAACATCCTCGACACCCGCGGCGCGGTGGGTGTCACCGAAAGAGCCGCGTATTTCCGCCGCATGAGAGGTCTCTCCCGCCGCGTCGCTGAGGCCTACATCGAACAGCGCACGCGATTGGAGTTCCCTTGGCTAGATGAGCTGACAGCAGACCGCGGACAGCAGACAGCGGTCAGCGGTCAGCGGTCGACCATTCTGAAATCCTCTGCACCACTGCTTGTAGAAATCGGCACTGAGGAACTCCCACCCGGTGACCTGGAAGACGCTCTAACGCAATTGCGTAAGCACCTTCCGGGGTTGTTGGATGAACTCCGACTGGAACATGGTGATGTCAAAATCCTGGGCACGCCGCGACGATTGGTTATTCATGTTGAAGATCTAGCCGCCAACCAGGAAGATATAGAAGAACTCGTCAAAGGCCCGCCCGCCAAGCGCGCCTTTGATGCCGATGGCGTTCCCACCAAGGCTGCCGAAGGTTTTGCCCGCTCTAAGGGTGTTGACGTCACCAAACTGGAGACGCGCCAGATCGACGATGGTGCATATGTCGTCGCTGTCGTTCGTCAGGCTGGACGCACTTCTAGCGAGGTGCTGACAGAGATGCTGCCCAAGCTGATCGCTGAGATCCGCTTCGTCAAAACCATGCGCTGGAACCAGACCAATGTGGCCTTCTCGCGCCCCATCCGCTGGCTGCTGGCGCTGCATGGCGATACGGTGATCCCTTTCGAATATGCCGGTTTGCAAGCTGGAAATATCACTCACGGCCTGCGTTTCAGCGAAAACGAAATCATCGAAGTCAAAGATCCTGCCGACTACTTTGCCAAGATCAAAGCCCAAGGCATTCTGCTGGACCCCGATGAACGCAAAATAGAGATCAAAAAGCAAATCCATGCCCTGGCTGCCAAAGTAGGCGGTGAAATCCCAGATGATCCCGACCTGCTACTTGAAGTCACGCACCTTGTTGAAGCGCCCACAGCATTACTCGGCGAATTCAACCCCCGCCACCTGGAGTTACCGGACGAGGTGCTCATCTCGGTGATGAAGAAACACCAGCGTTATTTTCCGATTGAGAAAGTGCGCAGTGACGATGTGCGAAGTGCGAAAGATGATCCTCGCACCCCGCACCCCGCACACCGCACACTCCTGCCCTATTTCATCACAGTTGCCAACAAATCCGGTAACGGTGCAACCGCATTTGATCTGATCACCCGCGGTAACGAAGATGTCATCCGGGCGCGCTTTGCCGATGCAGCCTACTTCGTACGCGAGGATATGAACAACAAGCTGGAAGACTTCGTCCCGCAACTGGAGAAACTCACCTTCCAGACTGAGCTCGGCTCGATGCTGGACAAAACCCAACGAATCGAGAATTTGGTCGCTGTGCTGGCCCCGATGCTTGATCTTACACCCGAAGAAATGTCAACGACTCGCCGAGCCGCTCAACTCTGCAAAGCTGACTTGGCTACCCAGATGGTCGTAGAGATGACCTCCCTGCAAGGGGTCATGGGGCGCGATTACGCTCTCCATTCCGGTGAACCTGATGAAGTTGCCACAGCTATCTTCGAGCACTACCTACCCCGCTCAGTGAGTGATGCGACCCCAGCAAGCAAACCCGGGCTGGCTGTCGGCCTGGCTGATCGTCTGGACTCACTGTCAGGGCTCTTTGGGGCGGGCCTGGCTCCCTCAGGGAACAAGGATCCCTTCGCTCTGCGCCGCGCAGCTCTGGGCCTAGTAGGCAATCTGATCGCCTGGGATATCGATTTTGACATCCGTGCCGGTCTTGATGCCAGTGCGCAGAATCTACCTATCAAAGTTACAGCGGAATCTCAAAGCGAATGTTTGGAATTCATCATCAGGCGGCTGCGCCAGGTATTCCTCGATCAAGGCTACATCTACGATGTTGTCGATGCCGTGGTCAACGCCCAGGGTCATAACCCTGCCAAAGCGGCTCTGGCAGTGAAAGAGCTCAGCCAATGGGTTGCGCGTGACGATTGGGAGACCATTCTGCCGGCATATTCGAGATGTGTGCGGATCACGCGTTCAGCGGAAAGCGGGGAGCGGGGAGCGGTTCGCGAAAATCTTTTTGAGCAGGATGCCGAACGCCAACTCTACGCTGCCCTACAGAAAGCTGAAGAGACACTCGCCGCTTCACGCTCGACGCTCGACGAATTCCTGACCGCCTTCGAACCCATGATCCCCGCCATCGACAAATTTTTCGAGGATGTGTTGGTGATGGTCGATGACGAAAAGGTGCGCGACAATCGCCTGGCGCTGCTGCAGCGGATAGCTTCACTTGCAGAGGGCGTTGCTGATATGAGTAAGCTAGAAGGGTTTTAGACTCAATGAATCAAAGGAGCTAAACTTTTAGCGAAGCACCCCGTAGGGGGGAGAAAAGTTTAGCTTCTGCAATGGGTAATAACACTCTGAACACTTGTGTCATTCTGAGCGGAGCGAAGAATCCCTTTAATGTTCAATCTATTTGAGCCTGTGCAGGTAAAAAGTGGCTTGGCCTTTCAGGGATTCTTCGTCGCTTCGCTCCTCAGAATGACAAGGCAAAGTTATCAAGGTGGTATCGCCAATTATAGAAAAATTTAGCTTCTTTGATTAAACATGGTAAGGGATGCAAGTCAATAATAATCTCTTGCTTGCATCCTTTTCTATTAACTGATATTGGAGATTTTATGAATGAACTCCAACTTCCTCCTCGCCTAAACCTGATCGTCACTCCCCAATCAGCTTGGGAAGGGAATTTCTTTATCAAACCAGAAGCCTCAGACAAAATTAGCGATCTCCTACTCAGGGAATCGGGAGAGAGAAAGACTCTTGCGATACCCCTTGGCTCTCAAGGTGAACTCAGCGGTGCGGTTCTGCGGGAGGCTGGGGTGAAAACCGGAAAGTGGCTCACCGAACACCAGATTCATGCTGTTGGGCTACCAACCACCGTCTTTGAAAACATCGGAGTTGACAATGCCCTGGAAGTTTTCTGCGAAGGGCTGCTGCTAGGCGCATTTCACTTCGACAGATATAAATCCGAGGGTAGCGAAACAACACCTGTTAGAGTGCACATGCTGACTGATGGAAAAAACGCATCTGTAGCGGACAAATTAGGGCGCGTTGTCGCTACGATCAACGCGGTGAACCTGGCGCGTGAGTGGAGCCACGAACCGGCCAACATCATCAATCCGGTTTCCCTTGGGGAGCGCGCCAAAGCCCTGGCAGCGGCAACCGGCCTGAAATGCACCATCTTGGGAGAAACAGAACTCACCAGGATGGGCGCAGGCGCGATTCTGTCTGTGGGGCTGGGCAGCAAAACACCCTCTCAAATGATCATCCTGAAGCACAATGGCATGCAGGTAGATGCGCAACCTGTGATCATCGTGGGTAAAGCGATCACCTTCGACACCGGCGGATACTCGCTCAAAGGCAAAGCCAATATGGTGGGGATGAAATTCGACAAATGCGGCGGAATGGACGTCATCGGGATCATGCAAGCCGTGGCAGCGCTCGAACTCCCCATCCCGGTAGTCGGCATCGTGGCTGCGGCGGAGAATATGATCTCACAAGAGGCTTACCGCCCCAACGACATTATCACCAGCCTCTTGGGGAAGACCATCGAGATCATCAGCACCGACGCCGAGGGGCGCATGGTGCTGGCCGACGCCCTGACCTACGCCGCTTCAGAATACAAACCACGCGCTATTATTGATCTGGCGACGCTGACCGGTGGAGTCAGAACCGCGTTGGGGAGTGTACGGGCGGGCTTGATGTCTAACGATGATGATTTGGCGGAAGGGCTTCACCAGGCGGGCGAACGCGCCCACGAGCGCTTGTGGCGATTGCCCTTAGACGATGATTACTTCGAACTGATCAAGGGCACTGACAGCGATATCAAGAATTCCGCCGGAGTGCCGTTGGCTTCGCCGATCGTTGGGGGTATGTTCCTAAAGCAGTTTGTTCCCGATGAGATCCCCTGGGCGCATATCGATATTGCTGGGACCGCTACAGTGGAGAAATCCAAAGGTATTAGATTAGCTTCAGGTTTTGGGGTACGGCTTGTGCTTGAATTTCTTTTTGGGATTACGAAATAGGAACAGAAGCCCATTGAGCCCGTTAGGTTTTTCACATAGAATCGTGTGCAATTGATTCATTTCATCGATTGATGTCGCCAAGGAGTGCAAGAGATGAAACTTCTCAGAATATCAATGATCGTCGTTGTTCTTATTACATTGTTGATCCCCTCTGGATCAGCATTTGCTCAAGATATTCCTGATGGTGATGGAGGCGATGGAGGGGATCTGGGCCCGTTTCCTGATCCAAACCCATCTAATCCAGTCGTTAATAAAATCACGAGTGCAGGAGACCCCCCTTGGTGTGTTAGCAAATTGTGTTTTAATCCCAGCTATTTTTATGGAGGTGGCGAAATCACACTGGAGCAAGATGGAAATACTGTGAAAATTGCCACCACCGGAAATATTGTAACAAACGGCCAGCTATCTCTTCCACTACCGCAGGGAGCTGATCCCACTAAATGTACATTCTATAAGGATGGCGCTCCGCAACCTAACAAAGCCTTTCCAGGTAATGATGGCAATGTATTTGCCTACATTTGGCAGCCCCCCGGATCAATAAGTGGAACCTGGTCAGTGCAGTGTATTAATTAGAATTGCGGTTTTACACACAGGCAAAACAACAAGGCTGGTCGAACGACCAGCCTTGTTGCTTTTAGAACCTATCCGAAAATTCGCTTGAACCGGTCTCCTGACCGTGTTCGGCTCGGTCTGGAGACCGGCCTAAGCAATTTTCGGATAGATACTTATTTCATAATGTGGTTTCTGATAATTAAGGGCATGATTATCGAGCAATTTCCGAAGGAGCTTCCAGGGCGCGGTATAATGTTTTCACGATTTACCATTTAATATCTACCACAACACTTTCACTTCAAGGGTAAGAGCCCAACCTCGTTGGGCGAAAGCAACACTTTCATCATCGTACGGCCAACTCGGTTGGCCTGCTACCCTAGTTTTTATAGAAAATGACCGCCATAGACGAAATTAAAGCCCGGCTCGATATCGTTGATATCGTCTCGAATAATGTTGAATTGAGGCGAGCGGGCAAAAGCTACTCTGGTTTTTGCCCCTTCCACCACAACACGCGCACGCCGGCTTTTGCGGTCTTCCCGGATACGGGCACCTGGCGCTGCTTCGGCGAGTGCAACGAGGGCGGCGATATCTTCAGCTATGTGATGAAGAAAGAGGGCTGGGATTTCCCCACGGCGCTCAAGGAACTGGCCCAACAAGCCGGGGTGGAGCTCAAGCCACTAACTCCCCAGGAACAAGAACGCTACGAGGAATATGACAGGTTGCGGGAACTGCTGGAAATTGCGGGTACTTTCTTCCAGCACCAGTTACGCAATTCAACGGCCGGGGCAAAAGCGCTGGAATATCTTCACCAGCGTGGGCTGAGTGATGAAACCATCGAAAACTTCGGCATTGGCTTCGCCCCTGACTCCTGGGACGCTGCCACGCAGCACTTCACGGCCAAAGGCTATACGGAGGCTGACCTGATCGATGCCGGACTGGTTTCGGAGCGCGAATCAGGGGGGGTCTATGATCGTTTCCGCTACCGCATTGTGCTGCCCATCCGCGATGAGCGTGGCCGCATGTCCGGCTTTGGGGCGCGCACGCTGGACCCCGAAGGGCTGCCCAAATACCTCAACTCTCCCCAAACGGAGATCTTCGACAAGGGCAAGATCCTGTTTGGTCTGGATAAGGCCCGCAGATCGATCCGTTCCGAAGACCAGGTGGTGATCGTAGAGGGGTATATGGGTGTGCTGGCCCCGCACCAACATGGCTACAGCAACGTAGTCGCCACCATGGGTACGGCGCTGACCGAAGATCACTTGCGGTTGATCAAACGCTTCAGCCGCCGCATTATCCTGGCGATGGACTCCGACGCTGCTGGGACCAAGGCTACGCTGCGGGGGCTCGAAGTCGCCCGCCAGACGCTGGAGCGCGAGGGTGACATGCGCTTTGATGCGCGTGGTTTACTGCGGCAAGAAGGGCGGCTGCAGGCTGATATCCGCGTCAGCAACCTGCCCCCAGGGATGGACCCGGATGATGTGATCAATCGTGACCCGGCCGAGTGGCAGGCGATCATCAAAGGCGCAAAGCCCATTGTTGTGCATGTGATGGAAACCCTGGCAGCAGACCGCGATCTGGACGACCCCAAAACGAAGACCGAGATCGCCACGCAGGTGATGCCGTTGATCGAAGATGTGCCCAGCTCCATCGAGCGGGACACCTACCGGCAACAATTAGCGCGCATGCTGAAAGTGGATGAACGGTCTCTGCTGCAGACGCGCGGGGGGCGTACCACCCCCAGGCGCAGGTACCCTGCCCAACGGCCTCCGTCCGTCCAAGCTCCGCTACGCGTCACCACCACGTCGCTGGAGGCCATTTACGCACGTGAGGTACACTTATTAGGCGTATTGCTGCGCCGCCCGGATTTGATTTATCATATCGATCGCCAACTTCAGGAAGATGGTCTCAACCGCATCCATCACCAAGATTTCCAACACACCGATCACCAAGTGCTCTTCCGCCTGGTGCAAGACTCACTCCACCAGGGCGATACGGAACCCCTCCATTTCGTCCTAAACCATCTTCCGGAAGCGGTCATGAACCTGACAGACAATATCCTGGCCCGAACCGAGAAGATCGATCCCTTCGGTAAAGATGTATTGGAGGATCTACTCAGAGCGCTACTACGCTTACGAACCAAAGGATTGAACCAACAGCTAGATCACTTACGCTATTTACAGGAAACAGCCCAGGAACAGGGAGATATTAAAGCGAAAGAATATCAGAAGTCGATGGCTAAATATGTCACGCTGCTGGGTCGATTGCATCGAGCGCAAAACCGCTACACCAATCACTCGCTGACCCCCTAGACAAGGCGAATGCTATGACCCAACCCGATCCACAATCTGCCCCTATACCAGAGCTCCCAGATGACCAGGTTTCACCTGAGGAAGAACTCTTGTTTCTAGAAGATGATCTCTCTGTAGTTGACGGGGATAAGCGCATACTCCCAGATCAAGCCGCTCCAGAAAATCCTGCTGAGGCTGATCAGGTCGAAGATTCCCTTGAGGCGGAGGCACAGGTGGTCAATGCGATTGCAGCGGGGCAAGATGTCTTTTCCAGGCTAGAGAGTGATCCCATCCGGTTGTATTTCAACGATATTGGGAAGGTAGACCTACTCGGGATCGATCAGGAGTTCTGGCTGGCGGCGCGCATGATGGCCATACGCCGGTTAGATGTGATTGGACGCCAACATCCCATTGCTCGCCGGGGGGTTTCTCCAGTCCAGGGAATGTACCGGGCAGTTTTTGCTGAGCTCAGAACAGCCTGGAATCGAGTTCGGGATGATATCAAACGCTGGAAGTTCGCTTGCCCCGAATTATTATCGATCCTCGACGAGTCCCGTCGATTGCGAGAGACCTGGGAAATCGATCAATCTTCTTATTTACGCAACTATCTAGATAACGGAATGTGGGGGAAAGACACCTTCTGGGATACAGTTGCCCGTTATGCGTTTACGATCTTCATATCACTCTATGCCTTGCCAGAAGAGGCTGCAATTAAGCTGCGTGCCTACTTGGAGAAACACCACAAGCTGCCCAGTAAACGAACATTTTCGCGCTACTTGCCCTCGGACGATGTGCTGAACAAAAACGTGCAGAACTTACGCAACCTCTCTCGCGAGGCCCATAACACCATCATCCGAGCAAATTTGCGCCTGGTGGTCAGCGTGGCCAAGCGTTATACCGGACGAGGCAATTCTTTTTTGGATCTGATCCAAGAGGGCAATGTGGGATTACTACGAGCTGTCTCGAAGTTTGACCCCACACGGGGCTATAAATTCAGCACCTATGCCACCTGGTGGATCCGCCAATCCGTTAGCCGCTCGATTGCCGATCAGGCTCGCACGATCCGCATTCCAGTACATGTGCACGAGACCATCAATCGTCTGGTGCGCATTCAGCGAGAGTTGACCCAGGAACTGAACCGCGAACCCACTAACGAGGAAGTTGCCCTGAAGTCAGGCTTCCTCAAGTCACAAGATGTGCACATGATCCAGCGTGCTGAACTCGAGGGCACGACATTACCCCTGGAATTAACCCGTCGCCTGCGCCGAGCAACCCGCAAAGTGACGCGCATCTTGCAGTCATCAGAGACACCGCTCTCGTTGGATAGCCCCGTGGGCAACGACGAAGATAACAATCAATTGGGGGATTTCATTGAGGACGAGGAGGCTATGCAACCTGTAGATGCGGCGGCGAGAGAGATGCTGCGGGAGCAGGTTAAGAATGCCCTGGCAATCCTTTCCGAACGTGAGCGTCAGGTGTTAGAATTGCGCTTTGGTTTGTTGGATGGTAAAGACCATACCTTAGAGGAAGTCGGCCAGTATTTCAACGTCACGCGCGAGCGCATCCGCCAGATCGAGGCCAAAGCACTCCGCAAATTGCGCCACCCCACCCGTAGCCGCCATCTCCGAGACTATCTCGAGACCTGATTAACACAGAATATTGAAAAATGGGGTATGTGGTGCTCCGTACCACATACCCTAATTTTCGTAATTTCTTCAAGGAGTATTTTTTATGAGTTTGTTTCAACTTACCTATGCAACCATGTTCGATCCACCCGAGGAGCTTCACACACGCTATGAAGAAGCCTTGAGCAACGCCCGGGCTACATTGGGAAATGAATATGGCATGATCATCAATGGCGAGGAGGCCTTCGCCCAAAGAAAATTCGAGAGTCATAATCCCTCGAATACTGAAGAAGTGTTGGCCGTCTTTCAAACTGGCACTGCCGAAGATGCCAACGATGCCATTGCTGCGGCCAGAGCCGCTTTTCCAGGCTGGAGCCGCATGCCCTGGCAAGAGCGGGTACTCATGCTGCGAAAAGCCGCCGACATTATGGACGAGCGTCTCTTCGAAATCGCGGTAGCTTGCTCGCTCGAAGTGGGCAAGAACCGAATGGAAGCCCTGGGGGATGTCGCTGAAACCCCGGCCTTGATCCGCTGGGCCTGCGATGAGATGGAAGAGAACCAGGGATTCGTAGTGCAAATGGGCATCGACCCGCTGGTGGGATACAACGCCCAAAACTATTCTGTGCTGCGTCCCTATGGCGTATGGCTGGTGATCAGTCCCTTCAACTTCCCCGCGGCGCTGACCGGCGGGCCAGTAGGTGCCGCGTTGGTTGCAGGCAACACCGTGGTGATGAAACCCGCTACAGATACCCCCTGGACCGTGCGTCTGCTGGCAGAATGCTTCGTCGACGCCGGGCTGCCGCAGGGTGTGGTCAACTATGTGACCGGTTCAGGCAGCGTTCTCGGACAAGCGCTGGTCGACAGCCCCGATGTGGATGGCCTGACCTTCACCGGTTCCTACGATGTTGGCATGGGTATCTACCGCAGCTTTGCCCAAGGAAAATACGTGCGCCCCACCATCCTGGAATTGGGTGGCAAGAACCCCACAATTGTCTCGCGTAACGCCGATGTAGAGCGCGCTGCCCTGGGTATCGTTCGATCAGCCTTCGGTTTACAGGGCCAAAAGTGCTCGGCCTGTTCGCGAGTTTATATTGAGGAACCGATATACGATCAGGTTGTCGACCGTGTCGTCCAACTTACTAGCGAACTAAAAGTGGGTGACCCAACTGACCGTTCAGTTTATTTGGGACCGGTGGTCAACAGTTGGGCCTACCGGGATTTCCTGACTTTTTCTGATGAACTCAAAGAAGCCGGCACCATCTTGACAGGTGGGGAAGTTCTCAGCCAGGGCAAATTCATCAACGGCTACTTCTGCGCTCCTACCATTGCAGCTGATGTTCCCCTAGATCACCACCTTTGGAAACACGAGATGTTCCTGCCCATCACCATGGTGCATAAAGTAGAGAGTCTGGGGGAGGCCATGGTCCTGGCCAATGAAGTCGATTACGGTCTCACATCCGGGTTCTATGGCAGCGAAGAGGAAGCCCAATGGTTCTTCGACAACATCCAGGCGGGTGTCAATTATGCCAACCGGCCCCAAGGCGCCACTACCGGGGCCTGGCCGGGATACCAGCCTTTTGGTGGCTGGAAAGGGTCCGGCTCCAGCGGCAAGAACGCCGGCGGGCATTACTACCTGCAGCTCTATATGCATGAGAAGATTCAGACTTTGATAGAATAAATTCGTAGTAGATATTCATCGCCCCCCTGACCCCCCAATACTGGGGGGAATTTCTGTACTCTCCCCCCAGTATTGGGGGGTTGGGGGGGCGCATTCAAAAATGGGCACACGTATCGGCACATTCTTCTTGATCATCGGGGGGTTTTTATTATTGTTGTATGCTGCCTCTCTTGATTCAGGGCCAGGTGTGCTACAGTGGTTATTGGTGGGTGCCTCGTCTTCAGCCCTGGGGGGATTCCTTTTGTACCGTAACCGGGAGAGACCTACCTCGAAACGTTTCCGCATGGTTCGCAGACTGTTCTTCAGAGGTGGAAAAGAAGAGTAGGAGTATTCTCACTTCAGGCTCTGGCGTGTTTTTGATACACTAGAAATATGAAACGCTGGAACGGTTGGGGTGATACATCGATCACCTACCCTATATCAGATTTCTCGCTTTCCTTTTTAGAAGGAAAAATTGGAAACCTGGATCCCGTCCCTGACGTGACTCTGGATGAAGTGCTGGCCAGCATACCTCCCTCGAGGTGGGGGGGAGCGCCTTTTGTTTCTACTATTCCCGAGGAACGCCTGCGCCATGCCTGTGGCCAAAGCCTGCCCGATTGGATTGCGCTGCGCTCTGGGCACATTCCAGCCTTTCCAGATGGGGTCAGCTACCCTAAAACTCCTGAGGATATCATCAGATTATTCACACACGCCCAAAGAACGGGAAGCACCTTGATCCCATATGGCGGTGGCACCAGTGTGGTTGGGCATATCAACCCCATTCCTGACGAGCAGCCTGTGATCACTGTGGATTTGAGCGGCCTAAACCAGCTCATCGATTTGGACGAGACCAGTCATCTGGCTACTTTTGGCGCAGGTGTTTGCGGCCCAGAGATCGAAGCTCAGCTCAATAAGCATGGCTACACCCTGGGGCATTACCCCCAATCTTTCGAGTACTCCAGCCTGGGGGGCTGGATCGCCACTCGCTCCAGCGGCCAGCAGTCGCTGTATTACGGTCGTATTGAAGACTTATTTGCAGGGGGCCAGATAGTATCGCCAGGCGGCATTCTAGAGCTTCCCCTACACCCGGCCAGCGCCGCTGGACCAGATTTACGGCATTTGATCTTGGGCTCTGAGGGGCGCTTGGGGATCATCACCCATGCCACGGTGCGCGCGCGTCCCCAGCCTGAGGCCGAGGCATTCTACGGGATCTTCTTCCACCACTGGGAAGAGGGTGCCACCGCAGTGCGCGCAATCAGCCAAACGAATCTGACTGCCTCGATGTTGCGCCTGAGTGATGCCGACGAGACTGAAGCCAATTTGATCTTATCTGGCAAGGATCGCTTAGTCGCCTATGCCCAGCGCGGTCTCGAGCTGATCGGCTATGGTCCTGAACGCTGCCTGTTGATCTATGGTGTCACTGGTACCCATAAAGGAGTCACAGGCACACGTCGAGCGATCCAAGCGCTCTGCCGCACCCACGGTGGGTTACCAACTGGGGCTATCATCGGGGCGACCTGGGCCAAGAGTCGCTTCCGTACCCCTTATTTGCGCAACACGCTCTGGGAGCAGGGCGTAGCCATCGACACTTTGGAAACAGCTTTACCCTGGAGGGGCATTATCCCTGCATCCCAAGCCATCAAGGCGGCAATTAGCGAAACTGCGGCAGATTTCAACGAACAAGTGTTAGTATTTGCACATCTCTCGCATATCTACCGCGACGGAGCCAGCATCTACGTAACCTATGCCTTCCGCAGAACTGCAGACGCTGATGAACTCCTGGAGCGCTGGCAGAAAATGAAGACCGCAGCCAGCGAGACGATCGTCGCTCATGGCGGCACCATCAGCCACCAGCATGGCGTCGGCCTCGACCATGCCCCTCACCTGGAAGCCGAGAAAGGCGCGTTGGGGATAGAAGCGATTGACGCGGCGCGGCGTGTCTTCGACCCCGAGGGAATTCTCAATCCAGGAAAGCTGATAGCTGACAGATCCCGCCCACTGCTAGACGCTTCCAGCTAACCGCTAACTACCTTGACAATGTTAACTTACAGACGAGAAGTCCGAAAATAGGGGGTTACGGGGGTGCTCCGCACCCCCGTAACCCCCTATTTTCGGAAGTTCTCGCGAAGTTGACATTGCCGAACTACTGATCGTTCATACATATGTGGACAAGAAATTGGCGCGACCAAATCTGGTTTCAACTCACCCAACCCTGGGATGTCATCGTCATCGGTGGTGGCATCACTGGGGCGGGTGTATTTCGTGAGGCTGTGAGAATGGGCTTACGCACGCTTTTGGTAGAAGCCCACGATTTTGCCTCTGGGACATCTAGCCGCTCGTCGAAGCTGGTGCATGGGGGATTGCGCTACCTGAAAAACGCCCAAATCAAGATCACCCTGGAATCAGTTCACGAACGCGAGCAATTGCTGAAGCAGGGGCGCGGTCTGATCAACCGTTTAGGTTTCCTTTACGCCCATCTCGAGGAGGACAAGTTGCCCGGCTGGGTCTTCCGTTCGGGGTTGATCATCTACGACATCATGGCCCGCAGTTGGAGCCACCGGCATTACGATGATCTGGATATGCGCGCCCTGTGCCCTCCACTGACCTCTCCAGCCTTGATCGATGGTTACCGTTACTTCGACGCCCAAACCGATGATGCCCGGCTGGTGTTACGCCTGATCCGCGAAGGCGTGCTGTCAGGAGGCGTGGCCTTGAATTATGCCCGGGTGGCGGGCTTATTACGCTCCCGGAATGGTAGCGTGTGCGGCGTGGCCTTGATCGACAAGGCGCCTCAGGCTGAGGGACGTAATCTAGAAATCGAAGCTGGCGTGGTGATCAATGCTACAGGGGCCTGGGTCGATGAGCTACGCAAATATATTGCCAGACCACCCCGCCTGCGCCTGCTGCGCGGCAGCCATCTGGTCATCCCTGGGGATCGTTTGCCCTTGATCCGCGCCCTGAGCTTTCACCATCCTTGGGACGGGCGACCAGTCTTTGCTGTGCCCTGGCAAGGCGTGGTACTGATGGGCACAACCGATGTCGATCACGGGCCTGAAGCGCAAAGCGATCCCGCCATCAGTCAAGGTGAAGCCGAATACTTGCTGGCAGCCCTAAAGCATGTCTTCCCCGAACTGGAGATCACCCCTAAGGATGTACTTTGTACCTTCTCAGGGATCCGCCCGGTGGTAGACACTGGAAAAGCTGACCCGTCCAAGGAATCCCGTGAACACGTCATCTGGCGGGAAAAGGGGTTGCTGACCGTCAGCGGCGGCAAGCTGACCACCTTCCGGCTTATGGCCCGTGACGCTTTCAAAGCCTTACGTAGGGATCTACCTGACCATGAGACATTCGATTCCAAACAGCCTGTGCTCGACCCGGTTCCTTCCTCACCCAATATAGAAGAGATGCCATTGCCTGTACGTTTGCAATTGGAAGGCCGTCACGGTCGCCAGGCTGCTGAGTTGATCAAGCTCTCCCCAGCCTCCGAATTGACTCCAATTCCTGAAACCTCCACCTTATGGGCTGAACTGCGCTGGGCGGCACGCGCCGAGGGCGTCGTCCGCCTGGATGATCTCTTATTACGTCGCACCCGTTTAGGCCTGCTTTTGCCGCGTGGGGGTAGGGACCGTCTCTTCCAGATTAAGCCCATCGTCCAACCTGAACTTGGCTGGAATGATAGCCGTTGGGAAGATGAAGTTTCTCGATATCGGAAACTGTGGGAAAATAGTTACCGGTGGCCGAGTGCCAGTGGTCAGTTGTCAGTAGACAGTGGCCAGTAAATCGTTGTTTGTACTGACCACTGCTAACTGCTAACTGATTACTGCTTATAGCTCACTTTCCATCATGCTGAGAGAAACCATCGCATCCATCTTCATCAACCCCGACGAACGGCGCCTGCGAGCCGGTTGGCGCTTGCTGGCGCATTTTTTTATCCTGGCGGCCTGTCTGGTTGCATTTGGAGTCGTTCTCTCGCCGCTCTTCCTTTGGATGGAGCTGGGGGGAGATTCATTTTTGCTGATCAACGCCTTGGTAGGCCTGGGCGCTATCACCACTTCGGTGATCATTGCACGCCATTTTGTTGATAAACGCTCTTTCGCCAGCCTGGGATTGCAAGTAAACATGCGAGGAGCAGTGGATTTATTTTTCGGCTTTGTTATTACTGCCGCTATGATGGGGCTGATCTTCTTCATCGAGTGGGCAGCAGGTTGGCTGACCTTAGAAGGCTTTGCGTGGGAGTTTCAAAACCCAGGCCGGGTTACCGGTCAGGCGCTGCTCATGCTGGCGGTTTACCTGTTCGTTGGCTGGCAGGAGGAATTGATTGGACGCGGTTACTGGCTGCAAAACCTTGAAGAAGGCTTGACCCGTTCGGGGACAAGCTCCTCTGGGCAGGGCTTGGATTGGGCGGTCTTTATTTCCTCGCTGTTCTTCTCCTTAGCTCATTACGGCAATCCGGGGTTCGCCTGGGCACCTCTGCTGGGGCTGTTGATCTCTGGTTATTTCTTGGCCTATGCTTACATCCGCACTCGCAGCCTGTGGTTGCCCATCGGACTGCATATCGGCTGGAACTTCTTCGAGGGAACGGTCTTTGGTTTCCAGGTCAGCGGCACGGAGTCATATCGGCTGATTCTGCAATCGGTCAACGGGCCAACGCTTTGGACCGGAGGCGCCTTTGGGCCTGAAGCAGGATTGGTACTCCTGCCAGGGTTGGCGTTAGGCACTGCTGCGATCTGGTGGTATACTCGCAACTCCAAGGAGACCACCCCATGAGATCCCTAGAGAATATCCGCATTTTGGACATCACCCGCGCCCTGGCAGGCCCTTATTGCACAATGATGCTCGGTGATTTCGGTGCTGATGTGATAAAAGTCGAGCGTCCAGGACGGGGAGATGAAAGTCGCAGTTGGGGGCCGCCTTTTGTGGGCGATCCTTATGGCCCTTATCCAGGAGAATCAGCCTACTTCATCTCCACGAATCGCAATAAGCGCAGCATTACGGTAAACCTGAAGAGCGCTGAAGGGCAAGAGATCGTCCAGCGCCTGGTCAGAATCTCCGATGTGATGGTCGAGAACTTTCGCACTGGTGTATTAGATAAAATGGGATTAGGGTATGAAAATGTACGCCTTCTAAACCCGGGCTTGGTTTATTGCTCCATCAGTGGGTACGGACGTAGCGGCCCGAATGCTGAGCGCCCAGGTTATGATGCTATCCTGCAGGCGGAGGGCGGTATGATGAGCATCACGGGGCCGGTTGAAGGTCCACCATCTCGAGTTGGCATACCGATCATCGACATCAATACGGGTATGTTTGCAGCAACAGCGATTTTGGCAGCTTTGCGCGTCCGAGATATCACCGGGGAGGGTCAATTAGTGGATATGTCGTTACTGGACACCCATGTAGCCTTGTTGGCCAACGTCGCATCCAATTACCTGATCGGGGGCACAGAACCCCGCCGCTATGGCAATGCCCATCCCAACCTCACTCCCTATGAGGCCTTTCAAGCCCGGGATCGCTGGTTCGTCTTGGGGGCGGCCAACGATGGACAATGGCGGCTGCTATGCGAGCTAATCGATCGCCCAGAGTTAAAAGATGACCCGCGTTTTGACTCCAATAGCCAGCGATTGGCCAACCGGGATGCGCTCATGGGGATACTGAACGAGATTTTTGTGGCTCGCAATGCCGATGATTGGCTGTCTGACTTGAAAGAGGCTGGCCTTCCTTGTGGCCCGATCAACACGATCGCGGATGTCTTCGATCATCCTCAAGCCAAGGACCGCGAATTGGCAATCCAAACACAGCACAGCACAGCAGGAAAGATAAAACTTACCGGCTTCCCTTATAAACTCTCACAGACCCCTGCGGTAGTGCACCATCCTCCTCCCACACTTGGAGAACACACACAAGAGGTGCTGGTCGAGTTGCTAAGCTACACTCCTGAGGATGTATTGAAGTTTCGCGAGCAGGGAACGATCTAATTCTTAGTGGTAGGAGGCATTTGATGAAAGAATTTATCGCTGCCTGTGTACAAATCTCCATCACTCCCAACCAGGTGCAAGCGAATGTCGATAAGGGGGTCGAATGGCTTAAGAAGGCCGTCTCTGAATACGCTGCTGAGTTGGTTGTTTTCCCAGAGACAGTCACTACCGGCTATGAGACCGGGTTGACTGCAGAAGGATTATGGGATTTGGTCGATGAAGCACCCGGTCAGATCACCGAAAAGATCCAAAAAACTGCCCAGGGACTAGGGGTATATGTTGTCTGGCCATCGTACCGTCGCGGAGGTGAACGCGGCATCGTTTACAATTCAGCGATCCTGATCGGACCCGATGGTGAAATTATCGGTATCTATGATAAAACACACCCGGCTCCCTGGGAACGCACTGATGGCGGCGGTTGGGCGGCGGTTGGCACCCAGGCCGAAGTATTCGAGACACCCCTGGGGAATATTGGCATGATCATCTGTTACGATGGTGACTTCCCAGAGCTCTCACGCTTACTGGCTGTCAAAGGTGCGGACATCATCGTCAGGGCTTCAGCATTGCAACGCAGTTATGATATCTGGTATATAACCAATTGTGCACGCGCCTATGACAACCATGTCTATGTGCTCGCCAGCAACCTGGTTGGGACGGATGCCTGCGGAAATTACGGCTTCGGGCACAGCATGATCGTCACACCCATCGCCTGGCGTTTGGCGCAAGCCCGGGGCACCCAGGAGATCATTGCGGCCAAACTCGATCCTGACCCTTTACGATACATCACCTGGGGGAGCAAGAGTTTGCAGAACTTCGACCACCTGGAAGATCGCAATCTGGAACTCTATGAGGAGATTCTCAAAGAGGCTCGCTCACGCTTCGAACCAGGAATCCGTTATCCCCGTAAGTAAAATGACTCGGTCAGGAGACCGGTCAAAGCAAATTCTCATTACTTTCGGTACGGTGTACTTACAAGGAACCCTAGATCTTTTCTGGCTAAATTTATGTTCTTGCTTGCCTTCACTCCAATTGCTATCATACTCGCCCTGATGGTCGGCCTTCGTTGGGGCGCATCACGGGCCGGTGCGGCTGGCTATCTCAGCGCTCTGGTTATCGCTTTGGCTTTCTTCGGTGCCAATGCGCAATTATTGGCTGTAGCCCATACGAAGGCCTTGCTGCTCGCTTTTGATGTGCTTTTCGTGATCTGGATGGCTTTCTTACTTTTTCGCGTTGCAGATGAAGCCGGGGCGATAACAGTGCTTGCCAAAGCTTTACCCCACCTGACCGCCGATAAAGGTATGCAGGCGCTAATCATTGGTTGGGTCTTTGCATCCTTCATTCAAGGTGTGGGTGGCTTTGGAGTTCCCATTGCTGTGATCGCACCCATCATGGCGGGAATCGGCTTTGTCCCCTTGTCCGCTGTGGTAATCCCTTCAATTGGTCACGCCTGGGCAGTAACCTTCGGCTCCCTGGGATCGTCATTCAATGCCATGATGGCTGCAACCGGTTTAGAATGGCCCGCCCTGGCTGCGCCTTCAGCATTGTTCTTGGGAATTGCTTGTATCGGTGTGGGATTGATGGTCGCTCATGCCGCAGGGGGCTGGGGAGCCATTCGGCGACTCATTGTCCCAGTATTGGTATTGGGCGTTGTCATGGGCACAGCTCAATACCTGGCTGCAACTTCGGGATTATGGAATATCGGCGCTTTCCTTGGCAGTCTGGCCGGTTTACTGGTGGCTTACCCTTTGGCGCGGCGCTACCGCGGCGAGATGGAAGATAAAGACGAACTGGATCTGCGCGCCTTGGGGGTTGCCATCTCTGGCTACGCGGTGCTGATTGCGATCACTTTGGGCATACAGTTGATTCCAGGGATCAGGAGCACCCTCGGGGTTGTCAAGCTCAGCCTTGATTTCCCCGCGGTGGAAACCTCGTTGGGATATGCCACTGCCGCAGGCCCGGGGCGCATCATCCCCCTTTTCCGTCATGCCGGGGCCATCCTCATGTATTCGTCCATCCTGGCCTATCTGATCTACAAATGGGCTGGCCTGTACGAGCAGGGATCAGGCGGACGCATCATCAGCGGCACGGTGCAGCGGGTGATGTCCTCCAGCGTGGGCATCGCCTCGATGGTGGCCATGGCTGTGATCATGCAACATGCTGGAATGACCGAAACCCTGGCACGCGGGTTAGCAGAGGGTGTAGGGGCAGCCTTTCCGGCGATCTCTCCCTGGATCGGCGCATTGGGCGCCTTCATGACCGGCAGCAACACGAATTCTAACGTGGTCTTCGCCACCCTACAGCAGCGCACGGCTGAGTTGCTAGGCTACAGTGTGGCCCTGATCCTGGCCGCCCAGACCTCGGGTGGCGCGCTGGGCTCGGTGATCGCCCCTACTAAGATCGTAGTCGGCGCCAGCACGGGCGGCATGGCCGGGCGCGAGGGCGAAGTCATGCGCAAGATGCTGGTCTACACCGGGCTGCTGATCTTATTGGTAAGTGTATTAGCCGTTATTGGAGTTGCATTAGGTAGCTGATTATGGGTAAAACTGACGATCTGACAAAAATCCGCCGCCACGACCGGGCTAAAGATGAAGTCTGGATACGAGACTTCATCCAACGCGCTCCCTTTGGAACGATGGCGAGCTCCTATGATGGGCAGCTCTTCCTGATTACCCGTAACTTCGCTTACGATCCTGAGGCTCATGCTATCTACATGCATGGGGCAAAAAAAGGCCGCACCATCGAAAATGTACAAGCCTACCCAAAGGTTTGTTTCAGCGTCAGTGAGATGGGCCGGCTCTTACCCGATGAACGCGCTATGGAGTTCAGCGTCGAGTTCTCTGGTGTGGTGGCTTTTGGGAAGATTAGCGTGGTCACTGATCCCGATGAAGCCAAGCACGGCTTGCAACTCTTGTGCGATAAGTACTTCCCCCATTTGAAGCCTGATGTGGATTACGAACCCACTACCGATACAGACTTGAAAGTCACCGCTGTCTTTCGCATCGATATCGAGAGCTGGAGCGGCAAAGAGAAGAAGGTCGCTGACGATTTCCCCGGCGCTTTCTACTATGATCAGGTTCTAGAGTGAATCCACGAATGAAGCAAATGAGTCTATCGAAAAAAGTACCAAGGAGGAAGTTTCGCTGGAATATATGGGGTGGTGGCTCCGCCACCACCCCATATATTCCAGCGAGTATCTTTAATCATGAACTGGATACGCGAACACAAATTTGAATCCCACCTGGCATCTTTCTTGTTGATGGTGGTCCCTGCAGCACTCTTATATTTCACCACGCAAGGGGAGGCTGCTGGCCCGATTTGGGTATTGGTGGGGATATTCATCGCTGGCAATTTGTTAGCGATGATCACCAAATAGAATACATCCACATCAAGGGAATAGAAAACGTTGTGACTGAATTCTCAGCAGAGACACACCGCATTTTAGAAAAGGACGCGCACGCTGCGTCCTTTTTTATCATTCAAAAGACTGAGTCAAAAATAGGCCCCAGGACCGATGCACTCCAAAGGGTTTTCTTATATTCTCAAGCTATATCAATTGGGTAGATAAAAAATCCCGGTCTCTGGGAACTCCTGTGTTATGCCCAGAATGGGGGGGTGCGAGCTTTACACGCACCACAAGCGATAAAAATAACCTGATCCTGGCATACAATCCGGGTATACTCTGTGTAGAAATAACCCACCTAACCGCAGATAGGATGCCTGACAGATACGACAACGAATATGCGCTTTGGACTACAATTCAAACTGACCCTTTCTCATCTCACCGTAACACTGATTTCCGTAGTCATCCTGGTCATCTTGATCCTGGGGGCCTACTTGATCTATTTGCAAACCAACCTGCCTGCGCTCTGGGCTGGCGATCAGGCTTACTACATCGCCGATGATATCGCTTTCTATTTAGATGGCGCTCCCCTGAGTGAAGAATTTACGGAAGAGTTTATCGTTGACCTAGGCTTTGTGCCCATCGCTGATGAAGACGTTATCCAAGATATCTTTTATGAAGATTGGATCGTCGTTCTCGATCCTAAGGGTAAAGTGGTGGGCAGCAATGATAAGTGGCGCTATCCTGTCGGTTCTGCGCCCGATTTGAGGCAACTTCCCGGTTTCGACCTGAATCTTTTCCGAACCGAAACCAGCGAACTGACTTCGCAAGATCCCTTCGATCTGGTGTCATACGCTATCGAAGGCAAGGATCACATCGGCCTGGCAGCAATTATCAGCTTCGAAAATGAACACCTGGGTTGGGTCTACTTCCGGGCTGGTGGGGTCGATGCTCCCTTCAGCTCCACCCAAACAATTACTGCGCTGATTATTGTGCTGGTAGGCGCCGCATTTATCGCCACCCTGATATCAGGCATCGCTGGGGGGCGGTTGTCTTTGTCATTCAGCCAACGCCTGAAGAAAATGAGCCAGGCCAGCGCTGCACTGGCTGCTGGAGATTTATCCAGTCGGGTAGAGGTGGGTGGCAAAGATGAGATCGACCAATTGGGGGATCAATTCAACACCATGGCAGACCAGCTTGCAGCGCAAATGCACGACCTACGCACGCTGGCTGATCGAAATGCCCTGCTGGCCGAGGAAGCGCGCGGCTTGGCTTCTGTAGAGGAGCGCAACCGACTGGCTCGTGAGCTGCATGATGCTGTCAAACAACAGATCTTTGCCCTCAGCCTGACAGCGAATTCCATCCGTCAACTACTCGCAAAAGATACCGGCTTGGCGGCTGAACGGCTGGCACAACTTGAAGAGCATGCCCGAGATGTCCACCTGGAGATGGATGCCATCATCAAACAACTTCGGCCGGCTTCATTGAAAGATCAAGGATTAGCGCCTGCGGTCACTGAGTTGGCCCAAAAGTGGGAATCGCAACACGAAATTTCTGTCGAATTGGCTGTCCATGGAGAGCGAGAACTACCCCTGAATATCGAGCAAGCGCTATACCGCATTGCGCAAGAAGCGTTCAACAATATCGCCAGTCACGCCGAAGCCAGCCAGGTTACAGTCGTGCTAGAATATGATCCCGACAAAGTGATCTTAACTATCATTGATAACGGTCAGGGCTTTGACACGGAAACAGTCCATCCGCCACAATCCTTAGGCTTACGCAGCATGGATGAGCGCAGCACGGAGATTGGGGCTGAGTTTTCCATCGAGAGTAGGATCGGAACAGGAACTCAAATCCAGATATCTGTGCCAGTTGCATCAACTTAATGGAGAAATAGATGAGCGACAACGCTCCCCAACGAGCAAGAGAACTTTTCAGCTCTGGCGGCTTCTACTGAGCGGAAAGCGTCCTTTTGGCAGTTGCCGAAGCGAAGGGTATCCAATCCGAGCTGATCCCGAAGATTGCCACCGGCTTTTGCAGTGGTATCGCCCGCACAAGTAATCAGTGCGGCGCGTTGAGTGGCGCAATCATGGCCGTCAATATGCTGACGGGCAGAAGCGCTCCCCATGAGTCTGTGGAAGAGAACTATCGGCTGGTTCGGGAATTGGTATCAAGGTTCGATGCTGAGTTTGGCTCAACCAACTGTGGACAACTAACCCA
>CAZUSV010000029.1:0-27860 GCA_964622645.1 uncultured Anaerolineales bacterium
CCCGCCCCCTCCAAATAAAAAATAAACTTTATAAAAACCCCTTAAAACCGGGGGTCGGGGGGGGGGGCCCCACCCCCGTACCCCCCTGTTTTCGGGAGTTCTCGCGAGGGTAGCATTGTCGAGCTACTCATCAACCCACACGGAGATCCGGTTCCGCCCGCTTTCTTTGGCGTCGTAAAGGGCTTGATCCGCTCTGTCAACAAATTCCTCCGCTGAAATTTCGGTATCCCCCTCAAGCGTAAACAATCCCATGCTGGCCGTGATGGGCAGAGCGAATTTCTGGATTTTGCGTACCTGGGCGATGACTTTCTTGCGTAGCCTCTCTGCGGCCTTAAGTGCTTGATCACTGCTGCTTTCTGGCATCAGGATCACAAATTCATCCCCCCCGAAGCGGCCCACGATATCGATCTTGCGAAGATTGCCCACAAAGCAATCCGCCATGGTTTGCAGGACGATATCCCCGGTCACATGGCCGTAGTTGTCGTTGATCTCCTTGAAGTGATCCAGATCGACCATGGCCACAGACAGGTTCAGCTTGTGCCGCCGGACGCGTGCCAACTCGTCCTCGAGGACTTCATCGAAATAGCGCCGATTGTACACATTGGTGAGCGGGTCTGTGATGGCCAGCTTTTGCAGTTCGGCCTCAGCGCGCTTGCGGGCTTCGATCTCGCGCTCGAGCTCGTCGACAGTCTTCTTCAAGGCAGCCGTGCGTGAGGCCACCCGCGCTTCCAGGTCGTCGTTGAGCATGGCGTTCTCGATGGCGACAGCGGCGTGGGCGGCGAAATACTGTAAAGGTCTCAAATCCTCGTCTTCGAAGACGCCTTTGGCTGAGCGATTTTCCACATACAGGGCCCCAAGTAGCTCATCTTTGGAGATCAGCGGCGCGCACATCACTGACTGGATTTTCAAATCCAGAACGCTCTTGGATTCCTGGTAATCTTCATCAGAGATAGCATCGGCGATGATAATTGACTCTCTTTTTTGAATGACCTGATCGAAGATCGTGTGGCTGATTTGAGTATCAGGTTCATCGATCTCTTTGCCTCTATTATTTTGTTTGACACGGAAATCTAGTCCCCCATCTTCATCGAGCAGGATCAGGTAGCCATACTCAGCCTCGACAAATTCCAAGACTTCCCCCATGGCGAATTTCAGCAGCGGGTCCAGGGCGCGCGTCTCGGCCATCTGGCGGCTGATTTCGAGCAGTCTCTCGAGCATGTCTTGAGTCAGCATAGGTAGGCTACATATTTACAGAGCGGTTGTTGAATGTTTTGGAAACCAACTAGTTCCTGGTAGTAGTAGAAAAGTAAGTGACATCTCGTTCCATCCGCTCTGCGGTGGAACGCTTCACCACTCAATTCCTTTATGTCAGCAACAGGAGACATAGTCTAGGAGTTGAATATTTTTCACTATGGGGAGACTACCGGCTTTATGCTTTCCAAGAGAAACTGAAAACCCTAGGATTCACCAGTTTTTCGAAATCTTTGTATGTAAGTTGGATCAATTCGGTGTGGGAACCTGCGCAGAAGGCGATCACCATTTCTTCTGTCAGGCTTTCATCGATGAATACATCGATCCCGTAGAGATTTCCAAACGGCGGCATGGCGCCCATTTCACAATCAGGGAACAGTTCTCTGAAATCTTCCTCGCTGGCGAGGCTGATATTTTCTGCGCCAGTATATTCCTCCAAGCTGTCGAAATTCACGCGATGTGAAGCTGGGATTACAGCCATGGCCACGTCCCCATTGATTTTGATCATTACGGTCTTGGCTAACTGTTTCCCTGGAATATGTGCGGCAGCAGCAATTTCCTGCGCTGTGTAAGCCAGCGAGTGTTGTATGGTTTTGTACTCGACATTGTTGCCCGCCAGATACTCTTTTAATTTCGTTGCAGACATGGGATCCTCCTCTTCGATCCTGTTACTAGATAATCATGCCTCACGATGCAAATTCTACACCCCTGATCGGTGAATTTCTGGCAATCTCGAGGGAGCAGGGGAGTTCCTTCATAAGTAATATAAAGAAAAACTTTATCAAGGTCAAGTAGCTTTACGG
Source organism: uncultured Anaerolineales bacterium (assembly GCA_964622645.1). GTDB lineage: Bacteria > Chloroflexota > Anaerolineae > Anaerolineales > UBA11858 > NIOZ-UU35. The sequence goes on from CAZUSV010000029.1 coordinate 2,055, forward strand.
GCAGGGCCAGGGCTTTCTTAAAGTCAGAAATCCAGCTCATTTTTGTCATTGCGAGGAGCCGCTCTTTGGCGACGAAGCAATCTCCTTATGGCAGAATTCGCTGCAAAGTAGGAGATTGCTTCGGGCTTCGCCCTCGCAATGACACTAAAAGTGCGACTTTAAGAAAGCCGTGGATTTATTGGTCTTCAGACGAAAAAGTTCCTCCGTTGGGTAGCTGAGATTTTGCTTATGAAAGGGGGAAAGGGTAGGGCAATCCCTGGATGAATTCCCAAAAGGTGCTCTGGGCGACAGTGGCTGGTTGATTGATGTTACGGCCGATGTAAATATCGCGGCAGATTTCCAGCTTATCTACTTTGATGCTAGCAACGCGCCCTTTGCCAAGTTTGGTGACCACGATTTCCGAGACAAAGCCGACCCCTAAACCTTCTTGAACCGAGAGAGCGATAGCTTCTGAATTGCCCAAGGTCATCAGCGTGGTCAAGGCACCGGTATCAATATCGAGCTGTGATAAGGCTGCATTCACGGCGATACCGGTTCCGGATTCTGGCTCACGCATCAAAAAATCTTCTCCAAACAAATCATCGGCATCGATACTCTCTTGCGTAGCCCAGGGATGATTAAGCGGGGCAATCAGAATGATTTCGTCGCGTATGAATTTGCGAAACTCGACGTGCTTGCAAGGGTCAACGGTTTGACTGGTTAGGGCGAAGTTGACATATCCTTCGGAAAGTTTTTCGATAGCCTCACTCTGTGGAGATACCTGACAGGTGATGCGGACTTTGGCAAATTCATTGTGGAATCTTGTCAAAAGAGGGGGGAGTACATATTTTCCAGGGGTGGTACTGCATCCCACCATCAAATGTCCAAAGACTTCACCTTGTAGTGAAGCCATCGTCTCTTCAATGCGAATAGATTGTTTGACCATTTCTCGTGATAAAGGTAGCAAAGCAATGCCGGCGTCGGTCAATTGCAGGTTGCGCGTGGAGCGGATGAAAAGGGTAGTGTTAAAGAAGCGCTCCAGGTTCTGGATGTGCTGGCTGACACTGGGCTGACTCATCCCCAGTTTTTGGGCAGCCTGCGTGAAATTCAATGTCTCTGCAGCAACCAGGAACACATTGAGTTGGTGGGCATCTAGCATAATAAGCTCCGGCTACATCATATCAGGCTATTGATAATCAATACAAGTGATATGTATCACGAATGTATAGCAAAAACTTATGGTTACCTATAATTGTGATGTATAAGTGGGGGTTATTTTTGTCACTTGGATTTATGACATTTACTTATTTATAATCATATGTGAAATCAATAACAAAATGTTGAAGAATGCGAAGGTGTATGAGATGAGAAGGCATCGATTTCTTATGTGTTTGATCCTTGCTTTTATCTTTTTAGGGATTTCTGCTGCGCCAGCTCCCCAACTCGTTGAGGATATCGAGACGCCACATTCGGTTGCGACTGGAGAAGAGGTCGATCAATGTCTGGCCTGTCATACCGATAAAGACGCCTTAATCAGCACAGCCAAAGCCGAAGAGGCCCTCGAGAGTGAAAACGAAGGGGAAGGCTGAGGGGGGTCGGTGGCTCCGTTGGAGCCTTGGGAAAAAGTTCTTGTTGGTGAAGCTTTCACAGAAACAGTTCATGGCGCCATCGCCTGTACGGAATGTCATGCTGGCCAGCAAGATGCCAGTAAGGATGCAGCTCACACCGGTCTAATCGCTGCGCCGAGTGAGGATCCAGGCGCGGTGTGCGGGACGTGTCATGCCGAGGTCGTGGAAACCTATCCCAGCAGTTTACACTCCACCCAGCAGGGGTATTGGACGGTGATGGAAGCGCGCAGTGCTCCCGAAGATCATCCCGCCCTGGAGGAGATGTTTGGCAATCACTGTGCCAGTTGCCATACCGATTGTGGAGACTGTCACGTCAGTCAGCCAACTTCGGTGGGAGGTGGCTTCATTGATGGCCATCTCTTCAATGGTACACCTTCGATGACGCGTAACTGCACCGCTTGCCATGGCAGCCGGGTTGGAAATGAATATCTAGGCAAGCATGAAGACCTGAAGGCGGATGTGCATTTTCGGAAAGGGCGCATGAAATGCACAGACTGCCACAGTGCCGCAGAAATGCACGGTGATTATGCAGCCCTTGGCATGGAGGAAACCCCTGACCATCGCTACTCCGGCGGTATGGTTCCTGCCTGCACAGACTGCCATGAAGTCGAAAATATGAGCACACAGAAGAATGTGGTCAACCACAAGGTTCATGAGCAGGTTTCCTGCCAGGTATGTCACTCGGTGGCCTATACCAGTTGTGATGGCTGCCATGTCCAGGTCAGCGAAGAAAGTGGAAAGCCATATTTCTCAACAGAGGGGTCTTACCTGACTTTCTTCATCGGCCAGAATCCCCTCAAGAGTGCCGAACGGCCATATGAGTACGTGACCCTGCGTCACATACCCATCGCTGTAACCAGCTATCAATATTACGGCGCTAATCAACCCAATTTTGATACTTTACCCACTTGGGCGTATGCGACCCCTCATAATATTCAACTGCAAACACCCCAAACGGAGTCCTGTGACTCCTGCCATGGGAACCCGGAGATCTTCTTGACGGCAGACAACGTCTACCCCAAGGAACTCAATGCCAATCAATCTGTGATCATCGAGGAAATTCCCGAACTGATCATGGATAGTTTTGGAGATTAGTCAGATTGTAGCCAAATTTCTAAAACCTAGAAAAGGAGATCAAAATGAAGAAAAAGCTACATGTTGTATTCTCGCTGCTCATCCTTACGAGCATGCTGGTAGCCACTATGCCTGTTTTTGCGGATTCGCACACGGCGGGTTTAGAAGCTGCCTATAGCACCATGCTGGGAAGTATGGTGGGCTATAACACCGTCAAGGCTGATACCTTGATGGTGGAGATGGCCGAAGATGAGCCTCCCTTCTTGCTCGATGTCCGCACCACCCCTGAGCTGGAAGAAAATGGCCACATCGAAGGTGCAGTCCATATCCCCCTGGCCGAATTGGCTGAGCGCATTGACCTGCTACCAGCCGTTGACACCCCCATTGTGGCTTATTGCGGCAGCGGTTGGCGTGCCACGATCGCCATGACTGCCCTATACGCCATGGGTTGGACGGATGTGCGCGCTCTCAATACCACCTTTGCTGACTGGGTTGCTGCTGGCAACCCCGTGGCTGAGGGTGTCCCCGAAGCTGTGGCATTGAACGTTGCGCAACCAAATGCCGAAACTTGGGCAGCAGTAGGCTTAGCTCTCTCGGCTTTTGGCGAAAAGCCATACGGTGTGGCCACTGCTGAGGACTTGAATACGGCCCTTGCCGATGACCCTGAGATGATCCTCATGGATGTTCGCCGCACCAGTGAATGGACTGATAAGGGCATCATCGATGCTGGTGATGTCGAACTTATCAGCATTCCGCTGGAACGCTTTATCGCTCAGATGGCGCTCTGGCCTGCTGACAAAGATGCGCACATCGTGATCTACTGCGGCAGCGGCCACCGCTCCACGATGGCCATGGAAATCATGTGGACCTTTGGGTACACCAATGTTTCCAGCTTGAAGGGTGGCTTTGGCGGCTGGGCAGATGCCGGCTATGCGACTGCTGAGTACGCTGCGCCTGACTTTGGTGCTGGCTATGAGGCGTTGTTGGCTACCGTTCCTCCTTACAAGAATACCAAGGCCGAAGACCTATTGGTCGAAATGGCTGAGGATCAGCCTCCCTTCCTGCTGGATGTTCGCACCACCCCCGAGCTGGAAGAGAATGGGCACATTGAAGGAGCTGTTCATATTCCTCTGGCCGACCTGGCTGCAAACCTTGATCAATTGCCGGACTTCGATACCCCCATCGTGGCTTATTGTGGCAGCGGTTGGCGTGCGACTATTGCTATGACAGCTCTTTACGGCATGGGCTGGACGGATGTGCGCGCTCTCAAGACCACCTTCGCAGATTGGGTAGCTGCTGGCAACCCAGTAGCTGAGGGTGTCCCTGAAGCAGTCGCTCTGGATGCTGCTGAATTTGATGCCAAGGCGGCGGTGTTCAAGGATGCTACTCTGGGCAAATTTGGTGTCAAGCCCTATGGTGTCCTCACGGCGGATGCACTCAACACAGAGCTGGTCGAAGATCCCGAGATAGTCTTGATCGATGTGCGCCGCACAGAGGAACTGGAAGAGAGTGGCATCATCGATGCCGGTGAAGCGACCTTCATCCACATTGCGTTGGAAGAGTTCATTGCTCAGATGGAGAATTGGCCTGCTGAAAAGGATGCCCACATTGATATCTACTGTGGCAGCGGTCACCGTTCCACAATGGCGATGGAAATGTTGTGGGCGTATGGCTACACCAACGTTTCCAGTCTGAAAGGCGGATTCAAGGGCTGGGCTGAAGCTGAGTATCCAGTTGCAGAGTACGCTGCTCCCTAAACCTGATCGGAAAATACAGATTACCCCGTTCCTGGTTCCCCTCCTCACCGGGGAACCAGGATTTTCTGTTTAATGAGCTGATATTTTCCTACTTATCGACACTTGACAGAAAATCGTTTTTATACACGGATCGCCGGGGTAGCTCCCAGGTTTTTGGGTATGGGGCGTGCGGAGCACGCCCCATACCCAAAATCTGGACATTACCCCGGGAATTCCTAGAAGCCCGAAAATAATCAGCTTATGGTTTAATTAGGGAGAGACATCATTGCGATGGGTCTCTGCCTATGAAAGATAAGAATACTTTATCACGTATTATGTCTTGGTTAGTACAAATTCGAAGCAGCCTGCGAGCTCGAGTTGCTTTAGGCGTTGCTCTACCGGTCATGTTGATGATGACAGGTTTATCGCTTTTCCATTATTGGCGTGAGCTTGAGATTCTGGAAGAGCAGATCCGCCTTTCGGCTGTGCAGTTGGGGGATATGCTGAATAACAGTATCTCCCACGCTATGCTGGTCAAAGACGAGGGACATCTGATGGCTACTCTTTCGGATGTGAGTTCAATGGAGAATGTCCAACAGGTGCAGATCATCGGCATCAGCGGGCAGGTATTGGTTGCCGGTGACACGATAACTGAGACAGCGTCCGTCGAGTTGTCTGATCCTGAATGTTGGACCTGTCATCAATTCTCTGTAGACCAAAGGCCACGTGCGATTGAATTGCAAGACCCCAACTCAGTGCTGCGCATATCCACCCCCGTTTCGAATTATCCAGAATGCAGCGTATGTCATCAAGAGACAGGCCACCATCTGGGGATTCTGTTGATCGATATGTCCTTAGCCGATGTGCGATCCCACTTACGAGAAGATTTACGCCTTGAATTAGCCATTACTGTTGCGGCTACAGGGATCATTGCGGTGGGTATGTTTCACCTTCTCAATCGCATGGTGGTTCGCAGGATCGAATCATTTCGGAAGCCTCTCAGAGCTTATGCATCAGGCGATTACTCCGTGCGTCTGGAGCAGTCTGCCGGTATTGAAGATGAGATAAGCCAGCTTGCGCATACTTTCAATCTGATGGCGGATGAAATCGAGCGCTATATCCAGGAACTGGATGAGCGTAGCAAAGTCCGTCAACAGGCGATCATTGAAGAACGCGAGCGCATCTCTCGTGAATTGCATGACGGTGTTGCTCAAGTATTAGGTTATGTGACCACGAAATCAAACGCTGTGCGATTGATGCTTAAGAAAAACCGCTTGGCGGATGCGGATCGCCATTTGCATCAGCTTGAGATCGCCGCTCAAGATTTATTTGTGGATATTCGAGAAGCGATTTTGGGTTTGAGAGTAGCCAGCCAGGTTGATTCTGACTTAAGCGATGCTTTGGTGGACTATATTCAGCAATTCAATCTGATGAGTGATGTCACCGCGCAGGTAGTGTTGCCTTCCAGACCCATAGAGAACTTGCCCCCAGAGACGGTGATGCATATGTTGAGAGTTGTGCAAGAGGCACTGACCAATGCCCGTAAACATGCCCATGCCACACAAATCCAGGTATCCCTTTTTCAGGATAATGGCGCTTTACGTTTGAAAATTGAAGATAATGGGCAGGGATTCTCACGTCGTGAAGCTTCACGAAGAAATAATGGCAATTTTGGTCTGAGCACTATGCAGGAGCGGGCCAATGAGATAGGCGCTCAATTGAAGATCCGCTCAGAGGTGGGGGTAGGAACGCAAGTGATTTTAAAACTCGATATTGCTGAGGACAAGAATAGGGCAACCTGATGCGCGTTGTTGTAGCAGATGATCACTCTCTTTTTCGGGATGGCATTATCAGTTTGTTGGAGGCAGCTGATTATGAGGTCGTTGCCCAGGTAGGGGATGGTCGCGCTGCCATAGAAGCGGTTCGGCGATATCAGCCCGATCTGGCTCTGTTAGATATTACTATGCCTGAAATGAACGGCCTGGAAGCTCTTGAGCAGATCAAAGCGAACTTCCCAGAGACCCGGGTAGTGATGCTGACTGTATCTAATGAAGACAAAGATCTGTTTGCGGCCATCGAGGGAGGCGCGGATGGCTATTTGCTCAAGGATTTAGATGCCCAAGATTTCCTGGAACTCTTGGCAGGTGTGCAACGCGGGGAGGCTGCCATCACGCGCAAGATGACCTCACGCTTGATGACTCGTGTAAAGGATTTGGCCCAGCAAGACTCCCAGGATCAGATTAGGCTTTCTCAGCGTGAGATCGAAGTACTCACACTTTTAGGAGAGGGTCTGGCCAACCGGGCGATTGCCCAGAGGTTATTTGTCAGCGAGAATACGATCAAATATCACGTGCGCAACATATTGCAAAAACTTGGGGCGCAGAACCGTACTGAAGCTGTTGCCCTGGCTATGCGGATGGAATTAATCGATCAAGAAGGGGAATGAAGCCCTGGGGAATAGTTTTGCAATAATCACAGGATCACGCTAAACGTCATGTGAACGTCCATCATTAGGTAGTAAAATCACCTATTCTTCAGAGTAGAATTATTATCTTTTCGCCTACCCGAAGGGGTGTCATCAATTATCCCAGGGGGGGTGTAGATGGTTCTCATCTTTTGTTAATATTATTCTCAGTAAAGCTGTGAGTTTTGTAAGATATTGATTCCTGAGGAGAAATGAAGTATGCGCCAGCAAGTAGTGATCTTATCGGATCATTCACTCTTTGCCCAGGGAGTTGCCAGTCGGTTTGAGCAGTTGCCCGAGCGCGTGGCGTTGCATTTCGTCCATCCTCGTGATGAAGATTGCTTCGAACAAATCGCGGCTATTGGACCTGATGTAGTGATCCTGAATGCCAGTGAAACCGATATGAAAGAGCGCTGTATCTTGTGTGATCTGCTTTCCGCTTTCCCGTCGATCAGGATCATTCGCCTGGCAGTTGATCAGGATCCTGTACAGGTGATCACCAGTCAGCAAAGCCATATCACTGAGGTACGTGATTTGCTTGATCTCCTGGAAGAGGAGAGCGAGTAATTTTTGAATTTTATTCGCTTTGATAGATCAAGAGAGGAGGTGGTGTCACCCAAGTCAATGATTATTTGAAATGGCTTTCCATGATGAAAAATCTCCATGTGGAACAGCCAAAATCGTCTGAGATTTGTGCACAAATTTCCAGAAAGCACGTATTGTAGAGGAGAAAAGAATGCATAAAAAATTACTGATCATCGCTTTGCTCGTGGGTGCCAGCCTGCTGCTGGCAGGCTGTGCGACCCCAGCAGAGTGTCCAGAGTGTCCGGAAGCTCCCGAATGTCCGGATGCTCCCGAATGTCCGGAGGCTGCTGAGTGTCCGGAGTGCGAAGAATGTGAGCAATGTGAAGCCTGTCCAGAACCGGAAGCATGTCCAGAGTATGAATCTGTACTGCCCGGAATAGAGGCAGCCTATCTTGGTTCCGGCCATGCTGATTCCGAGGCTGAGGCCTTCCGTCACTGGGATGAAGACGATCCTGCTGTGGTGTCACTGGCCTGCGCGAAATGCCACAGTTCCGAAGGTTACATCGAGTTTGTCTCCACCGGTGAAATTACCGTGGAACCTGTCGCTGCGGAAGTGATGGGCATCAACTGTGAGGCCTGCCACAACCCGGCCACCATGGTCAAGACCAGTGTGGTCATGCCCTCGGGCATCGAACTGGCTGATCTGGGTGATGAGGCTCGTTGTATGGAGTGTCACCAGGGCCGCCAATCGACGGTCAGTGTCAACTCCCGCATTGCTGCTGCAGCGGGTGTTGAGGTTGTCGTTCCCGAAGACGCCGAAGATCCCGTTCATGCTGCCATCGCTGCCGCTGCGGAAGCTGCGGCACAGACCGATCCCGATATGGTCTACGAAGAGCTTGGGTTTGCCAACATCCACTATTATGCAGCTGCCGCGACCAAGTATGGTACGCATGCAAAAGGTGGTTATGAGTATGCTGGCAAGTCCTATGATGGTAACTTTGCCCATGTCGAGGAATACGACACCTGCATCGAATGCCACAGCCCCCACACTCTGGAAGTTCAGGCTGAGGGTTGCGTGATGTGCCATGGTGAAGGTGAATTCGACGACTACCGCATGCTGAGTTCGGCGGTGGATTACGATGGTGATGGCGACATCGAAGAAGGCATTGTCTATGAGATCGCTGGTTTGCAAGAAGTGCTCTATGCAGAATTGCAAGCGTACGCTGTCAATGTAGCAGGTGCAGGCGTAGTTTATGACTCCCACAGTTATCCCTACTTCTTCATCGATGGCGATGGCGATGGAGCTGTCACTGAAGGTGAGGCGGCGTATCCCAACCGGTATGTCACCTGGACACCACGCTTGCTAAAGGCAGCGTACAATTACCAGGTATCGCTGAAGGATCCAGGCACTTTTGCTCATGGAGGTAAGTACATCATCCAATTGCTTTACGACTCCATCGAGGATCTAAACCCAGATGCTGTGGCTGGATTAAGTCGCATCGATCACGGACACTTCGCTGGTTCTGAAGAGGCTTTCCGCCACTGGGATGAGGATGGTGAGGTTCCCGGCCGCTGTAGCCGCTGTCACAGTGCTGAAGGGCTGCCCCTTTACCTTGAAGAGGGCGCAGAGATAGCACAACCACTCTCCAATGGCTTCCAATGTGACACCTGCCATGGAGGTGGGGAATGGCCCGCTCGCTACCCGGCGACTGAGGTCACCTTCCCCTCCGGCGCTACTGTCACCCTCGAAGAGGGCGATGATGCCGGATTGTGCATGACCTGTCACCAGGGACGCGAATCTGGTTCTGGCGTCGCTGCGTTGGTAGCTGATTTACCTGCTGATGAGGTTTCCGACAGCCTGCGATTCTTGAATATTCACTACTTCGCCGCCGGTGCTACTCGCTACGGTTCCGAAGTTGGTGGTGGGTATGAGTTCGAGGGCAAGGAATACGTTGGCTACTTCGAGCATGTGACCGGCTACCAGGCCTGTGCCGACTGTCATGATGCCCATGAACTGGAAGTCAAGACGGATGAGTGCTTCACCTGCCACGCGGGTTATGAAGATGTCCATGACATCCGCATGTCCGATGTGGACTACGATGGTGATGGCGATGTTACCGAAGGCATGTATGGCGAAATCGACACCTTGCGTGCCGCGCTCTACGAGCAGATCAAAACTTACTCTGCAGGCATTGGCTTCCCTGTAGTTTACGATTCCCACAGTTACCCCTACTACTTCGCTGATACCAATGGCGATGGGGAAGCGACACCGGATGAGGCCAACTACGGCAACCGCTATGGAACCTGGACACCCGCTCTTTTAGAGGCTGCGTACAACTACCAGTACGCCATGAAGGATCCGGGTGGCTTCACTCACAACGGCAAGTACGTTGTTCAGTTGCTGGTCGATGCCATCGAGGCTCTTGGCGGCGATGTCTCTGGCTTCACGCGACCGTAAAATCGAAGGTAGCTACCTGAGTACCTGAACGTCGATACAAACAAAAGAGCGGGCACAGCTCCAGTGCCCGCTCTTTTCATGTGGAAGTTATGATCAATTGTCGAGAGCTCCCGCATTAATCCAGTCCACAATGATCTGGATTTGGTCATCGGGCAGTTTACCTGCTGGGGGCATGATGATACCCTCGGAATGAGTGCCCAGCATCTTTTGGGCGAGCAGGCTGTTTTCAGCGTCTCCAGGAATCACGGAAGGAGCATTCTCACCAGAAGTCATCACCGCATCATAGGACGAGGCATCCCAGCCTCCCGCGGCTCCATGGCATTGTGTACATTCAACTTCGAAGAGGGACATTACATCATTGGCAAATGAAGGTGCTCCCGAAATGGCCCCGGGTTGCGCTGAGCCTTCCATGGGTGGCAGTCCGCGGATCACTTCGACTAAATTCAGGATTTGCTCATCGGCGAGAATTTCTCCCCAAGCAATCATTGGACTGGCAGGATGTCCCAAGCTGATCGAATCGAATATTTCTTGGTCGGTTCGTGAGGCTTGATAATCGCTGTCATTCAATGAGGGTCCAATGCCGCTGCCATCCAGAGCGTGACATTGCGTACATATGTTGTTGTAGATTTCACTTCCAGTGAGGGCAACATCTTCAGGGATAATCACCTCCGGTGGGAGCTCTACCGGGGGATCAACCTCCCACGAGCGCATGAACGTAACCATGGCATTGATCTGATCATCGTCGAGCGGTCCGCCGAAAGCGCTGCCAAAGGGGGACATACCGAAATTTGGCTGTCCCTGGGCAGTAATTTGGAAAAGGGTATGATCGTCGCGCGTTTTCAAGTATTCCGCGGTGCTGATGGGTGCAATGATGTCATCTGGGCGGGCCGGATTTGGACCACCTTCGCCAAAGTCGCCGTGACAGATAGCGCAGTTCTGGGCAAATAATGCCTGACCAACTTCCAGGGGCGTACCCTGGGCGGCTTCCATTGTGTAACTTACCAAAGCATCGAATTGTTCTGACGTTAGTACATCACCCCAAATAGGCATGGTTTCATGTGAGCCGCCACTGGCAATGATTTCGCGTGCCTGTACATAGTCATCCATCGTCGGAATTCGCTCGCCATGACAGCTGGCGCAATATTGAGTGAATAGTTCATCCCCACTGCCGGTTTCGGTTGCATAGGTGACATATTGTGCCAGTGAATCGAGTTGATCACTGCTCAGCGTCTCGCGCCATGGGGGCATTTCTAAGTGCAGGCCACCCTGACTGATTAATTCTCTCAACTCTGCTTCCTCCCCCGTGAAGCCTACCGAACGGCCATGACATTGGGCACAATTGGTGACGAACAGCCGTTGTCCATCGGGCGCGACCAGGAAGTTTAACAGTGCAGTGCGTTCGGGCTGGGAGATTACTTCACCCCAATCCGGAATGCTGATCTCAGCATGGGCCTGATATGCAGTGCCTTCATCCAATGCGGTCTTGAGTTCGATAGGGTCGCTGGCGACCAGCTCCGCAGATTCGTGGCAGGCGCTGCAGAATTCTTTATACAATGCATTTCCACCTGGAGAGAGCACGAAACCTGCCAGGGCATCGATCTCATCCGAGGTCAGGTCGCCGCTCCAGGCTGGCATGCCCTCATGGGTGCCCTGGGCGATGATATCGTGCAAATTGGTCCCCTCGGGAACGGATATCGTGCCACCGTGACAAGTCGCACAGTTCTCTGTATATAGCGCGGCAATGGGATCGCCCTGACCTGCTTCAGCCGGGGGGGGCGCTTCTTGGATAGCTTGCACCGTAAGGAAGATGATTCCAATCGCTGAGGCAAGCGTTATCAAGGTGATCCACGGGCGATCTAGCAAGTGTCGCCGTGGACTCCGATCCATGAACGGTAGCAAGAAAAGCAGGATGATCGCCAGAGTAGGAATGACGACCACAGCCAATACTTCGAGTTCACCAGGGAAGTATTTCAATAACTGGAATAGAAACAGGAAATACCACTCAGGCTTTGGTGTGTAGGATGTGTCCGATGGGTCAGCACGTTCTTCGAGGGGGGCTCCGATAAAGAACGCCAACGCTATTAAGACGATGAAAATGATCAACGATGCGATTGCGTCCTTGAAGAGGATATCGGGATAGAACGGAACGCCCTTCTCTTTATCTTTTTTGTATTCTTCAAGATATTCGTTGCGCTCTTTTTCGTTCATGACTTACCCTCTCTTTCTGGGACAGCGCTGATGCCGATCTTGATGACCAGATACATATGGATACCAAGCAAGAGGATCAAAGCAGCAGGGAGCACCCACACATGCACTCCAAAGAAACGCGCCAACGTCAAAGCGGAAAGATCAGTACCCCCGCGCATCACTCGCAATACCCAATCTCCGATAACTGGCGCGGCTCCTGCGATGCTGGAGCCTACCGCGGAGCCCCAATAGGCTTTCTGGTCCCAAGGGAGCAAATACCCGGTGAAGCCAAACCCGACCACGATCAAGAGCAAGAACACACCCGTAAACCAGGTCACCTCACGGGGATATTTGTATGCGCCCAGCAGGATCACGCGCAGCATGTGCAGCACTGTCAAGACAACCATGGCGCTGGCGCCCCAGTGATGCAGCCCACGGATCAGCCAACCCATAGGGATCTGGGTAGTGATGTATTGCACGCTTTCATAAGCATGGTCGGGCGTGGGCACGTAATAGATCGTCAGAAGGATCCCGGTAACGGCCTGATTGATTGCCGTGAATAATGTGGCGCTGCCCAGGGTGTAGAACCAGTTCACCTTGGGTATTTTGCGCAAGAAGATGGCTTCCCAAACCCCACTCCAACCAACGCGCTCATCCAACCAGTTTGCTAATTTGGTCACCATTTCAGCCTCCCAGAACGAATAATTGACCGTCTTCTTCTTTGATCTGGTATTGGTCGAGAGGGCGGGGGGGCGGTCCCGAAGCTACCTCGCCATTTTTGGCAAAGCCGGCGTTATGACAGGGACAGAAGAACACTTCCTGGTCCGCAATCCAGCGCACCCGGCAGCCTAAATGGGTGCAGATATTCGACATAGCGACGAAATCGCGCCCGTTCTCAGTGAGGATATAAACCGAGAGCTCCTCTTCGTTAGTAATCCAGCCGGTCTGTCTTTGGATTTTCGTTTTGAAGAGGGTTGGTGTTCCCAACTCGACCTTGGATGCAGAACCCAGACGGATCCAATCCTGATCTTCTTCTTTGCGCATCGCAGGTCCAATGATATAGGCAATCGCCGGGATACCAAATCCAGCGCTGATGATCCCACCAATTACCCAAGTCACCAGCCCCAAGAAACCACGGCGGTCTAACTGTTTCTCGTCATCCATACTCACTCTGGCTCCTTTTGTGATTTGTACATAGACAATTATGACCAATCTTACCATAATTCTTTGCGAATTGGGTGATTTTTCCTATACTTTGGCGAGGATGGATAAGGCACTACCCGGTTTGATAGGCGACGTCGAAATGGCTGTTGAAGTATAATTTGCGTATGACTTCTGTGGCGGGGTTGATCTTGATTTTCTTCTTCTACGGGCTGGCCTTCTTCAGTATGGGGTTGATCGTGCTGATCGAGCGCGGCCGGGGGACAGACCCTCGCTTGCAGCATGCCCTGCGACCTTTGATTGGCTTTGGCCTGATCCACGGTGGACATGAATGGTTGGAGATCTTCGAGATCCTGCACGTCCTGCCCTTACAGGATAAAGCGCCCTTGATGTGGAGCAGCATCCGCATCGCCCTGCTGGCATTTTCCTTCTTTAGCCTGACAGCTTTTGGAGCTTCCCTGCTGTCGCCCACAGAAAAAATCCGCCGCTTGAGCATGATCGCGCCTTTGGCGCAAGCAGCGCTATGGGGATTTGGACTTCTGGCACTGACTGGACGCTATGATGTCAGTGGCGAATTATGGGCAGTAGCCGATGTCTGGACGCGCTACGTGCTCGCCATCCCGGGTGCCCTGTTGGCTTGCCTGGGATTGATCTATCAACAGCGCATCTTCCGTTTGGCTGGTCTGGAGAAATTCAGCCGGGATAGCCTGTGGGCGGCTGTGGCCTTTGCTTGGTACGGCTTGATAGGACAGTTGTTTACCAAGGCTACATCATTGTCGCCTTCAACGGTGATTAATCAAGATCTATTCTTCGACGTTTTTGGTTTCCCAGTCCAGTTGCTGCGTGCCGCCGCAGCCATCGCCGTGGCCATCTTTGTGACACGCTTTTTACGTTCCTTTGAGGTGGAAACCCAGCGTCAAATCGATGAATTGCAGGCTGCTCGTCTGCACGAAGCTGAGCGCAGAGAAGCACTGCGCAGTGAGTTCTTGCGTCGGGTGGTTGCTGCCCAAGAAGCAGAGCGCCAACGTATCGCTCGTGAATTGCATGACGAAACCGGCCAGGCTCTGACAGCCCTGGGTCTAGGTTTGCGAGGTGTGTCCTCTACTATTCGTCAGGATGAAGAGAAAGCTGCCAGCAATCTGCGCCAGCTGGAGGGTATGGCTGTGCGCTCGCTAGACGAGTTGCGTCGTCTGATAGAAGATCTGCGACCATCGCATCTAGATGATCTGGGATTGGCAGCTGCGATCCGCTGGTATGTGGGTGATTTACAAGAACGCGTGATTCTCGACATTGATGTTGATATTACTTTGCCGGAAAATTTTATTCATCTGTCCTCTACAGCGAGTACTGCGCTTTTCCGGATCACCCAAGAAGCGCTGACGAATGTCGTCAAACATGCCATGGCCGATCATGCCTGGGTGCGTCTCTACCATGAAAATGGTTATGTACACTTGGAGATCGAGGATAACGGAATAGGCTTTCACCCGGAGCGTTTCATGAAACCTGATCAACCTGCTTGGGGGTTGTTGGGAATGGAAGAACGCACGTCTTTATTGGGGGGGGAGTTCTCTTTGAAATCGGCTCCTGGGGATGGTGTCAGCATTTCTGTGCAGGTGCCGTTTCAGACTGAGACTGAAATGAAGGAAAATGATGAAGATACGTCTATTGTTAGTGGATGATCACGAAGTCGTGCGCTCAGGGTTGCGCATGCTTCTGGAAGGTGAGGCGGATGTTCAGATCGTAGGGGAAGCGGGTACTGCCAGTGAGGCGGTCAATCTAACCCCCAGCAAAAACCCGGATGTGATCTTGATGGATATCGGCCTCCCCGACATGTCTGGCATCGAAGCCACCCGCAAGATCAAAGACCTGTGGCCAGAGACGGCCATCGTCGCATTGACCATTCACGAAGACGAAGAATACTTCTTCAAAATGCTCGAGGCCGGTGCCAGTGGGTACGTACCCAAGCGCGCCGCGCCAGAGGAGTTGTTGTCTGCCATTCGGATTGCCGCCTCAGGAGAGGTTTATCTGTATCCCTCGCTGGCCAAATTACTGGTAAAAGATTATATTACTCAAGGCCAGCTTGACGAAGAAAACACCGCATTGGACGGTTTGACAGAGCGTCAGCAAGAAGTATTGGCCATGTTGGCGGAGGGAGCCACCAACGCTGAGATTGCTGAAAAGTTACACATCAGCCCCAAGACTGTTGCATCACATCGCGAAAATATTATGCAGAAACTCAATCTGCACTCCCGGACAGAGTTAGTCAAGTACGCCATCCGCAAGGGGTTGATCCAGCTTTAGCATCAGAAAATTCCTGACCAGATGCAATTCTGATATTACTGTCATTCCGACGCGCGCAGCGCAGAGGAATCCCTGATAGGCACGTTTGCGATCCACCCCCACATCTGGGAGCTACCCCGGCGATTCCTGGAGAGCCTGGGCTATATATCCCATGAAAAGGCCTGAAATCAGCGATTTCAGGCCTTTTCTCCTTAAGGCATAGGACAACCACCCCATAGAGGTGATCATCAATATAGGGGTAATCCTTGGTGTAATGATCCCACTTTTGTCCAATCGTTATACAGAAATCCCCATTTGTGAAACTGGGTACATAGCGGATTTACCCGACCACCCTTGATTGCTAAACTCTAAGCAACTATTCAAGCGTATGAGTGAGAAAGGAAGGCAGAAATGTCTACACTAGTTTTAGGGACCATGTTGATGGCACGGATCATTATCCCCCTCATTGTGATTCTGTTGATTGGGTCGCTATTAGAACGAAGGCAAATCATATACTGAAAGTGAGGTAAGCCGTGGAGACTACTCAAGGATTACTCCTGGCTATTGGTTGGTTCCTGTTGCGCTTTGGTTTGCCCGTGCTAGGTACAACGCTGGTGATCTGGCTCTTTAGGCGCCTGGATGCTCGCTGGCAGGCTGAAGCCAGGGAATACAAAAAGCACACCGGTCTAGAAAGCCTGGTGCCAGTGGTGCGCTGTTGGATACTCAACGATTGCCCCGAAGAAAGAAGACAAAATTGTCCTGCTTACCAAAATCAGGACAAGCCCTGTTGGCAGCACTTTCGCGCAGTCGATGGCGCGCTCAAGCAAAGTTGCCTGGGGTGTAGGGTTTTCCGCGCTGCGCCGGCTCCTGTAGCTGTTACTGGTGACTAGAAAGGACTTCACAATGATTACAAGAATTATTCACGGTGCTGTTGTCGTCGTCATGTTCGCGATTCCTTTTGGGTTTGTGCTATTTTGTGGTGTTCTGGCTTTCATCAGGTAATCACGAGACTTGGTGATTTAGTAAAGGAAATAACAATGATAAAACGAATTCTCTTCCGTGCTTTCATCGCCATCATGTTTGCGATTCCATTTGGTTTTGTTGCTGTCGCCGGAGTTCAGGCCAGTGTAACTCCCCAAGATGCGCCCACGAACCCCGAGTGCCAGGAATGCCATCCCTCCGTTGTAGCGGTTTGGGAGATGAGCCATCATGGTCAAGCCATGTCTGACCCAGATTTTAAGACTGCCTGGGAGGAACGAGGCAAACCCCAAGAATGCCTGCCCTGTCATACGACAGGCTATGATGCAAATTCTGGAACCTGGGCAGCTGATGGCATTGTTTGTGATGCCTGCCATGCTCCCCTGGCTACGAACCATCCCAACCAACCTATGCCCACGGACCGATCGGTGAACCTGTGCGGTACCTGTCATCAAGAGACGGTCTTCGAGTGGCAGGTCAGCCATCACCGCTCGGCTGATCTCTCCTGTGTAGATTGCCATGGCCAGCACTCTACTACGTTGAAAGGTGATGATGCACAGGCTTTGTGTGCCAGTTGTCACCGTGACCGGGCATCAGGATTTGCGCATTCCGCTCACAGTCTTGAGGGCTTGCTTTGTGCAGATTGTCATCTCAGCCCCACCGATGGGGAGATGGGCGAGGGGCATGCGGCCCTGGATCACAGCTTCCATGTCAAGTTGTCTACCTGCAATTCATGCCATGAATATGATATGCACGACCCAATAGATGTGCACACAAACAATTTGGAGCCACCCGCTGATCCGGAACTCGATGCCATGGCCTCGGCTGCTAACCTGGGTGTCAGCGTTGACCCCGAACCCATCAGCCCAATCTACTATGCGCTGGTTTCTGCTCTGGTCGGGATGGCTTTTGGCTTACTGGTCGCCCCTTGGATCGAGCGCTGGTATCACCGCCTCGATCGGCAAGATCAGATGGGTGATCAATCCCAGGAACAGGGTGAATGAGGTGAACCATGGCTGAGAATAAAGCATTAGGCCCTATAGGTCGACGCGATTTCTTGAAGATCGTCGTGGGGGGTGGCGCTACCTTTGCAGGGTTGCAGGTTGCCCAACGCGTATCGGCATCCAAGCCCGAAGGCTCCAGCCCCCATCGATGGGCGATGGTCATCGATCAGGGAGCTTGCCTTGGATGCGGCTATTGCACAAACGCCTGCCGGGCGCACAACGATATCCATCCAGACATCTCCTGGAACCGGGTGATTGAGTCTTGTGAAGCAAACGGCGAGACAACCTATGTGGCGCGGCCTTGCATGCAGTGCGAGCATGCGCCGTGTGTGGATGTTTGCCCCGTCAAAGCCAGCTACTATAGGGCAGATGGCATTGTGATGATGGATTATGACAAATGCATTGGCTGTCGCTATTGTGAGGTGGCTTGCCCTTATAATGCGCGAGCCTTCAATTGGGAGGCTTTTACGGGGGAAAATCCTGCAGTTCCTGAATGGGGAGTACCTGAGGTAGATCGCCGTCCTCGTGGTGTGGTTGAAAAATGCTCCTTCTGCTACCACCGCATCGACCGCGGCATCGCTCAGGGACTAACCCCAGGTGTGGATCCAGATGCCACCCCGGCCTGTGTGGTTGCCTGTCCTGTTGGGGCGCGCCTCTTTGGTGATCTCAATGATCCCGAGTCTGAGGTGAGTAAGCTCATAGGGGCACGTGTTACCCATCGTCTTAGAGAAGACCTGGGCACCGGGCCGCGGGTTTACTATATCTGCCCCGAAAACTCGCATACCCTGGAGGCATACTCATCATGAAAACCAAAAAAATCTCTGCATTGCATGTTTGGTTGGCTGGATTGTCGATCTTTTTGGTCATCGGTGTGATCGGAGCGTTTATCGTCTTCACCCAGGGGTTGGTGGTCACCAATTTGACCGATCTTGTCCCCTGGGGATTGTGGATTACGATTGATCTTTCAGCGATTGCCCTGAGTGCAGGTGCCTTCACCCTGTGCGCAGCTGTGTACCTGGTGGGCTTGAAGGAGTACCAGCCCGTTGCTCGCACGGCCACCTTTATCGGTATTATCGGCTATAGCATGGCCATGCTGTGCTTGCTGATGGATATCGGCCGTCCCGATCGTTTCTGGCACGCCTTTGTGTTCTGGAATCCCCACTCGGTGCTCTGGGAAGTGACCATGTGTGTGGGCCTGTATTTCACTGTGCTGACCCTGGAGACCCTGCCCATCATTGGTGGCGCGGATTGGTTCCAGGAGCGCTGGCCCAAGCTCTCGGGATGGTTGACAAATGTACATCATTACGCGCCTTATCTGGCCATTGCTGGGCTTTTCCTGTCGATGTTGCACCAGTCATCCTTAGGGGCTACCTATGGGGTGCTCAAATCCAGGCCGCTGTGGTACTCTCCCAGTTTGTCGGTCTTGTTCATGGCCTCGGCCATTGTCGGCGGTATCTCTCTGACAGTGCTGGCATCCATGATAGCGGCGCGCGTGAGTGAAAAGGCCAATGTCGATGATCGTTTACTTGAGAAACTATCCCATTTCATTGGCTGGGCATTGGTCGTTTACCTTTATTTCCGTTTTTGGTATGCCTTCTCTATGACCTATACATATGAGCCTGGTCGCACGGAAGGATTGGCCTTGCTGACCAAAGGACCGCTGGCAATAAACTTCTGGTTTGGCGAGATTCTACTGGGTGCCTTAGTACCCATGATTATCTTGCTCAAGAAAGATTGGCGTGCTCGACATTGGACACGGATGGCAGCTTTAGCCCTGGTTGTCGGTGGCTTGGTAGCCTACCGGTGGGATACTAACCTTTCCGGTCAGTTGGTCATCTTGACTTATCTCCATGATGAGATCAGTACCATGTACACCACTTATATGCCGAACTTGATCGAGATCATGGTGGGGGCAGGTGTGATCGCCTTTGGATTGGTGGCGTTTACCCTGGGTGTGCAGTTCTTAAAGGTGGTTGATCACGCTTCAGAGGAGCATGCCCATGAATCGATCCCAGAACCAGCATTAGCTGCTGGTGATTAGCAAATTGATTTGTGTGTCGGGTGCGTGATGCAGCGCACTCTTCTGCATAGTCCCCCTGCTAAGCCAGGATTGAAATCAAAAAACCCGGTTTCTCAAAGAAACCGGGTTTTTGGGAATATCGTAGTGGTTATTCACTCTCCGGCGCGCCGGCCAGGATCCACTCTGTAACTACATCTAATTCTTCAGTATTGAATTGACCGAAGTGGGCCTGCTCCCCGGTTTGTTTGCTGATCAATAAGCTGTTCTCAGGATCGCCGGGTATAACAGCCGGGCCGCCATCGCCGCCAGCCATGGTGGCTTCATAGGTGGTCAAATCCAGGCCTTGAATACCACCAACTCCATGGCAACTGGTACAGCGCAACGCAAGGAGTGGTCCGATAGTACCATCGAAGGTTAACGCTCCTGCGCCTGGCTCCTGGGCTTCATCGACAGGTGGTGGAAGTTGTTCAAGTAGTACGGCACGTAGGGCAGGGGCGTCAAATCCAGCATATTCCCAGACATTACCATGACACGCGCTGTTAGAGCAGAAAGATGTATTGCTCACGCCACCCGGATCTTCGGTGGTGTGGCAGTTCTCACAGGTCGGGTCGAAAACGTCGCGATGCAATGTGATCCAGTTGGCGTTGAGATGATTTTCGGGCTCTGGGCCTCGGCTGATCTCGATATCTGTGACGAAGTCAGCAGTATCTGCGATCACCGGTATCGAGTGGCACAGATTGCACTCCAGGCGAACAGCCTCATCATTTTCATTGAGATGTTTGCCATCATGGCAGCGGAAGCAACCTGGAGAGAAATCGTGGCCGATATTATTGGCGTGCGAGTTCCAATCTGATTTTTGCTCAGGATAAACACTCTGGGAGTAAGCCAGCTGTAATGCAGAGATTGCCTCTTGGACGACGCTCTTGTTTTCAGTGTAATATTCTGGGTAATAGGTCTCGTAATAATCTTGAATTCCTGCGATCCCATTTTGAGCTAGCGCACTGCTTTCGTAAGGTCGCGAGAATATCTCCAGGGCTATCCGCCGAATCTCTGGGATGGATTGTTGGATTTGTCCATTGGTGATCATTTTATCGATCATATCATCGGGGGGAGGCACCAGATGAGTGATGCGATTATGGCAGGTAATACAATCCATAACTTCCAGTTCTTCTTCATTGATGTCACTAGAATCAAAGTTGGATTCAATGTCGAAATACTCTTGGACTGATCCATCTTGCCCTTGGTAGCGAATATAGGGTATTTCTTGCTCGTCTTTATCTAGGGCAATATAGTAGACTGGGTTTTCGATATGCCAGTGAATGCCGCGGCCCAGGCCCAAACGCGTGGATCCACCACCGGTTTTGAGAATTAAATACGTGCTAACCAAAGAATTCTCAATATTGTTTTGATAAGTTTTGATTTCGCGCAAGCTGTCATCCGAGAATTTTTCAGGGAAATGGCATTTCTCGCAGGTTTCTCTTGCAGGGCGCAGTTCGCCGGCATCGATGGGGAATTCATATTGTTTGAACGCCAATGAGATGATGTGTTTGGCATCACCGGCTTTGCGAGTAATATTTTCAGCGATATACCCGCGACCCAGATGGCATTCGACACAAGCTACCCTGGCATGCGGGGATGTGAGATAAGAGGTATATTCGGGTGGCATGGTATGGCAGGCTGTGCCGCAAAATTCAGATGAATTGGTGTACTCCCAAGCAGCGCCACCAGCGATAAATACGATCAATGTGAGCAAACCCAAAATCGCGTAGGGTAAGACTCGCTGCCAACGCGGCGTTCCAGCAGGTGGGAAAAAGAAGGTTTTGAGTCTATTTAGAAAGCGCTTCATCAGGAATATCTCCTCGAATTATCAAAATGCATCGCTTATTATACAAATTCCTACCATATATATCCAATGACATTTGTCAGGTCTCTAGGAATTGCCGGGGTAGTCCCTTCCAGATTTAGGGGTGCATGGGATGCTCCGCATCCCATGCACCCCTAAATCTGGAAATTTCCACTGCGAAACCTGGAGCGCCTATGCGTCTCTTTTTATGAGACTTGGCGATCATGTATCGTGGCGGTGAGTCAGTTATTGGGCGTGATTAGTTGTGGTAAGTCAAAAGAGGCCTCCTGGTTGGAGTGCCTCTTTTGATAATGAAGCTCCTAAAGAGATTTAATCTTATTCTTCGGGTGCACCAGCCAAAATCCATTCAATGACCAGGTTGAGCTCATCTTCAGAGAATTGCCCAGGGTGATCCCCTGAAGTTTGCCGGCTGACCAACAGGCTGGCATCTGGGTCTCCAGGGATTACCGCAACACCGGAAACTCCTCCGGCCATGGTGCTTTCGTAACTGGAAAGATCGAGTCCGCCCAAGGCAGAAGCGGCATGGCATTGCGCACACTTGGCCTCCATGATGGTAGCTATCCCTTCGTTCCACGAATTACCAGCCACAGGTGCCGGGGTTGGGGTGGGTAGCGGGGTAGGCAATGGTGTGGGAGTCAGCGGGGCGAAGACAACCAAATCCTCAGCTGGGGGTACCGTTGTCAGGGCGGTCTCTTCACCCCTAACAAAGAAATATACACCGAATAACATGCCAACAGCCGCCACAGTGTAGATTGGGAAAAAGATCTTTTTGCGTTTGGCAACTACGTTTGGATCCTGAGGGAGCTCAGCAATCCCAGCTTTGATGTCTGCCAGTTCCAGGGGATGTTCTTCTAGCATCTCTTCTTCCGAAAGGTACCCGCTAAACATGCTCTTGTTGAAATGCTTTATGTGCACATGATAGAAGTGCCAGATCATGATGGCTAATACAGCCAGTAAAGCTTCTGCACTGTGCGCTGCTTTTGCTGCTGGGATGAAGACCCCAGGCAGGAACCTGGCTGTCGTGATCGGATTCCACAACATAAAGCCAGTCAATCCCATGACGACGGTGCCCCAAACAAAAGCCCAATACTCGAATTTCTCATCGAAGGTATAGCGGCCCTGCTGTGGTTTCGTTTTTTGCAATCCCAGGTTATATCGAAAGATCCCCCAGGCATTGGTGACGTCTTTCAGCGTTGGTAGCATGGTTATTCGGGTTCGTTTGACGTAGTATTTGTAGCCAACAGCCCCAAAGTGATATACAGTGCCCAGCATCAGCCCTATCGATGCAATGCGGTGAATGATGCGCACCGATTCGATGCCACCCAACAGGGCAATTAATGAAACAGAGATCTCTGCACCGGAAAATTTTTGGACCAATCCAGTAAACCCTAAGACCGTAAAGCTGATCATTTGCACCCAATGCTCTAAGCGGTCTGATAAGGAGAAACGGAGGTATTTGCGTTCTTCAGTCATTTTGGCCTCCGCGCTTCTTGGTCAGTTTTTTGGTGATATCGGTTCCAATGAATACGACAATGCCGCCGATGGTTACCGGAATGATAATTTTGTAGAACAGGTCAACGAAGAACACCAGCGGAGCATCCTCTGCACTAGGTTCATAGTGACCAAGCCAGGAGGTTGGGAAGTTCGCTGTGGCATCTGGATGACATTTTTGGCAGGTGACAAGTAAATTTTCCTTGAGCACGCGACTCTCGGGATCATTTACTTTGCGCATATCATGCACTCCGTGACAATCAATACACACGGGCTTGTTGGTTTCCTGATCAGGGGAAATCTTTTCAAAGAGCACAACGGTGGTCCCATGGAAGTCAGCAACATAGGTTTCGAAGACATTGGTGCTGACATCATAGCGTGCCATCATTTCTTCATCAGCATGGCATTCCGCACATAATTGGGGAGAGAAAAGATGGAAGGTTTCCTGTGTGGATGGTCCTTGCACATTATGTACGCCATGACAGTCCGTACAAGTGGGCACATCAGGGTTCCCTTCGCCGATCAATGCCGCCCCATGTACACTGAATTCATAGGTGCGATAAATCTCAGAGTGGCAGCGCTCACACATCTTGGGGAGATTGCTGCGCGGGGGTTCTGGTTCTTGGATATTGTGTGCTCCATGGCAGTCAGTACAAACAGCAGCTTCTTGAACCCCATTTGCTAATGCCTTCTGGTGGGTGCTGTCCATTGTAGCGTCATAATAGCTAGCGTGGCATCGTTCACACAATCCGTACATCGCTAACGTGTATTCTCTTCGAGTAGCAGCGGGTGTCTCGCGATGGGGATATCCATCGATATCGGTATGGCATTGCACGCAAGCATACCCCTGGCGGCCGTGTACGGAGGTTGCATGCGTGACACTGTCTACAGCGATGTAGAGCAGTTCACCTGATTCCAAGGTCATGCGCATCCCGGGGGTGTCATGACACGAGAGACAGGTTTCATCTGCGATACCAGGGACTTCATCCTGCGCCAAAGCAATCCTCAAGGGTATTACCAGCGCAGCAACTGCCAGGATTACGCCCAAGAATGGCAAGATCTTTATATGTTTCAAGGCTTCCTCCAAACATTAAGAAACACCACCCGAATAACGCCTTAGATGGAAACGTTGGGATAGTGCTCTTTGTTTTTGGTATAACATTCCTCAATAATTGGGGCAAGTATAGCACAGTAATGACTTATAAATCAGGGGTTGAATGTCGTAAAAATTACTGCTAATCATCAAGTTTTGTGATGGTTTTCTCAAGTTTTGGCTAATAGCAGGTAAGTGTTAGGGTATCGCTTATAGAAATTGCATTTTCATAATAAACGCGGGCTAGAGCTGGTCAATTCGATCTAGCCCGCGTTAAGGCAAATCAGGTATTTAGATTTAGCTTAGAGCATTTCTGAAAAGTATTTTCCAGCCGCCAGACCCTAAAGGTTTATGCAAGTAATCGGGCACAAAAGGCCGTTTTTGCAGGCCAAAAAGCCGATTTTGAAACCTTTAGGGTCTTCGTAGGATATTTCAGACAGCTTCTTAAGGTGACTCAGGGCGATCGTGATAACCGTAAGCCTTGTCGATCAGTTCTTCATCCGTCCTGACAGAAGCGGAACCACCTTCAACATGACAGCTTCGGCAGGCGAAATCTAACCCGAGCTGGGATAAGGCTTCAGAACCATCTTCGCTAAATTGCTCGATTTGTCTGGGATTTATCGCCATAAGGTGGGTGCGGATATCGCCGGTGAACTTCACGGCATCGCCCACAGCGCTCTTGGTGACGCGCGGCATATGGCAGTCGATGCAGTCCGCGACGAGAGGGTGTACCTGTGAATCCTGATACTCTGCTTGATTGAAATGACAGTTCTCGCACTCGGTGCGGACGGTTGGAGTGCCTTCCTCTGCATTGCGCAGTGCAACGACACCGGCATGCGGGTCGTGGCAGACGACACAGTCGATCGTGATGTGCTTGCTCTGGTAGAGCTCTTCGTATTGCTCATGGTGCTTGATGAAACCACCGCTGGCATTGACGGACTCGACATCGCCACGAATATGGCACTCACCGCATTGCTCTGAATCACGTTCGATTTTCGGCGAAACCAGGTAAGGGTTGGCAACATGCAGGCTGCCAGGCCCATGGCATTCTTCGCAAGCAATGCCAGCTTCGGCCCAGGTACCAATGAGCCCAGGAAGACCATCCTGATTACCGTTAGGATTGTAGCCTGTTGTATGGCAGGCACCACAATTGTAGGCTTTTTCTTCGCCTGGATGGTAAGCTACCCAGCCGGCTTCATTGCCAACCACGGGGTTGGCGAAGTTGTATTGGCCAAGGAAACCCTCTGCAGTAGCCTCATCACCACGCGTGCCAGGAGGCCCAGTGATGATATACCCTTCAAGATCGATGAAGCGCGCTTTCCAGTTATAGCCACCGATCACATAAGATATGTCATCCCAGGTGTAGCCTTCGGGGGGTTCGGGCACTTCAGTAAAGGGGTATTCTGGGGGTTGGCCATTAACGACCTTGTTGAGCTTGTAAGCGTGGCCAGACATGTTGAAGGCCGCGGCGATTTCAACATGACATCCGGTGCAAACTTTGCTGGTGACGTACTCAGGGCCCGCTGTAGTAGCTACAACTTCACCTGCCTCGCTGGGAGCGCCTGGTTCACCAGGAGGACCTTCAGGACCAGCAGGGCCATCCAGTCCGGGAGGACCTTGGGGACCTTCTGGACCTGCAGGGCCAGCGGGGCCAGGGGGGCCTGGAGGGCCTTCAGGGCCCGCACAGGCAGCCAGTGCGAGGCTTGCGATCAGCAACAGGCCAATCATCAGTTTAAATTTATGTTTCATATTCACCTCCAATACAATCAATACAGTTACTACCTTGGCAATGTCACGTTACAGACGAGTAACCCGAAAATTGGGGGGGGGGGGGGGGGGGGGGGGCGCCGCGCCCCCCCCCCAC
>CAZUSV010000029.1:27870-37617 GCA_964622645.1 uncultured Anaerolineales bacterium
TTTTTTTTTTTCTTTTTTTTTTTTTTTTTTTTTTTGGGGGGGGGGGGGGGGGGTGCCCCCCCCCGCCCCCCCCCCCAATTTCCGGATGTTCTCGCGAATGTGACAGTGTCGAACTACTTACGCCATACGACAAACATCTCGCCTCAAATGTTTGACTTCTAGAAATATTATCATAGGATGAAAAATGCGGGCTGGTCGAATTTATCGATCCAGCCCGCGTTGGAGCCTTACTAACAGCTTTGTTTAGGGAGCTTCGGGACGATCGTGATAGCCCCAAGCCTTGTCAATCAGTTCCTCATCCGTCTTGACGGAAGCCATACCGCCTTCGACATGGCAGCTTCGGCAGGCGAAATTCAGCCCAATCTGAGATAGGGCTTCAGAGCCGTCTTCGGTGAATTGCCCAATCTGTGTGGCATCGATGGCCATCAAGTGGGTGCGAATATCGCCAGTGAACTTTTCGGCGTCACCCACAGCGCTCTTGGTGGCGCGCGGCATGTGGCAGTCGATGCAGGCGACGAGTTCCATGTGCACCGGGGAATCCTGGTACTTGGCTTGTTGGAAGTGGCAGTTCTCACACTGGGTTCGAGTTGTGGGAGTGCCTTCTTCTGCGTTGCGCAGGGCAATTACACCAGCATGGGGGTCATGGCAGACCACACAGTCGATGGTGATGTGCTTGCTCTGGAAGAGTTCTTCATACTGCTCGTGATGCTTGATGAAGCCACCACTGGCATTGACAGACTCTTGCGCGCCACGCTCGTGACATTCGCCACACAAATCGGAGGAGCGATCCACTTTCAGGGCTACACCGTGGGGGTTGGCAGCGTGCAGGCTTCCAGGTCCATGGCAGCGTTCGCATTGGATGCCGCCTTCAGACCAGGTGCCCACCAAACCGGGCAGGTCATCCTGACGTGCATCAGGAGGCCAGGACGAGTAGCCCGTGGTGTGGCAGGTGCCACAGGTGTAGGCTTTTTCTTCGCCTGGGTGGTAGGCAACCCAACCAGCCTCGTTACCCACAATGGGGTTGGCAAAGTTATACTGTCCAAGGAAGCCTTCTGCAGCAGCTTCGTCTCCACGAGTTCCGGGAGGTCCAGTGATGATATAACCTTCTTGATCGATGAGGCGATATTTCCAGTTATAGCCGCCGATGACGTATGAAATGTCATCCCAGGTATATCCTTCGGGTAACTCGGTAACTTCGGTGAAAGGATAAGTTGGGGGCTGCCCGTCGACAACTTTGTTGAGTTTGTACGGGTGGCCGGAAAGCATGAAAACTTCATAGATGTCACCATGACACTGTGCGCATGTTTCTGACTTCACGTATTCAGCACCGGCACCATCGCCTTCTGCATCAACCTCACTAGCGAAGCTGGGTGAAGCTACCAGGGCAAGGCCTGCGATCAGTAATAAGCCGATCACTAAGATATATTTAGGTTTCATAATCATTCTCCATTACACTAATAGGAATATTCGAGCTCTTCTCGCATTAAATCTTTTTGGGCGGCCACCTCCTTGAGTCATCAGGTAAAATATTGGGTAGATTTGCCCAAAAAATACTAGGTCGATGGTAAAATGGGCAAAACACCCCAATTCCTAGATTTACTATTGGGTATTCTAACCCAACATTAATCCTGGTGTCAAGTGAAATACCTCACACACATGACAAATATCACTAAGCGAAATTGTACTTGTCCAAAGGAATGTTCATGATGTCTGCCCCGGGCTTCCAATTGGATATGATCTTAGTTTATTTCTTTTATGGGTTGGCCTTCTTTAGTATGGGCCTGGCGATCATACTAGAATTTGGCCGCTCGCCACTATTAGCTGAAGCGCGGGTGTTAAGACCCTTGGCGGTATTCGGAATTTTACATGGCATCCATGAGTGGTTAGAAATTTTCATAATACAGAATACCTGGCTGGAAATACCCTTACAAGGCTATTGGTATTGGCTGCGATTGGGGTTGCTGGCTGTTTCTTTTGCCTCACTTGTCGCTTATGGGATCCAGGTGTTGCGGCCGCCAAAACGACTTGCCGCCATGGATGCCTGGGTTGGAGCAGGTTTGTTAACTCTGTATGCCGCATTAATCGTTTTCAGTGGTGCAACCGTTTGGGGCGATTTCGAGCTCTGGATTGGACGGGCAGATGTTCTAGCTCGATATGTGCTGGCAGTTCCAGGGGGGATCCTGGCTGCGGTCGCACTCATCAATCAGGGTCAACAAGCCAAGGTTTCCCAGCGAGGTGCTTTGTCCTCGAGCTTGAATTGGGCGGCTGTTGGATTTGCTATCTATGCTATGACCCAGATTTTTGTCTCTGAGATTGATATTCCTCCTGCGCGTATTATTAATTCCGTTTGGTTCAACGCTTTCTTTGGATTTCCCGTTCAGGTTGTTCGGGCAGTGCTGGCAACAATGATCACAGCCAGTCTGATGCGAGCGACCCAAATTGTGGAAAAAGAGCGCCAGGAACAACTCGTCCAGGCACAAAGAGATCGGCTGGAAGCATTGGAGAGGGTCCAGGATGAGCTTGTCAAGCGGGAAGCCTTGCAGAAGCAATTGTTGAGGCATACTGTGATCACTCAAGAAGAGGAGCGTTCGCGCATCGCACGTGAATTGCATGATGAATTAGCGCAAATCTTGACAGGTTTTTCTTTAGATTTAGCGACTTTGAAGAACCGGTGCCAAGGGGATGATGTCGTCGATGGTGCGGTGGGCAGACTGCAAGACCTCAGTCGCCAGATGTCCAAAGGGTTGTATCGGCTGGTACACGATCTCAGACCAGCGCAATTGGATGATCTAGGTTTGGTGCCCGCGCTTGAGCATTTGATTGATGATGTGCGCGACCAGCTTGCCTTAGAGGTCTCCCTGGATGTGCAGGGTTGTCAGAAACGCATGGACCCCTTAGTGGAGACAGTCTTCTTTCGAGTAATTCAGGAGGCGTTAACCAATATTGCCCGTCATGGGAAAACCCAAGAAGCTATCATATCGTTGGAATGTTCACTAAAGGAAACGCGTCTGAATATTCAGGATGAGGGTGTCGGGTTTGACCAAAAGATTTTAGAGCAACCCAAAGCAGGGCTGGGTATCGCCGGTATGCGTGAAAGAGTGCGCTCTGTTGACGGCCAATTTTTACTACAATCTAACCCAGGCAAAGGCACCAATATTGAGATTTTGGTACCCCGTAATGTAGCTTGAGGAGTAGGATATGGAAGCCATCCGTATATTGCTGGTTGATGATCACGACGTTGTTCGTACAGGGTTGAGGACATTTCTTCAAACTCAAGATTTCTTGGAAGTGGTGGGAGAAGCCCGCAATGGTCTTGAGGCTATTCAAATCGCTACTGAATCTCAGCCCGATGTGATCGTAATGGATATCACCATGCCAGAGATGGACGGGCTGCAAGCCACACGCCAGCTTTCTAATATGTGTCCTGATTGCAAAGTTCTGGCACTGACTGTGCACGAAGACAAGCAATATTTCTTTGAGATGATGGCTGCTGGAGCTGCGGGATACATTTCTAAACAAGCCGCGGCTGATGAATTGGTATCTGCCATTCGAACCGTACATGCGGGCAATGTGTATCTGCAACCCACCTTGGCAAGCTGGCTCCTGGAGGATTATCGGCGTCTCTTAAAGGGATCAGCCAGCGACGTTTCGCCTGATCCTGCTGACCAGGCACATCCTGATCTCGATGTGCTCAGTGAACGAGAGCGCCAGGTATTGGAGATGGTCGCTGAAGGTCTGTCCACTCCCCAAATTGCCGAAAAACTTGCTATCAGCCCTAAGACTGTATCCCGTCATCGCGAGCGCATTATGAATAAATTGAACTTGCACTCAGCCACAGAATTAGTGAAGTTCGCCATTCGCACAGGATTAATATCTGTATAGCTATTCCAAATGCTTCTGATTATCCATTGAGAGAAAGTTTCCGAATAAAAAGTGTGCTTGCGGATCATCCGCAAGCACACTTTTTATTCGGATAATTCTCTCTGGCCTGAGAAGCTTGACAATGGCGAATAAGATACATCCAAACTAAAATTTGTCATTGCAACGAATTCTACGCGCTACACTACCAAATTCGGAGTTATTTGGTACAATATATAATGGATTAAAAAAATCTTGTGTTGAATGTGTCCATATTTGATCGGAGGCGATTGCCATGGAATTATTTGATAAAGAAGCCCTGTCTGTCGATGTAGGGTTAAGATTGCGGGATTTGCGCGAAGAACGAAATCTATCTATGCGGGCGTTAGCTCGTATGAGTGGACTGTCTGCAAATGCATTGAGCATGATCGAGCGGAGTAAGTCTTCGCCATCGGTGAGTACTCTGTATAAACTCGCTGATGCCATGGAAGTACCGATTACGGCTTTCTTCCGCACCGAAACGCCACAGAAGGAAGTCGTCTTCATAAAAAGTAATCAGCGCACTAGGGTACCTTTCCACCGCGGGCTTTGGGAAGGCCTAGGGGGCGAGTTTTTCTCAGGACGTGTCGAGCCCTTCATGCTCACTCTGGAAAGCGGTGCTAATAGCGGTCGCTTCCCCATGGTGCATACCGGTCATGAATTTGTGTTATGTCTGCGCGGGAAACTTGAATACCAGGTAGAGAATCAATACTTTGTATTAGAACCTGGTGATAGTCTTATCTTTGCAGCTGAACTAAAACACCAATGGCGTAATCCCGGAAACACAGTAACCAATGCAGTTTTTGTATTGGCTGGATTTGAGGAGGGCGAGAATCCCAGCGAGTATCATATCGCTTCAGGTATAGCCGGAAGTGAAAGTGATAGTGATAGTGAAGAGGCTATTATGGAGGGGTTGTAGATTCGTCGCGATTTGTATCTTAGAATGTAACTGCTCAGCCAGGCCCTTTTTTCGGGGGATTCCCCGTTTGGCAAGGCCTCGATGCGAAATCCAGCATACATCGAGGCCTTGTGCTAGTAATAATTATATGAAAATTATTTGTGCACCTTCGGTAAGATCCATGAAGTCGCTGGCTGTAACGATGCTCTTGACGCCGTCGACAAAATCGTCCATCGACAGATTCATCATGTCGCATGTCATCTTGCAGCCGTATAAATTAGCGCCAGCATCGACGAGCATTTGAACGTACTCTCGCATAGGGGGTACTTCTAGATCAGCGATTTTTTTCTTCATAAACCAACTGCTAAAAGCGGTCATTCCAGGGAGTGCCCCCATGATTTGGGGGACACCCAGGTTGCCGGTGGGCAGTCCCATCAGGCTCATTTTGAAGCTAGTATTGGCAACTGGGGCAAGCTCCAGGTGATCTATACGCTTATCTGTGATGATATCCAATCCCCAAAAGGTAAAGAAAAGGGTTACATCGATGCCGTCGCCCAAAGCAGCCCATCCCATGATCAGGGCAGGTAAAGCCATATCTAGGTTGCCTTTGGAGCAAATGAATGCCATGTGGCGATTTTCAGAAGTCATTTTGTTGATCCTTTCGTCAAGGTTTATTGATCGTTTTAGAGGGAATTTATACACAACCTTCGGGTTTACCCAGACCAGAGATCTTGGCGACCTTCTTGGCAGGGCCCTTGGGGTAAAGGGCGAAAAGCTCTTTGGTTGAGATGCCTGTTCCCTTGGTGATCTGGCGTAGTGTGGGTGCGGCACCGGATTCTTCTGCTTGACTTCGACAAAACTCGATGATTTTCCAATGATCTTCGCTAAGTTCAGCGATACCCTCACCTTTGGCTATTTCCATAGCGACCTCTTTGGTCCATTCATCTGGATTGGTCAGGAAACCTTCTTCATTGATTGAAACAGCTGCTAACAGAGACATTATTTAACTCCTTCGGTGAATATTGGTTTGATAGACTAATTTGGTTGCTCGTCAAGAGCTTTGAGTATATTGATCATCCGGACCATACCACGGCGAACTTTGGGGTCGCCAAGTTCACGCAGTAACGCCCAGGTGGATACTTTTTCTGATTCAGGAATATCTTCCTGCATTGCGCCGACAGCGTTATTAGCCAGCGCCATGATTTCAGGCTGGGTCATATTGCGGACTGTGTTCAGGATTGTGACTACATTGTCGCCAAGGGCGCGCACATCCTCCTCGGAGAACTCGGTCACAATTCTCTCCACGATTTGCCAACCTTCGCGGGCGAAATCGAAATATCCCTCCCGTTCGAATTTGTCGAGCTGTTCGACAGTGTAATTGAATACTTGCTTTCCTAAGAGCTCAGTTTCGTCGGCCAAACCCATCAGGGCTTCGAAGCGGTCGAACATAGCCAGGAGCATATGGGTATTGCGGATCACACGCTTGAGCAAGAAGAAGAGATCTTCTATTTCGAACTCAGTTCCGATGTCAGCCAATTCATCGATGCTCAACTTGATCATATGATTGACGATCGGAATGGCATCGTTCTTGAGTTCATCGAACTCTCGCTGCCGGCGTTGCTGAACTTCGGTGTGTGCAGTCAACACTGCAACTTGCTCGCTAAGCAGGTCAACCTTTTGGTGGAGTAGAGCCAGGTCATCAGTCATGACGAACTCCTTTAAGCCCACTTTCCAGCCATGGTCATCTGAGATTCAAAGGGCATTTCGCCGCCTTTGAGCAGAATGTTCCAATAGATCCAGCGGAAGGCCATTTTGCCCCAGTGGTTGGCTGCGGATTCTTTGAGCAGAGAAAAAGGTCCAAATCCAGGTAGAGGGAATTTCCCTGGGAGAGGTTCGACATCATAGTTGAAGTCGATCAGGATACCCTTCTCGAAGCCAGATTCGATATAGCAGTTGGCATGTCCGTCGAACTTGGGTAGAGGCTCCAGGCCTTCCATGTGGCGGAGCATATTCTCGATGAGCACATCCAACATGAAGTGGGCTACAGAGCCGGCTTTGGATGTGGGCGCATTGCCGGCATCGCCAATCACCCAGACGTTCTCCCATTTCTTCGACTGCAGGGTGTGCTTGTCGATAGGGACATAGTTGAGTTCGTCACCCATCCCAGAGCGATCGATGACTTCAGCGCCCATGTTGGTGGGAATGGTGATCAATAGATCATAATCAACTTCTTGTTCATCGTAGGAAATGATTTTCTTCTCATCGTTTTCGACCCAGCCAATGTTGAATTCTGGAACGAGATGGATGCCTTTTTGGTCAAGCATATCCCCCAGGATGGCCGAGGCACGCGGTTTGGTGAAAGCGCCATCCAATGGAGTGGCAAAAATGATCTCTACATTGTCGCGCATGCCACGCTCGTGGAAGAACCAGTCAGCCAGGAAGAGGAATTCCAACGGTGCCACGGGGCACTTGATGGGCATTTCGGTGATGTTGAGCACCATGCGCCCGCCTTTCCAGAATTTCAAGAAGCGGCTTAAGGCTGTGGCACCTTCGACGGTGTAGAAATCGAACTTATTCTCGTACCAGCCATCTTCGGCCATCCCTTCTGTCTCTTCGGGATGGATTTGGGTTCCAGTCGCAACCACTAAGTAATCGTAATTGATGACTCTGTCCTCTTTTGTCAGGATCACACGATGATTATCTGGTTCGATCAATTCGATATCGGATAGAATATATTCGACATTGTGGGGGATGAAATCCCGCTTGGGTTTTATCACATCGCTTGGCGTATATATGCCAAAGGGAATGAAAAGGAACCCAGGCTGGTAGTAATGGGTTTCGAACTTATCGACAATGATGATGCGCCATTCCTGGGGGTCCAGTTCATGGGCCATTTTATTGGCTACCATTGTTCCGCCAGTGCCGGCACCTAGGATCAAAAATGTTTTCATGAAGTTACTCCCGAGTATTTTGAAGTTTATGATGAAATATCCTGGCTTACGGACACAGCCAATTCACTCTGGTCTTGTAAACGACTGGCCAGGACGGCCCTCAGCAGGTCCATGGCCTCGATGATACGAGCATCGGCGAGGGAATAGAGAACTGCCTGGCCATCACGCTCAGCCAGAACCATTTGCCGTTCCCGCAAGACCTTCAAGTGGCGTGAGACTGTAGGTTGGGGGAGTTCGAGGCTTTCAGCGAGTTCGCTGACGTTGTGAGGCTGGTCATGCAAGGTATAGAGGATTAAGATGCGCGTGGGATCTGCAAGGCCACTGCAGATATTGGCGTGCAACTTATTGATTTCGGCTCGAAGGTCAGACATTTAGAATTCCTTGTACGTGGTTATTTTATTATTGAGATATGCGCTTATGCACATACGTTTATCCGTGAAAAATATAACATAGAGATGTGCGTCTTTTTAGTGATATCTATCACAGGATGGGGGTGATAAACGTAATATGACATAAGTGGTAAACATTGCATGGTTACATATGTTCGGAAATGTACAAAAATGGCTGCCTCATGGGTGGCATTGGGGGTGACGGGTCTGGCAGATCCTCAGCGTGGTTTCACCAATAGTGCAATCTGTCATACCTGGAGATATGACAAATTGCCTAAGAATTTATATTGAATGCATCTATAATTAAAAGTAACAATTGTGGCGCTTAAGTATCAGGTCAACTTATATGAGCAGTGTATGAATCTAAAGAGGCCTGTAACTAATCAGCCCAGAAGGGAAGCCCCCTGCTCACACCTTTTTTTCGGGTAAATCCGTTCCGTGGTTGAGGTTGAGCGAAAATGAATTTTCTGCTGTAATACCAAGTCCGTCGCTTTGCGTGCCATCCGGGCAAAACGGACTTCTTGTCTCAGCAGAGATTTCAATGTCTGATTGGTTCTGAAAAAGGTGTAGCCATGCTGTCTATTGATGATCTAGTCGTTTTTGTCGAAGCCGCAGAGTGCAATAATTTCAGTAAGACAGGAAGGAAATTGCACTTGACACAACCTGCGGTAAGCCAGAAGATCAGTGGTTTAGAGGATCGCTTTGGTGTCAAACTCTTCAACCGACAGGGACGTGCGATGTGCCTCACGGAAGCTGGTCAGGTTCTGGAGCCACTAGCAAAAGAGGTCATCGGGTTGGCTCGCCGGCTCGATGAGACTATGGTTTCTCTGCAGGGAGAAGTTGTTGGAGAGATGACCGTTGGATGTTCGACAGCTTCTGGAAAATATTTGCTTCCGGGATTGATCGCCCTGTTTCGGCAGCAATTCCCCATGGTGCGCATCAATGTCGAAGTCACCAGCCGGGATAGTGTGCTCAATAAGTTGTCTGTTGGGGATGTGGCACTTGGCGTATCAAGCAAACGGATTGCGGGTCGCGATCTGGAATACAAGGAGCTTTTTACCGATGACGTCATCTTGATCGTCCCTGCGAACCATCCCTGGGCTGATTATCCCCAAATCTATCCGGATGATATTTTGGACGAACCCATTATCTTGCGTGAAGAAGCTGCCGGTACTCGTGAAGTCTTTCTGGAGGCTCTGCGTGGCCACGATATCTATCCCGAAATGCTCAATGTCGCCATGGAACTTGGGAATGCGGAAGCCATCGAGATGGCTGTTGAAGAAGGGATTGGTATTGCCTTCATCTCTCGCTTGGCTGCGATGCGAGGCCTGGAATTGGGCCATATTGCCGAAGTTCATGTGGCAGGGATGGAACTAGAGCGCACGATATATATGGTGCGCAACACCATCGTCGCACCGACCCGCGCCCAACTTAGTTTTTGGGAATTTGTAACTTCACAGGAGGCCCAACAGCGACTTCCAAGTGTCCCGGCCGTTTGTGAAGAAATCTAAGCACATCTGAGGGATGGCTCTCCAGGAATCACCGGGATAGCTCCCAGATTTGGGGGTATTGGGGGGGGGGGGGCCCCCCCCACCCCCCCAAAAACGGCAGT